>NZ_JBGCCA010000026.1:0-135899 GCF_041261265.1 Streptacidiphilus sp. MAP12-33
GCCGCCCACACCTCCACGGCCCCCTCCCCCCCGGGGGGGTGCGGGCACCGGTCCCCCCACTCCGTGCACCCCACCCGCCCCCCCCCCCCCCCCGCCCGGCCCCCCGGGGGGGGGGGGGGGGGCCACGTCCATGAGCGGCAGTCGTCAGAGCACCAGCGCGGGCAGGTCCGCGACGCCGGCGAGCACGTGCGTCGCGCCGTCCTCGCGCAGGCGGATCGCGTCGTGGGCGCCGCTCAGGACGCCCGCGACGATGCCGGCGCCGGAGCGCACGCCGCACTGCATGTCGTAGCCGGTGTCGCCGACGACGGCCATCTCCGTGACGCTGTCGGCCGCGGCCGTGCGCAGGAACGCGGCCAGCGCCAGGTCGGGGTAGGGGCGGCCACGGCCGGCGTCGGCCGGGCACAGGGCCAGGTCGACGAGCTTCTCCCAGCCGAGGGCGGCGATGATGCGCTGCTGCGTCGCACCGGAGAAGCCGGTGGTGAGCACGACCGTCAGGCCGGCCTCGCGCAGCTGGGTGATCGCGGCCTCGGCGCCCTCGATGGGGGCGCAGTGGCCCTCACCGACGAGGCGGTCGTAGGCGGCCTCGAAGGCGATGTTCGCGCGCTGGGCGAGGCCCTCGTCGCCGAAGAGGCGACGGAAGACGGTGATCTTGCTCTCGCCCATCGTGGCGCGCACGTCGGCGAGCATCGCCGCGTGGCGCTCGGTGCCGGCCTCGACGCCGAGGTCGCGCGCGGCCTCCTGGAAGGCGAGTTCGACCAGGCCGCCGTCGGCCACCGTCGTGCCGGCCATGTCGAGGACGACCAGCTTCGTCTGCTTCGCAGCCATCGGTCTACAGCTCCATCTCGTTCGCGGTCGCCTCGCCGATCGCGGGCGAACAGGTCATGCCACGGCCACCAGGGCCGGTCACCAGCCAGACGCCCTCGCGGACGCGCTCGCGGTGGACGACGCGGGTGGTGTCGACGCACTGGGCGTAGACGCCCGCCCAGCGGTGGCGGATGGCCGGCATGGGCCGGCCGAGCAGCTCCTCGACCACGCCGCGCAGGTAGGCGTAGGGCTCCTCGACGACGTCGAAGTTGAAGGGCTGGTCGTACTCGTGGGTGTCACCGACGGTCAGCGAGCCGTCGCGGCGCTGGACCATGAGCAGTTGCATGCGGTGCTCGTCGGCGATCGGGTGCTGCGGCTGACCGGCGTTCAGCCGCTCCAGGGCGGCGCCCTGGTAGGCGGGGTAGTAGCGGAAGCTGTCGCCGTCGGCGACGGAGGTGGTGAGCGGCACGTCCAGCGGCTCGGTCTGCATCATCTGCAGCCGCACCTTGCGGACGGGTAGCTGCGGGGCGAGCTCGCGGACCAGGCCGCCGAGCCAGGCGCCGGTGCAGAGCACGACGCGGTCACCGGTGTGCAGCTCGCCGCGGTCGTCGCGGACGGCGTTCTCGCCGACGACCTCGCGGACCTCGCGGCCGCCGAGGAAGGCGTAGCGGCCGCTCGCGCGCAGGTGCTCCTGGAGGGCGCGCTGGGCGACCCGCGGCTCGACCTGGGCGTCGTGCGGCGACCAGAGCGCGCCGAGGTACTTGCCACCGAGCGCCGGGTTGGCCTCGCGGACGGCATCCGCGTCCAGCCACTCCCAGCCGCGCCGGGCGGCGTCGGGCCGGGTGACGACCTCGGCGGCGACGGCGCGCTCCGCCTCGGTGCGCACGACGGTGAGGGAGCCCGAGGGGCGGAACCCGACGCCCGGCACCTCGGCGGCTATCTGCTCCCACAGCTCGCGTGCCCGCAGCGCGGTGTCGAGCTCGGCACCCTCGGACCGGCCGCCGACCCAGACCAGGCCGAAGTTGCGGACGGACGCGCCGCGCGCCTGCTCCTCCCGCTCCAGGTGGACGACCTCATGACCGCGCTGGACCGCATGCCAGGCATGCATGGTCCCCAGCGCTCCTGCTCCCACAACGATGACCTTCACGCCGACGACCTTCGATCTCCGCGGTTGCGCGACGGGACCTTCCCGGTGAATCCAGCATGAACAGCGGCGGCACGTTTGGACTAGACCCGTTATCGCTTTGTGATTAGAAAGCCGCCCCCTCTCTCTTGCCGGTCCGCCTACTCGGACGCCCTGAGCTCGGTGGAGAAGCTGAACCGGTCCCCGCGGTAGAGCGTGCGAACCCGCTCGAAGGACCGCCCGTTCACGTCCCAACTACGGCGGTGCAGCAGCAACATGGGCAGGGCGGGCGGCGTGCCGATCAGCAGCGCCTCGCGCGGGGTGGCCAGGACGGTCTCGATCCGCTCCTCGCCGCCGCCGGAGACCAGGCCGCCGGCGTCGCGCGCATAGGCGTAGAACGAGCCGACCGGGTCGAACTCGTCGTCCAGGCGCGGCAGCAGCGCCACGGGCGCATAGGTGCTCTCCAGGCCGACGCGCTCGTCGTCGACCAGCAGCACGCGCTCCAGATGCCAGACGAAGTCACCACGCTCGACGCCGAGTTCGTGTGCAGCCACGTCGTCCGCGGCGGCGAACCGCTCCAGCCCGATCAGGCGACGGCCGGGGGTGTGACCCTGCTTGCGGACGCCCTCGGTGTAGGAGCCGAGCGCGAGCGGCTGCTCGATCTTCGGCCCGGCGACGACGGTGCCGCGCCCCTGGCGGCGGACCCGGCCCTCCAGCAGCAGCTCACGCAGGGCCATGCGCAGGGTCTCCCGGGCGACGCCGTAGCGCTCGGCCAGCTCGCGCTCGGCCGGCAGGGTCGCTCCCTCACCCAACTCATCCAGCAGTTCCGTCAGTTGAGCCTTGGCAAGGTAGTACTTGGGCATCCGCCCGTGCTCGGGGATGCCGGCCCGGACGGGTGCGCCGGGCGCGTGGGGCAGGCGGGGCGCCTGCGAGGATGGTGGGCTCACGCCCCCACGGTAACCGGCCGCGGCTGCTCGCCTACCAGATGACCCCAGACCACCATCCGGTAGAGGGAGGTGAACGGGGGCGTGCAGGTGGTGAGCGTGATGTACCGGCCGGGCGTGCGGTACCCGTACCGACTGGAGGGGTGGTCGGTGCTGTAGGGCTCCGGCAGCACCACCGTGCCGTCGGCCGGCTCGGTCTCGGGCAGGATCGAGTCGACCTGGTAGACGTAGTCCCAGCCCGCGACCTCGACGAACACGGCGTCGCCGACCCGGATCCGGTCCAGGTGGCGGAAGGGCTCGCCGTGGGTGTTGCGGTGCCCCGCGACGGCGAAGTTGCCCTGCTGGCCGGGCATCGCGGTGCCCGGGTAGTGGCCGATGTATCCGTGGTTGAGCACGGCGTACTTGTCGACGCCCTCCGCGACGGGGAAGACCAGGTTCAGGGCGGGGATGCGGATCACCGCGAAGGCGGTGAGGTCGCGGGCCATGCTGTTGATGCCGGTCCCGCCGCCGGTCCCGCCGGTCCCGCCGGAGCCGCCCCAGCCACCGGAGCCGCCGGAGCCGCCCGAGGCCGGTGCGGGTGTGACGCCCGAAGAGGCGCCGGGCGCCGGAGCCCCGGACGGCGCTGCGGCCTGCGCCCGGGCGTGCTGCTGGGCCTGCTGGTCCCACTGGTGCTCCAGCGCGGAGACCGTCCGCGCGGCGTTGGCCTCGGCGGAGCGGTTGGTCCACCACAGCTCGTACGTCGCCAGCAGCACCATCACCAACCCCAGGGTGACGGTCAGTTCACCGAAGAGGATGAGACCGCGGCGCAGTCCCCACAGCCACCGCGGTCCCATCCCGGCTCCCCACGCGTCTCACCCCAGAGCTCTCTGACGCGCCGTCAGATTACGCCCGCAGGCGCCAGGCCGCCAGATGCGCGTCGATCTCACCCAGCAGCCCCGCCTTGCCCGCGTCGTCGAGGAAGGAGGATCGCACCGCGTTCCCGGCCAGCTCCGCGACGCCGGCCTCGTCCAGGCCCAGCAGAGCGGCGGCGACCTCGTACTCGTGGTTCAGGTCCGTGCCGAACATCGGCGGGTCGTCGCTGTTGACGGTCACCACGAGCCCCGCCTCGACCATCTGCCGGATCGGGTGCTCGTCCATCCGGGCCACGACGCGGGTGGCGACGTTCGAGGTCGGGCAGACCTCCAGCGGGATCCGGTGCTCACCGAGGTAGTCGACCAGGGCCGGGTCCTTGACCGACTGGGTGCCGTGCCCGATCCGCTCGGCGCCCAGGAAGCGGATCGCGTCCCAGACCGTCTCCGGCCCGGTGCTCTCCCCCGCGTGCGGGACGCTGTGCAGGCCGGCCGCGCGGGCGCGGTCGAAGAACGGCTGGAACTGCGGCCGCGGCACCCCGATCTCGGGCCCGCCGAGCCCGAAGCTCACCAGCCCGTCCGGCCGCAGGCCGAGCGCGAGACGCTCGGTCACCTCGGCGGACTCCAACCCCGCCTCCCCGGGGATGTCGAAGCACCAGCGCAGGGTGACGCCGAGCTCCTTCTCCGCGGCGTGACGCGCGTCCTCGATGGCCTCCATGAAGGCCTCCCCCGCGATGCCACGCTTCACGGAGCTGTACGGGGTGACGGTCAGCTCGGCGTAGCGGATGTTCTGCCGGGCCATGTCCTCCGCGACGCCGTAGGTGAGCGCGCGGACGTCCTCGGCGTCCCGGATCAGGTCGACGACGGAGAGGTAGACCTCGATGAAGTGGGCGAAGTCGGTGAACTCGAAGTACTTCGCGAGCGAGTCCGGGTCGGTGGGCACCTTGGTGTGTCCCTCGTACCGCGCGGCCAGCCCGGCAACGACGTGCGGCGAGGCCGAGCCGACGTGGTGGACGTGCAGCTCGGCCTTCGGCATGGCGGCCACGAACGCTCGGAGGTTCTCACTGATCATGGGATCCAGACTCTCACGAGGGCCAGTTGCAAGCCCCTCCAGGGGCGCTGGGCTCCACCGGTATGCGGCTCCTCCCCCAGCCTTCGGCCGGGAGGTGCCCCCTGCGGGGCACGACCATCCCCCAGCTTCCGGCCGGGGACCCCCTGCCACGACATCGAGATCCCGAGCGAACCGGGCCATCCACCTGCGGTGGGTTGCTCGCACCCACGCAGGGGGCACCTCCGGGGCACCTCCCGGCCGAAGGCCTGGGGAGGAGCCGCAGATCGGCAGAGCCTCGCGCCCCTGGGGCAGTGCAACTAGATCAACGTCGAAATGGTGTGGATCACCAACCCCGCGATCGCGCCGACCACCGTGCCGTTGATGCGGATGAACTGCAGGTCCCGGCCGACGTTGGCCTCGATCTTGCGAGAGGCCTCGTTCGCGTCCCAGCCCGCGACCGTCTCCGAGATCAGCGAGGTGATCTCGCCCCGGTAGGTGTCCACCACGTACTCCGCCGCGTCCTCGAGCCAGCCGTCGACCTTGGCCTGCATGCGCGGGTCGTCCGCCAGCCGCGCGCCGAAGCTGCGCAGGCCGTCCCGCATGCGGACCCGCAACTCGCTGTTCTCGTCCTCCGCGGCCTCCAGCACCATGCCGCGGACCGCCGACCACGCGGAGGCGATGAGGTCCTGCACCTCGGAACGGGAGAGCAGGTCGGCCTTGGCCCGCTCGATGCGCCCGATCATCTCCGGGTCCTCCCGCAGCTCCCAGGCGAAGTCCGTCAGGAAGCTGTCGATCGCGCCGCGCGCCGCGTGGCCGGGGTCGTCGCGGACCTCGGTGGCGAAGCGGAGCAGCTCGCGGTAGACGCGGGTGCCGATCTGGTTGTCGATGAACTTCGGGGTCCAGCCGGGCGCCTCCTCCGAGATGGTGCGGACGACCTGCTCGCGGTGGACGACCAGCCAGTCGTGCAGGCGGACCGCGCACAGGTCGACGACGCCGCGGTGGCCGCCCTCCTCGACGATGCGGGAGAGCATCCGGCCGATCGGCTGGGCGACCGGCTGGGCCGCGGCGCGGCGGGTGACCGCCTCGCCGACGACGGCCTGGACGTCCTCGTCGCGCAGCACGGCCAGCGCGCCGCGCAGCGCGGCCGACGCCTCGCGGGTGACCTTCTCGGCGCTGCCGGGCGCGGAGAGCCACTGGCCGAGCCGCCTGCCGACGCCGAGCGCGCGCAGCCGGGCGCGGACGACCTCGACCGAGAGGAAGTTCTCACCGACGAAGGTGCCGAGACTGACGCCGAAGGCGTCCTTCTTGGTCGGGATGATCGCCGTGTGCGGGATGGGCAGCCCGAGCGGGCGCTTGAACAGCGCCGTCACGGCGAACCAGTCGGCCAGCGCGCCGACCATGCCGGCCTCGGCCGCCGCCTGGACGTAGCCCGCCCAGGAGCCCGCGCCGGAGCGCAGCGCCCAGGTGGTGAGGATGTAGATCACCGTCGCCGCGACCAGGAAGCCCGTGGCGATCGCCTTCATCCGCCGCACGCCACGCCGTTTCACCTCGTCGGAGGCGGTGTAGCGCACCGCACCGGCCCCGGCTGGCATACGGTCTACTCGCGCGTCGGACGCTTCTTTCGGCTTCATCGGGAGCGTATCCACGGAGCAAGTGTCACCCGCCTCTCGTCAAAACGGTCGAACCGTCGGAGAGATCAACGATGGCGTCCCCCCGTTCCGTGCCCACCTCCTCCTACCCGGCTCCCGGAGCCACCGGCGGGCTGACCGGCTATGCCGAGCGCTTCGCCGAGACGGAGGGCTATCTCGACTTCGGCCGCTTCGGTCCGCCCTCGCGGGACGTGCTGGAGGCCACGCAACGGCTGCAGGAGCAGAGCGCCCGCGCGGACGCGTCCACCGTGGACGAGCTGATGCGGCAGGAGCTGCGGGCGCGTCAGGCGGCGGCGCGACTGGTCGGGGACGTGCCGGTGGAGGCGGTGGCACTGCTGCCGAACGCCAGCACCGGGCTGTTCCACGCCGCGTTCGGCCTGCCGCACGGGACCGTGCTGGTGCCCGCGCGCGAGTTTCCCGCCAACGCCTATCCGTGGCTGCGCGCCGCCCGGCTGGGCCGGGTGCGGCCCGTCCCGCTGGAGCCGGACGCGTACGGACGGGTGACGCCGGAGGTGGTCCGGCAGGCGCTGACGGCCGAGACCGTGGCCGTCTCGCTCTCGGCCGTGGACTTCCGCACCGGCTACCGGGCCGACCTGGCCGGCATCCGCGAGGTGATCGGCCCGGACCGGCTGCTGGTCGTGGACGCGATCCAGGGCATGGGCGTGGCGGACCTCCCCTGGACCGCGGCCGACGTGCTGGTGACCGGCGGTCAGAAGTGGCTGCGCTCGGGCTGGTCCACCGGCTTCCTCTACGCCTCCGCGCGGGCGCTGGAGCGGCTGGAGCCGACCCTGACGGGCTGGACCGGCGTCGTCGACGTGGGCGTCTTCGACAGCCAGGAGCACGCGCCCGCGCCGGGGGCGGCCCGCTTCTCGCTCACCAACCTCAGCCCGGTGACGGCCGGCGCGTTCGCCGCCGGGCTGGAGCTGGTGCTGCGCTGCGGGGTGGACCGGATCCAGGCGCACATCGCCGAGCGCACCGCGCAGCTGATCGACACCGTGCGCAGTGCGGGCGGCCTGGTGCTGTCGCCCGAGGCCGAGCAGGAGCGCGCGGGCATCGTGGCGTTCACCATGCCCCGCACCGAGCCCGCGCTGGTCGCGGCGAGCCTGGCCGACCACGGCGTGACCGCGACCGCCCGCCCGGACCAGCTGCGGCTGTCCGCGCACGCCTCCACGACCCTGGCCGCCGTCGACCGGGTGCACCGCGCGCTCACCTCCCTTCCGGTGTGATTCCTCGCGCCCGGCCCCTTTCGCTCACCTCGCCACGGCCCTACGCTCAGAATCACACACAGATCAACAGGTTCCAACAGCGAGGACCTCCCCTTCATGGCTGCTGCGATCGCCCACGACCGTGACACCGACACCTGGCTCCTGAGCACGCGCTCCACGAGCTACGCCCTGCGGGTCGACGACCGGGGCGTCCCCCGGCACATCCACTGGGGCGGCCCGCTGACCCTCGACGCGGCCGCCTCCCTGCCGGCCGCCGGCTCCGCCGTGCACAGCAGCTTCGAGGGCCTGACCGCCGTGGGCGAGGAGCTGACCGTGGACGGCGCCAACCGGTACGGCCCGCCCGCCCTGCGGGTCCGGTTCGCCGACGGCACGCGCGCCCTCACCTGGCGGGCCGACGGCCACGAGCAGCCGGACCGGGTGACGGTGCTGCTGCACTTCCGCGACCCGCACTACCCGCTGCGCACGACCCTCGGCTACCGCGTCCACCCGGACACCGACGTGATCGAACGCTGGACCGAGCTCGCCCACACCGGCGACGCCGACGACATCCTCGTCCTCCGCGCCGACTCCGCGACGCTCTCCATACCCCTGCGCGACGACTACCGGCTCAGCCACGCCGTCGGCCGCTGGGCCGCCGAGACCCAGCTCAAGCGCGAGGCGCTGCCGTTCGGCGAGACCGTCCTGACCAGCCGCACCGGCACCACCTCGCACCTCGCGCAGCCCTGGGTGGTACTCGACGCCGGCGACGCCACCGAGCAGCACGGACAGGTCTGGAGCGCGGCGCTCGCGTGGAGCGGCTCCTGGCAGATGACGCTACAACGCACCTCCGACAACCAGCTCTCCGTCAACGCTGGCGCGGGCCACGACGCCGTCACCGTCACGCTCCGCCCCGGCGAGACGCACGCCACCCCGCCCGTGCTGGCCCTGTACACCCCCGACGGCGGCTTCGGCACGCTCAGTCGCGCCTGGCACGCGCACCTGCGCGCCACCACGCTGCCCCACCCGGAGGAGACCCGCCCGGTCCTCTACAACTCCTGGGAGGCCACCGGCTTCGACGTCACCCTGGAGAACCAGAAGCGGCTCGCCTCGCTCGCCGCGACGCTCGGCGTCGAACTGTTCGTCATGGACGACGGCTGGTTCGGCGCCCGCCGCCACGACCACGCGGGCCTCGGCGACTGGACGCCCCACCCCGGCGCCTTCCCCGACGGCCTGAAGCCGCTCGCGGACGAGGTCCACCGGCTCGGCATGGCCTTCGGCCTCTGGGTCGAGCCGGAGATGGTCAACCCCGACAGCGACCTCTACCGCGCCCACCCCGACTGGGTACTGCACTTCCCGCACCGGCACCGGACGGAACTGCGCAACCAGCTCGTCCTCAACTTCGCCCGCCCGGAGGTCGCGGCCTGGGCCTTCGACTGGCTGGACCGGCTGGTCGGCGAGAACGACGTCGACCACCTCAAGTGGGACATGAACCGCTCGTTCTCCGAGGCCGGCTGGCCCGACGAGCCGAGCGGGCGCGGCGACCGCCTCTGGTTCGACCACGTCCGCGCCTACCACTCCCTGCTGGACCGCTTGCGCGCGGCGCACCCGCACCTGCGGGTCGAGGCGTGCAGCGGCGGTGGCGGCCGCGTGGACCCGGCGGTCCTGGCCCGCACCGACCAGGTCTGGATCTCGGACAACACCGACGCCGCGGACCGGCTGGTCATCCAGCACGGCTACACCCAGCTGTATCCGGTGCGGACGATGGCGGCGTGGGTCACGGACGTGCCCAACCAGCAGACCGGACGCTCGATCCCACTGCGGTTCCGCTTCCACGGCGCGATGAGCGGGGCGCTCGGGATCGGCGGCGATCTGACGCGGTGGCGACCGGAGGAGCTGAAGGAGGCGGAGCAGCTGGTCGCCGAGTACAAGGCCGTCCGGCACCTCGTCCAGCACGGCGAGCTGTACCGGCTGCGCCCGCCCGGCGACCTGCAGAGCCTGACGGCGGTGCAGTACCTGGCCCCGGACGGCGCGGAGGTCGCGGTCTTCGGCTGGCTCCCCCAACCCCGCTTCGGCCTGCGGCCCGCCCCCCTCCGCCTGGCGGGCCTGGCCCGCGACGCCCACTACCGCGAGCCCCGCACCGGCCGCGTCCACCACGGAGCGGCCCTGCTGGAACGCGGCCTCGACCTGCAACTCCCCCCGCAGGACTGGGCGAGCACGGTGGTGCACCTGATCCGCACCTGACGTTGCACGACCCTGGGGCGCGAGGACTTCCGCGCGATGAACCAGTTGCACGACCCAGGGGCGCGGGGGCTGCTGCGCGATGAACCAGTTGCACCATCCAGGGGCGCGGGGAACTGCGCGACAAGCCACCCACGATGGATGGTCCTCAACGCGCAGGGCCATCCGCACAGGGGGGTTGCTCGCGCAGTTCCCCGCGCCCCTGAAGTGAGTGCAACTAACTCTTCGGCCAAGGGACGCCGTCTGCCTTGGTGTACGTCCAGCCCTGGGCCGTCCACAGCGGCGCCTGCGCCGCGAGGCGGACGCGGAAGTCCGACCAGTCGCGGTCGGCCTGCGGGGTCCAGGCGACCTCGGCCAGCGCGGGGACGCGTGGGAGTTCCATGAGCTGGAGGTCCCTCTCCGTGGCCAGCGTCTCCGTCCACAGCAGGGTCTCCACGCCCGCGACCGAACCCGCCGGGGTTCCGGGGAGGACGGTGTCGGGGTTCCAGTCGTAGGCCTTCTCCACGCTGACGTGTCCGGCCCAGTCCAGACCCAGCGACGTGTTCGCGTCGTACTTCTGGTCGATGTAGGCGTGGTCCGCGGGCGACATCAGCAGCTTGGCGCCGTGGTGGGCCGCCGAGGTGATCCCGGAGTCGAGGTCGTCCGACATCTGGAACTGCGGGTGCCACACCTGGACCAGGTCGGGCTGCGCCGGGGCGGCCTCGTCCCAGGCCACGACCTGCTTGCCGTGGGCATGGCCGATCGCGATCGCGCGCTTCATGAAGGCCTGGTAGTCCGAGAGGGCGAGCGTGTTCGCCTCGTCGCCGCCGAGGTGGATGAGCGGGCCGGGGGTGAGCTCGGCGATGGCCGTGACGACGTCGTCGACGAAGCGGTAGGTCGACTCCTTCGTGGTGCAGACCCGGCTGAAGCCGACGCCGATCGCGGTGTACGGCGCGGCCGCCGGATCACCGGGGCAGGCGAGCTCCGGGTAGGAGAGGATCGCCGCGTTGCTGTGGCCGGGCAGGTCGATCTCGGGAACCACGGTGACGTGCCGGGCCTGCGCGTAGCGGACGATGGCGCTGTAGTCGGCCGCCGTGTAGAAGCCGCCGGCGCTGCCGCCCACCTCGGTGCGGCCGCCGACGGCGGTGAGCCGGGGGCGGCTGGAGACGGCGATGCGCCAGCCCTGGTCGTCGGTGAGGTGCAGGTGCAGGTGGTTGAACTTGTACAGGGCCAGCAGGTCGACGTACTCCTCGACCTGGGCGACGGTGAAGAAGTGCCGGGCCACGTCCAGTCCGGCGCCGCGGTACGCGTAGCGGGGGCGGTCCTCGACGGTGACGGCCGGGACCGTGCCGGTTCCCCGCCCTGCGGGCAGGAGCTGGCGCAGCGTCTGTCCGCCGTAGAAGAGCCCGGCGCTGTCGGCCGCGGTGACGAGCACGCCGGACGGCCCCGAGGTCAGCGAGTAGCCCTCGGGACCGGTCCCGGCCTTCGGGTCCAGACGGAGCGTGATCCCCGGCCCGCCGGCGCCCGCTCCGCCGCTGCCCGAGCCACCGCCGGTTCCGCTGCCCGGGCCGGTCGGCAGCTTCAGCTCCGAGGCCAGCAGCGCGGCCGTGGCCTGCGCCTCCGCGCCACCGCGGGCGAGGACGGGCGTGCTCGCGGTGACCGTGAAGCCCGCCCCCGACCCGAGCGTCAGCCGCGCGGGCCGCGGCACGATCGCCGGGCTGCCCTCGCCGCCCGCACCCCCGCCGTGCGGGGCCGACGAGCAGCCCGCCAGCAGTGCCGCCAACAGACCGGCCGCGGCAAGGCCACGGCCGGTCACCTGTCCCCCGTTACGCGTCATGCGGACCATGCTGCACGTGGTCTGGACCAGTTGCAACGAGCGGAACGAAGCGGAGCGGAGCAGCTCAGCTGTAGGGCTTGAGGCACATCACGAAGTCGTCGCCGGTCTGGGTGTGGGTGTACGTGGTCGTGGTGTCGCTGGGGCAGCCGGTGGTGGAGGTGGTGCCGTACAGCTTCTTCTGCACCAGGTAGACGCCGCTGGCACTCGTGCAGTCCACGATCACCAGGTTCGGGCTGGTGTCGGTGCCGAGGTTCTTCACGCACTGGCCGTCGATCGCGAGGTTGCCGGGGATACCGCCGGGGTCCGTCGAGACGGACGTCGGAGTGTCGGTCGGCGTGTCGGTCGGCGTGTCCGTCGGCGAGTCGGTCGGATTGTCCGTCGGGTTGTCGGTCGGCGTCGAGGTGTCGGTGGGGAACGGTCCCGGCGTCGGGTAGTCCGGCGTGGGGGTGCTGCCGCTCAGGCCGACGATCAGGGCCACCACGAAGACCAGGATCGCGATGGCGGGCACCGCGAAGCCGGCCGCCTGCGGGCGCTGCATCAGCGGCTTTCCGGGGTCCATCGGCTGACCCGGCGGGTACGGTGCGGGCTCCGGCAGCGCCTTGATCTTGTTGAAGGCGGAGAGGTTCATGAAGAGGTAGATCGGCACCATGATCGCCGACCCGTACGCCCACCACCCCTGCACCAGCGACTGCCCGGACATGTCGCGCACCGCGGCGGTCCCGCAGGTCTTGCAGTAGGGCCCGGGCAGGCGGGTGTACTGGTAGAAGAACCAGCGGCCCTTGAGCGAGCGCACCATGGCGTCCACCGCCGGGTACCCGCCGCAGAAACGGCAGGTGACGCCGCCCGGCGCCATCGCCGGCTGCCCGTACGGCTGCTGGTCGTATCCGGGCTGCGGCGGCTGCCCGTACCCCTGCTGCGGCGGAACCTGCGGCTGCTGCGGCTGCCCGTACCCCTGCTGCGGCGGAACCTGCGGCTGCTGCGGAGCAGCCTGCGGGTACCCGTAACCACCCTGCTGCGGAACGGCGTTACCGTACGGGTTCGGCTGCGGCTGCCCGTACCCCTGCGCCGGCGGGGCCTGCGGCGGCTGCGGCGCGTAGGGGTTGGGCTGGGGCTGGTCGTACGGGCCCGGCTGCCCGTACGGGTTCGGTGCCCCGTACGGGCTGCCGGGCGGCTGCGGCGGAGTGGCCACGGAAGAAGTCCCCCATCGAACGGTCGACGTCCGCGTCGATCTGACGCACGGACAGACGGGACTTTATCCGCACCTTACGTAACACCGTCGCCCGCCCCCTGGGGTCGACCGTCACCCGACCCGCGCCACCGCCGCGCGGGCCTCGCTCACCTCCCCGTACATCCGGGCGATGACGTCCTCGATCTCGGGCTCCCTGACCGAGAGGTCCCGCAGCTCGTAGCGGCCGGCGAGCGCCGCGACCAGCGGGGCCGCGCTGGCCGAGGCGGGAAAGGCCAGCCACTGACGGGTACCCTCCCGGCGCACCAGCCGGGTGCCCGGCAGCTCGATCGGCGGCAGCTCCTGCTCCAGGTCCACGACCAACGTCCTTTCGCTGCGGCCCTGTTCGTGCAGGCCGTCGAGGCCTCCGTCGTAGACGACGCGGCCGTGGTCGATGACCATGACGCGCGAGCAGAGCTGCTCGATGTCGGTCAGGTCGTGCGTGGTGAGCAGCACGGTGGTGCCCTGCTCCGCGTTGACCTGCGCCAGGAACTCCCGCACCCGCCGCTTGCTGACGACGTCGAGACCGATGGTCGGCTCGTCGAGGTAGAGCACCTCGGGCTGGTGCAGCAGCGCGGCGGCGATGTCCCCGCGCATCCGCTGCCCGAGCGAGAGCTGCCGCACCGGCACGTCCAACAGCTGCTCCAGCTCCAGAAGTTCGACGCAACGCTCCAGGTTGCGGGCGTAGACGGCGGCCGGGATGCGGTAGATGCGCCGGGCCAGCTCGTAGGAGTCGCGCAGCGGCAGGTCCCACCACAGGGTGGTGCGCTGGCCGAAGACGACGCCCATGCGCTGCGCGAGGCGGACCCGGTCGCGCACCGGATCGGCCCCGGCCACGCGCAGCCGGCCGGTGCTGGGCAGCAGGATGCCGGTCAGCATCTTGATGGTGGTGGACTTGCCGGCCCCGTTGGGGCCGATGTAGCCGACCATCTCGCCGCGCCGGACGGTGAAGTCCAGCCCGGCCACCGCGTCCACCACGGTCCTGGTGCGCCGGAACCGGCCGGCCTTCCGCCGCACCACGAAGCTCTTGGTGACGCCCTCGACCTCGATCAACGTCCGGTCGTCGTCCATGATCTGACCCCTCTCTGACGCTCGGTCAACTTCCGGTGCTGCGGTAGGAGCGGATCCCGGCGCGCCACAGCAGCCCGGCGCCCGCGGCGCAGAGCAGTGCGGCGAGCGGGGAGGCGAAGCGGTACCAGGACGGCAGGCCCAACGGGTCGTGGCGGCCCAGCACGTAGAGCGCGGGCAGCCAGTTGACGAAGGCCAGCGGCACTCCGTAGACGGTGCCGCGGACGATGTTGCGGGCGTAGATCGTCGGCGGGTACTGGAGCATGGTGGCGCCGCCGTAGGTGAACGAGTTCTGCACCTCGGCGGCGTCGGCCATGAAGAAGTGGCAGGCCGATCCGCCGACGAAGATCGCGCCGAAGATCACCGTCCCGCACACCACCAGTGAGACGAGCACGAGCGCCCTCAGCGGCGTCCAGGCGAGGTCGAGCCGGGTCAGCGACCAGACCAGGACGGCGCCGGACTGGGTGACCCGGCCCATCCGCCGCAGCGCGAACCGGTCGCCCGCGATCTGCGCGAGGGCCGGGACCGGACGGACCAGCACGGTGTCGACGGACCCGTCGCGCACCCGCACGCCGAGCTGGTCCATGCTGCCCACCAGCAGGTCCGCGAGCCCGAGGGTGACCCCGGAGGTGCCGTAGAGGAAGGCCACCTGCGGCAGGCCCCAGCCGCCGAGGGTGCGGGTGTGCAGGAACATCACGGCGATCACCGCGAAGTCCAGGCCGGACAGGAGCAGGTTGCCGGCGGCGGTCATCCAGAACGACGCCGGGTAGGCGAGCGCGGCCCGGATCCACATCCGCACGATGTACCCGTAGCAGCGCAGCGCGTGGCCGAGCTCGTAACGGCGGCCGAGCTCGTAACGGCGGCCGAGCTCGTGACGGCGGCCCGGCGGCTGGAGGGACGTCTCAGCCACCCTGGACCACCACCTTGAACGCGGCGCGCGCCTGCATCAGCCGGCCGAGGCCGACCAGCACGACCGCCCACACCAGCTGGAGCCCGAGCGCGGTGAGCGTGCCCGCGGTGTCGTAGTGCTGGAGGAGGATGTCGGTGGGCACCTGGAAGACGGCGACGAAGGGCAGCGCCCGGGAGATCGCCTCCAGGACCGGCGGGAAGAGCGAGACGGGCAGGAAGAAGCCGCCGAAGAACGAGCAGGCCAGGAAGTAGACGAGCTGCACGCCACGCACGTCGAGCAGCCAGAAGCCGGTGAGGGCGACGAGGTAGCGGATCGCGTAGCCGACCACGAGGGCCAGCAGCAGCGACAGCGCGAACGCGCACCAGGCTGCCGCGATCTGCAGGCCGGTGCCCTGCGGTACGCGCAGGTGGAAGGCGAGCGAGCCGACCAGGATCGGCACGGCGGCGTTGGCGAGCAGCTGGTAGCCCGCGCGGCCCAGGTCGCAGGCGAGCCACCAGGCCTGCATGTCGACGGGACGGTACAGGTCGACGGCGACGTCGCCGTTGGTGATCCGGGTCTGCAGGTCGGTCAGGGCCCCGAGGTCGTTGAGCGCGGCCACGGAGAGCAGGCCCTGGCCGATCCAGACGTAGGTGAGCGCCGAGGACAGGTCGTAACCACCCAGGTGCGGGCGGACCTGCCACAGGGCGAGGTAGGTGTAGCTGATGATGAAGCCGAAGACGGTGTTGGTGATCACCCGCGCCGCGGTGGCGGCACGGTAGGTGGCGTAGCGCCGGAAGCTGCGGACACAGACTGCGGCGTACATCACACTCCTCTCTCAGAACCTGCTCCGACCTGCCGCTGTGCTGGCACACAGGCGGCAGATGTCGACTTGTTGACAGGCGCGGCGAGGGGCCCGCACGGGCGCGCGGGAACGCCGAAATGGCCCCGTTCGTCGACACCCGGGGGGTGTCACGAAGGGGCTCGCGCTGTCGTTGTTCGGTTGTGCGCGGCTGTGACGCCGCTCTCACAGCGTAGCGAAATCGCCGCGCGGAGTGTCACAGCACCGCCACAAAGGTCCCGCGAGCGGGCCAGGAGGTTCGCCCACCACCGGACAATCCGGCACAGTAGAGCAGAATGCCCCGATTGCGGCGTTTAACGATCAAGCAGACGAGCCAGCACCACCAGACGAACCACCGGAGCACCACCGCATGGGCAGCAGCAACAAGGGCATGGACGATCCGGACAGCCTGGCCAACCCCATGGACGGTGGGACCCTCGAAGCCGAGGACCGGGCCGAAGGAGGCGGAATGGGCGCCAGCGGGCGCGATCGACGCCGTGCCAAGAAGGCGGCACGGAAGGCGAGGCGCAAGGCGCTCCCCTGGTACCGGCGGATCATCCCCACCTGGCGGATGACGCTGGGCGGCCTGCTCACCGCCGTGGTGCTCGGCGTCGGGGCCTTCGTCGGCATCTACCTCTACGTGCAGCCGCCGAACGCCAACGCCGCCGCGATCGCCCAGGCGAACATCTACTACTACAACGACGGCAAGACGGTGATCGGCCAGACGGGCGAGAAGAACCGGATCATCATCCCGCTCGACCAGATCTCCCAGGAGATGCAGCACGCCGCGGTCTCCGCCGAGGACCGTACGTTCTACTCGAACCAGGGCGTCAGCCTCACCGGCATGGCCCGCGCCGCCTGGGACACCGCCCGCGGGCAGGGCGTCCAGGGTGGCTCGACCATCACGCAGCAGTACGTGAAGAACTACTACCTGAACCAGAACCAGACGATCTCCCGCAAGATCAACGAGTTCTTCATCGCGCTGAAGGTGGACCGGACCGAGTCCAAAAGCGACATCCTGGCCGGGTACCTGAACACCTCCTACTTCGGCCGCAACGCCTACGGCGTCCAAGCCGCCGCGCAGGCGTACTTCGGCATCAACGCCTCCCAGCTCGACGCCGAGCAGAGCGCCTACCTGGCCGCCCTGCTGCAGGCGCCGAGCGCCTACGACGTGTCCGTCGCCACTCCGGCCGCCAAGCAGGCCGCGGTCAACCGCTGGAACTACGTCCTGGACGGCATGACCAAGCTCGGCTACCTCAGCCCCGCCGACCGGGCCAAGGCGACGTTCCCGGCCGTCAAGAAGACCCCGGCGGTCAAGGGCCTCGGCGGCCAGGCCGGCTACCTGATCGACATCGCCGACAACTACCTGTACAGCAACAACGTCATCACCAGGGACGAGCTGGCGCAGGGCGGTTGGAAGATCGTCACGACCTTCAGCAAGAACGATCAGAACTCCCTGGCCAGTTCGGTGCAGGACGAGCTGAGCGGCCTGAAGTCCAACTCCGCGAAGGCGAAGTACATCCGCGCGGGCGCCGCGTCCGTGGAGCCCTCGACGGGCAAGGTCGTCGCCGCCTACGGCGGTCCCGACTACGTCACCCAGCCGTACAACGACGCGCTGCGCACCGACATCGCCGAGGGCTCCACCTTCAAGGCCTTCGACCTGGCGGCGGCGCTGTCGAACCACGCCACGACGCAGGACGGGCGCACCATCACCCCCTACACGACCTACGACGGCACCAACCGCCGCCAGGTCGTCGGCCTGCCGCCGAACGTCGCCTCGTACAACCCGCCCAACGAGGACGACATGAGCTACGGCCAGATCAGCGTGGCCACGGCCATGGCGAAGTCGGTCAACTCCGTCTTCGCGCAGATGGCCGCGGACGTCGGCCTGGACCAGGTGCGCCAGGCGGCGATCAACGCCGGGCTCCCGGCGGACACGCCGGCCATGAGCGCGAGCAACGCCTCGATCGCGCTGGGCACCTCGTCCCCGAACGCGATCCAGCTGGCGGGCGCGTACGCGACCTTCGCCAACCACGGCGTGCAGATCACCCCGTGGTCGGTGCAGTCGGTCAGCCACGACGGCGAGTCCAAGACGATGCCGCAGCACACCTCCAAGCAGGCCTTCGACCGCAGCGTGGCGGACACCGTGACGCAGGTCCTGCAGGGCGTCATCAACAACGGCACCGGCTACGCGGCGCAGGCGCTCGGCCGTGACGCGGCGGGCAAGACCGGCACCACGGACGAGAACATGTCCGCCTGGTTCGCCGGCTACACCCCGCAGCTGTCGACCGCCGTCGGGCTCTTCGCCCAGCAGGGCGACGTCAAGCGGATCTCGCTCGCCGACGCGGCGGGCATCTCCCGCGTCAACGGCGGCTCGTACCCGACACAGATCTGGACCAGCTACATGGAGCAGGCCCTCTCGGACCTGCCCGACGTCAGCTTCGACCTCCAGCCGGGCAGCTACTACACCGCCCCGCAGCCGACCACGACGCCGTCCCCGTCGAACTCCGCGTCCACCAACCCGACGCCGAACCCGACGCCGACCCGGACGCTGATCACGCCACTCCCGTACCCGACGGGACAGCCGACCACACCCCCCACCACCCCGCCGACCACGCCGCCGACGACACCGCCGACGACCCAGCCGACCACGCCGACGACGAAGCCGTCGCCGCAGAACGCGGTGCCTACGCCGTAGCCGGGTCCGTCACCGGGTTCGGGTCCGGGTCCGGGTCCGGGTCCGGGTCCGGGTCCGGGTTGGCAGGGAGCGCCGAGGGCTCCAGCCGACGCTCGAAGAGCACGAGGCTGGAGCCCTCGCCGTGGTAGCCGTCGACGGGGCCGGTGATCTCGAAGCCCATGGCCCGGTGGAAGGCGATCGAGCCGTGGTTGACCGGCGAGGTCACCGCGCGCACCACGTCCCGCCCGGCGGCGGCCGCCTCGGCGAAGAACCCGCGGTACAGCCGGGCGGCGAGCCCGCTGCCGCGCAGCGCCGGATCGACGCCGACGAAGTGGATGTACGCCTCGCGCGGCAGCGAGGGCGACAGGAACGCGACCAGGAACCCGGCCAGGGTCCCGTCGGGGTGCTCCGCGACGCGGCTGGTGGCGTGGAAGTGCTCCAGGTAGAGCCGCGGCAGCGTGGCCCTGATCGGCCGCCCCCACCAGGCGTCGACGACGGCGACGATCGCGTCGTAGTCGCCGGGGACGGCGGGGCGGAGAGTCACAGGAGCAGCAAACACGTCATCGGATACGTCAGCGGGCATGTCGGAGGGCATGGAGCCATCCTGCTCCATGCCCTCCGCGGTCAGGCAGTACCGTCTCAGAAGTTGATCATGTGCCCGGCCAGGCCGTGGATGGCCTCCTTGACCGCCTCGCCCAGGGTCGGGTGGGCGTGGACGTTGCGGGCCACCTCGGTGACCGTCAGGTCCCACTGCTGGGCCAGGGTGAGCTCCGGCAGCAGCTCGGTGACGTCCGGACCGATCAGGTGGGCGCCGAGCAGCTCGCCGTGCGTGGCATCGGCGATGATCTTGACGAAGCCGCCGGGCTCCCCGATGCCGTGCGCCTTGCCGTTCGCGGTGAACGGGAACTTCGCGACCTTGACGTCGAAGCCCTTCTCCCGCGCCTGCGCCTCCGTCCAGCCGAAGCTGGCGATCTGCGGCTGGCAGTAGGTGGCGCGCGGGATCATCACGTAGTCGAGCTCCATGGTCTCCTCGTCGGCGATGGTCTCCGCCGCGATGATGCCCATGGACTCGGCGGCGTGGGCCAGCATCAGCTTGGCCGTCACGTCACCGATCGCGTAGATGTGCGGCACGCTGGTGCGGCAGCGCGCGTCCACGTCGATGGCGCCGCGCTCGGTGAGCGCCACGCCGGTGTTCTCCAGGCCGTAGCCGGTCACGCGCGGGGCGAAGCCGATGGCCTGCAGCACCTTGTCGGCCTCCAGCACCTGCTGGGCGCCGTCCTTGCCGGTGACGGTGACGCGGACCTTCTCGCCGCTGTCGTCGATGGAGTCGACCCGGGTCGAGGTGAGCACCTGGATGCCGAGCTTGCGGTAGCGCTTGGCCAGCTCCGAGGAGACGTCCGCGTCCTCCAGCGGGACCATCCGGTCGAGGAACTCGACGATGGTGACCTTGACGCCGTAGTTGTGCAGCACGTAGGCGAACTCGACGCCGATAGCGCCGGCGCCCGCGATGATGATGCTCTCGGGCAGGGAGTCGCTGAGGATCTGCTCCTCGTAGGTGACCACGCGGTTGCTCAGCTGCGTGCCCGGCAGCAGGCGGGTGGTCGCGCCGGCGGCGATGATGCAGTGGTCGAAGGTGACGGTCTCGGTACCGCCCTCGACGAGGGCGACCTGCAGGGTGTTGGCGTCGACGAACTGGCCGCGGCCCTGGAACTGGCGGATCTTGTTCTTCTTCATCAGGAAGTGGACGCCCTTGACCCGGCCGTCCGCGACCTGACGGCTGCGCTCGAACGCGGCCTTGTAGTCGAAGGACACCTTGCCGTCGACCCGGATGCCGAAGGTGTCGGCCTCGTGGGTGAACAGGTGCGCCAGTTCGGCGTTGCGCAGCAGCGCCTTGGAGGGGATGCACCCCACGTTCAGGCAGACCCCGCCCCAGTACTTCTCCTCGACGATCGCCGTCGTCAGACCCAGCTGTGCGGACCGGATCGCGGCCACATAACCGCCGGGACCGGCGCCCAGCACCACCACATCAAAGTGCTCACTCATGCCTGGGACTTTACGCCCAACCGGACCCCGTCACCTGGGCTGTGATCGACGAGACAGCACGGTGGATCTTTACCCGAACGTTGCGCTATCGCGTCGCAAGCATGCACGTGCGCTCGCGAGAATCGGCAGGCCATGAAAGATCGCTTCCAGATTCCGAGGATCCGCATGCTCGCCACCAGGGGGACCCGTACGTCGACGCGACTCGGCGTGCTCGGGCTCGCCGCCGTCGCCATGACGCTGCTGTCCGGCTGCGGGGTGGTGTCCTTCGGCACGCAGAAGACCGCGTCGGCCTCCGTTCCCAGCGTGGCGGCCTCCGCCACGGGATCCGGCTCGACCGCCCCGTCCGCCCCGTCCGCCCCCGCCACCGGCGGCACGGTCACCGGCGCCCAGGCGCAGATCCTCGCGGCGCTGCCCAAGCGCCCGGCCACGGCCAAGGCCTGGACGCTCGCCCAGGACCCCACGGCCGTCGGCCTGCTCACCCCGCAGCAGTTCATCCTGGCCGACTACACCGCTGCCGCGCAGGCCTCGGAGCTCGGCATCCAGAAGGAGCGCGGCCTGCAGTACGCGGCCCGCCAGAACTGGTTCGACCAGGCGACGGGCATCTACGTCGACACCTTCGTCATCCACTACTCGACGGCCTCGGGCGCCCAGAGCGACTACCTGATCCTGCTGAAAGGCGACAGCAAGAAGTACGACGCCCAGGGCTCGTACACCGTCCCGGGCATCGCGCAGAGCAAGGTCTTCGTCAAGGCCAAGCTGGACTCGTACGGCAACTCGATGTCGCTGGGCCTCGCCGTCGTGGGCGACAACGTGCTCCGGACCCTCATGCTCAACCCCGCCGCCCCCGACCACGCCACCCTGACCGGCCTGCTGACGGGTGAGTACAAGGCCCTCGGCCAGTGACTACATCCTGCTGCTGCTACTTCATCTGACAGGTCAGGTCGACCTTGACGGTGCCACCGCCCGTGATCCGGAACGACGCAGGCGAGCACGGGGCCCCGGCCCCGGCTACGGTCAGCGTGTACGAACCGGAGCGGAGGGTGAGTCGATAGCCCCCCGCGGCGTCGAGCCGCACACGGGCGACTTCACCGCCGGATGCATCCTTGACCACGGCGTCTCCGGACATCGGAGCGGGCGTCGCTCCGACCGGCCCGCCGACGGCGGTGGCAACCCCGGAGACGGTGCCCGAAGCCGCGGACGGCGCGGCAGGACCGCTGGCGCAGGCAGCGCACAGGAGGCCCACGGTTGCGACGGTGAACAAGCTGCGCAGCATGGTCAGGGTTCTCCCGGCGTGTCTACAGGTACAGCCCCGTGCTCGTGCCGTCCGCGTCGCTCACGCGTTCGGAGGCGACCGCGTGGATGTCGCGTTCGCGCAGCAGCACGTAGATCGTGCCGCGGACCTCGACCTCGGCGCGGTCCTCGGGGTCGTAGAGCACCCGGTCCCCCGGCTCGATGCTGCGGACGTTCTGGCCCACGGCCACCGCCTCGGCCCAGGCGCAGCGCTTGGAGAGTTCCGCGGTCGCCGGGATCAGGATGCCGCCGGTGGAGCGGCGCTCCCCCTCCGGGCCCTCGGTGCGGACCAGGACGCGGTCGTGCAGCATCCGGATCGGCAGCTTCTCGCCGAAGGAGGAGTCGTGCTTCTTCTTGCTCACAGTCGCGTCCGCGTTCACGCAGAAACCGTACAGCCAGCCGTCGGCTACTTCTTCCGGCGGAGCAGCACCAGGCCGACCACCACCGCGCCGGCCACCGCCACGACGGGGATGATCCGCTCCTTGCGCGGCTGCCCCTTCTCGTCCACGAACTGGGCGCGGACCTGCTCCACGCCACGGTTCACCGCCACGTAGGCCTGGCCGACCGTGCGGTCGACGGAGGCCTTGGCCTGGGCCTTGGCCTGGCCGACGATCGTCGAGGGGTGCACGGCCACGGCCAGCTCGTCCAGCGTGGCCGCGAGCTGCGCCCGGGTACGGGTGATATCCGCCTCGATCTGGGCCGCGCTCCGCCGGTCCCGGCTCTCGTCCCTGGTGCTGACCTCGCCCACGAGGACACCCTCTCTCGCTCGCTCGCCGACTGCTACTCCTTCTGGACAGTCTGTCAGGTCCCGCGCGCCCGCGCGCAGCGGCACCCCGCATCGCGTCCCACCACGGCGGCCGCCGGGCGGTACGGTCGCTGCATGAGTGCCCGACTTTCCCCCGGCGACGCCGCTCCCGCCTTCACCCTGCCCGACGCCGACGGCAAGCCCGTCTCCCTCGGCGACCACCTCGGCCGCAAGGTCATCGTCTACTTCTACCCGGCCGCGCTGACGCCGGGCTGCACCAAGCAGGCCTGCGACTTCACCGACAACCTGGCCGTGCTGGCCGAGGCCGGCTACGACGTCATCGGCGTCTCCCCGGACAAGCCCGAGAAGCTGGCCAAGTTCCGCGAGAAGGAGCACCTGAAGGTCACCCTGGTGGGCGACCCCGAGAAGGAGGTGCTCCAGGCCTGGGGCGCGTTCGGCGAGAAGACGATGTACGGCAAGACCGTCACCGGCGTCATCCGCTCCACCTTCGTCGTCGACGAGCAGGGCAAGGTCGAGCACGCCTTCTACAACGTGCGCGCGACCGGCCACGTCGCCAAGCTCATCAAGGACCTGAAGATCTGACCAGGCAGGCGAGAGGGCCCCGGCGCGGGTGCGCCGGGGCCCTCCCACGTGCGGGTGGGTTACTGCATGGAGCTGTTCATCGCGTTGATCAGCGAGCCGGAGGAGTCGTCACCCTCGAAGGAGAAGGCGAAGATACCGCCGAGGCCGTTGGTCGTGGCGTACTGGCCGCGGGCGGTGATCGCCTGCGGGGTGTCGCCGGTGTAGAAGTTGGTGCCGTCGTAGATCCACGAGCTCTGCGTGGTCGGGTCCCAGTGGACCGTCGAGCCGGTGGTCAGGCCCTTGGCGACCAGCTCCTTCCAGTCGGCGATGCCCGCCTCCTGGGTGTAGGTCTGGGCCGGGCTGCCGCCGGTCGCGGACTGGTAGAGACCGTAGTTGCTGCCGGCCGGGACGCCGGTCCAGCCGCGGAAGTAGAACGGGACGCCGAGGACCAGCTTGCTGGCCGGGAAGCCGCCGGTGATGCCGTAGGCGGAGTCACCCGTGGTGTAGGCCTTGATGGTCTCGTCGATGTTGTACTTCGCCGTTCCCGGAGCGATCGCGTTGCTCGGGTCGGACGCGGTGTCGTGCAGCGGGTCCTGGAAGTTGGTCGGACCCGTCGCGTCCCAGGCGCCGTGCATGTCGTAGGTCATCAGGTCGCCGTAGTCCAGGTACTTGGAGATCGCGGCGGGCTGGATCAGCGAGATCTTGTCCTGGCCGGACGGCAGGGCGGCGGTCAGCATGTAGTGCTTGCCGACGGTGGCGCCGTAGGCGTCCAGCTCGCTGCGGAACTCGCCCAGCAGCGCGGTGTAGTTGGCGGTGTCGGCGGCCGAGTAGTGGTTGCCGGTGTGGCCGCCGGCCGACGCCGGGTACTCCCAGTCGATGTCGATGCCGTCAAAGAGGCCGGCCGCCGAGCCCGTGCCGCCGGAGGCGTCACCCGCGATGTTCGTCGGCAGGTTGCCCTTGATGAACATGTCGAGGCAGGAGGAGACGAACTTCTTGCGGGACGCGTCGGTGGCGGCCACGTCGGAGAAGTACTTCGAGTAGGTCCAACCGCCGATGGAGAGGTTGATCCGCAGGTTCGGGTACTTCGCCTTCAGCTCGCGCAGCTGGTTGAAGTTGCCCTTGATCGGCTGCGACCAGGTGTCCGAGGTGCCGTCGACGGAGATGTCCGAGGTGTAGGACTTCTGGTAGTCGGCGAACGCGTCGCCCGCGCCGTCACCGGCGTTCGGGTCCGACTCGTTGGTGGAGTCCGAGGCCTTGACCGTCTCGAAGCAGTTCAGGTTGGTCGGGTCGATGTTCTCGAAGGCGTAGGTGATGACCTTCATGCCCGCGGCCGCGCCCGAGGTACCCACGTTCTTCGGGTAGTAGGCGTTGCCGTAGATCGACCACTGGTCGAAGTAGGCGGACTTCATCGCGCCCGTCGCGGCCGCACCGGTGGTGACCGTGATCGGGGTGGACTGCGCGGAGGCGTGGCCGTCCTTGTCGTAGCCCTGGACGGTGAAGGTGTAGCTGGTGTTCGGCAGCAGCGAGCTGACGGTGACGCTGGTGCCCATGGCCGTGGCCATCAGGTTGGCGCCGCTGTAGACGTAGTACGCCGGGGTGTCGCCGGTGCCGGAGCTGTCCGTGGAACCGGTCCAGCTCAGCGTGATCGCGTTGTTGGTCACCTTGGCGGAGATGCCGGACGGGGTGGAGACCTGGCCGTCGCCGCCGGGCGCGGTGCCGCCGCCCGAGGTGGAGGTGGCCGACGGGGACGGGCTCGCGGAGGTCGCGGACGCCGACGGCGAGGCGGAGGTCGCCGACGCGGACGGCGAGGCCGAGGTGGCGCTTGCGGACGGCGAGGCCGAGGTGGCGGACGCCGAGGGCGAGGGCGACGTGGAGGTCGCCGACGCGGACGGGCTGGAGGTGCCGCCGGAGCCGGCCGGGCCGGTCAGGGTGACGTCGTCCGCGTAGTAGGTGCCCTGGCCGTACCAGCCGTGCGTGTAGACCTGCACCGAGGTGGTGGACGCGCCGGTGGTGAAGCTGGTGGTCAGCTGGCCGTAGCTCGCGTTGTTCGGGGTCCAGGTGCTGGCGCTCACACCGGTGCCGGTGGCGCCGATGTAGACGTAGGCGCCCTGCACGTAGGCGGAGAGCGTGTAGCTGGTGTTCGGCTGCACCGCGACGGTCTGCGTGCACTGGGCGTCGTCACTGGAGTTGGCGGCGCCGGCCAGCGCGTGGCTGCCGCCGTGCACCGGAGTGGAGACCACGGAGTCCAGCGTGGAACAGGACCAGCCGGACAGGTTGCCGGTCTCGAAGTCGCCGTTGGTCACAAGGTTGGTGGACGCCGCGTTCGCGCCAGTGATCCCGGCGGCGAGCGCGATCGTCCCGGCCACGAGGGCGGTGGCGGCCGCCAGGGCGGTGCTGCGCTTCATCCTCCGCTCCGGGGCCGGGGGGACGGCGAGGGCACGCTGGTGCATGGTGCTGCTCCGTGGGGTTGTGGGGGTGGACATCGTGCGGTGGGGGCTTGGTGACCACCCGCGCCGGGGTGTGGGGCCCTCCGGCGCGGGTGGCGTTCTCGCGACGACCGACGTGGGGTCAGCCGTTGTACTGGACGAGGATCTTGGTGAAGTCGTACGGGTTCTGCGTGACGCTGGAGCAGGCCCCGTCGGCCCAGTTGTGTGCGACGCTCGGGTCGCAGGCGCGGTCGCGGTTGACGTCCCAGTAGGAGAAGGCCGCGGCGTGGTTGGCCTGCACGTAGCCGAGCAGGTCGGCGAAGGTCGACTGGGTGTACAGCTCGCTGGGCTGGTCGGTGTGACCGTTCATCAGCTGGACGGACAGGTGCGACCAGGCGGTGGCGGCGCTCCAGCCGTAGAGCGTCTGCAACTGCTGCGCGGTGTCGGCGGCGACGGTCTCCGCGGCCGCGGTCATGGTGCCGCCGTTCAGGCCGAAGTCGAAGTCCATCAGGTTGACCCGGTCGATGCGGGCGCCGTTGCTGATCGCCTGCTGGATCTCGTCGCGGCCGGTGAGCGGGAGGCCGACGGTGGTGGCGGGGATGGTCAGCGTGACGATCAGGTTCGGGTCCTGCGCCTCCAACTGCTTGATGGCGCCCCAGCGGACGGCCATGTTGGAGTCGAGCGCGGTGTTCTCCCAGTCGAGGTCGATCCGCTTGAGGCTGTACTTGGTGATGACCTGCTGGTAGGCGGCGGCCAGGGCGGAGCTGCTGCCGCAGGACGAGCCGAGCTCGGTCCCGTTGTACCCGCCGAAGGAGACCGCGACGTCGCCACCGGCGGCGCGGATCGCGCTGATGTCGGCGGCCACGGCGGTGTCGGAGGAGACGGGGGTGCTCGCGTTGCCGCCCCAGGCCGGGGTGCAGCCACCGGAGTCGAGCACGAAGGCGAGGTTGAACTGGTTCTCGCCGGAGCCCGCGATGATGTCGGAGACCGCCTGCGGCGAGTTGTCCAACGGCATGAGGTAGACCGGGTGGTGGAAGCCGGTGTCGACGGGCGGCGGGGTGGTGGCGGTGCTGGACGCGCTGGCGCTCGGGCTGCTGCTCGCCGAGGGGCTGCTGCTGGCGGAGGCGCTGGCGCTCGGGCTGCCGCTGGCGCTGGTCGTGGAGGTCGCGCTGGGGGTGCCGCCGCCGGCCGGGACGGGGCCCGTCAGCGAGATCGAGTCGGCGCCGAACGTCCCCTGGCCGTACCAGCCGTGGACCCAGATGGTCACCGAGGTGGTGTTCGCGCCCGTGGTGAAGGTGGTCGACAGGTTCGACCAGCTGCTCGCACCGGGGGTCCAGGTGCTGGTGTCGGTGGTGCCGGTGCCGGTGTCGCCGAGGTAGACGTAGTTGCCCTCGACCTGGCCGGAGAGCGTGTAGCTCGAGCCCGGGACGACGGCCACGGTCTGCGAGCACTGCGCGTCGTCCTGCCCGGCGGGCGTCCCGGACAGCGCGTAACTCCCGGCGGCGACAGGACTGCTGACGACCTTGTCGTTGGCCGAACAGCTCCAGCCGCTCAGATCCCCGGTCTCGAACCCGCCGTTGACCACCAACTGCCCGCTCGCCGCCTGCGCGGCCCCGCCGACGAGCGCCAGCCCGCCGACCCCGAGCAGCCCGGCGGTACACGCCGCGAGCACGGCCTTGACTCGTGTGGGATGCCTGTCTTCCATGCCTGCTGCCTCCGCGAGGGACGTCGTCTTCGTACGCCGGCCAGAACCCGTTGCAGTGTCCGCAGCCGACCTCCCCGGACCCCACACGAACTCCCGGGTAACGGCTGCGTACGCAGATAAATTGGCCTGGACCATCCCCTACCGTCAAGACCCTATTTGGCAACGTGTCACTTAAGAGCACTTAAGGTTCACGAAGTTGGCAGCTCAGAGCCATGAAGGCGGAAACTGGCCTAGTCCTATTGGTCTCAACCACCCGAGCGCCACTCCAGCCGTGTCCACGCCACGGCCAACGCCCGGGCAAGGCGTGACATCCGCTCCCCCGGCGCGTTGTTCCGTACGGGAACGACAGCGACAGGGGGCGACCATGGCCGTGCGGGTGTACACCCGGGAGTATCTGTCCGAGTTGGCGGCGGGCGGCGGTGAGCTCGACGACATGCTCCGCCGGATCGGCAAGGTTCCAACGCGCCACAACCGCAGATACCTGCGAGAGCGCCTGGTGGCCGCCGGACTTCTCTCCGGTGAGCCACGACGCACGTCCGTGTACACGCCCGAACTCCTCGCGGAGGCTGCCGCCGCCTCGTACAGCTTCGCCGGTGTCGTACGGTTCCTCCGTCTGCGCCAGGCCGGCGGGACCCAGGCCCACATCGCGCGGCGCATCCGCGCCTTCGGTATCGACACCGGGCACTTCACCGGCCAGGCCCACGCGAGAGGGCAGCGCCGCACCCGGACCTCCCCCGAGCAGCTCCTGGTGCGCCGCCCCTCCCACTCCCGGCGCGTACCGGGCCAACGGCTGCGGCAGGCACTGCGCGACCTCGGCCGAAGCGACGCCTGCGCCGGGTGCGGCACCGGCCCTCACTGGCAGGGACGCCCTCTCTCCCTGGAGGTCGACCACATCAACGGCGACTGGTGCGACAATCGCCCGGAGAATCTGCGCATCGTCTGCCCGAACTGCCACGCGACCACGGACACCTACTGCGGCCGCAACAAGGCACGGCGGTCGGCGATCACGAAGGCCGAGGACAGCCCGGTCGCCGAGTAGGTAGCATTCCTTCCATGCGGCCGTGGAGAAATGGCAGCCTCGCTGGCCTTAGGAGCCAGTGCGCGTGAGCGCGTGAGGGTTCGAATCCCTCCGGCCGCACGAGCAACGACGGGCCCCACCTCCCGATGGAGGTGGGGCCCGTGGTGCAGTGCGCTCAGCCCAGCAGCTCCCGCAGCACCGGGACCAGGGCGCGGAAGGCCTCGCCGCGGTGGCTGATGGCGTTCTTCTGGTCCGGGGTCAGTTCCGCGCAGGTGATGGCGTAGCCGTCCGGCTGGAGGATCGGGTCGTAGCCGAAGCCGTAGGAGCCGGTCGGCGCGAAGCGCAGGGTGCCGGGGAGGCGGCCCATGACGACGCGCTCCTCGCCGTTCGGGAGGGCGAGGGCCGCCGCGCAGGCGAAGTGCGCGGCGCGGTGGGGGTCGGCGATGTCGGAGAGCTGGGCGAGCAGCAGCTCCAGATTGGCGCGGTCGTCGCCGTGCTTGCCCGCCCAGCGGGCGGAGAAGATGCCCGGGGCGCCGCCGAGGACGTCGACGCAGAGGCCGGAGTCGTCGGCGACGGCCGGGAGGCCGGTGGCCTGGGCCAGGGCGTGGGCCTTGAGGAGCGCGTTCTCCTCGAAGGTCACCCCGGTCTCGGCGACGTCCGGCACCTCGGGGTAGGCGTCGGCGCCGACCAGGTCGACCTCCAGGCCGGCCGCGCCGAGGATCGCGCGCAGCTCGCCGACCTTGTGGGCGTTGCGCGTCGCGAGGACCAGCTTCCGTGGCTCGGTCACCGCGCTCACCCCTCCAGGACCTTGCGCTGGATCGCGTCGAGCTCGGCGCAGCCGAGCTGGCCGAGGTCGAGCAGCTGGTTCAGCAGGTCGCGGTCGAAGGGCGCGCCCTCGGCCGTGCCCTGGACCTCGACGAAGCGGCCGTCGCCGGTGCACACGATGTTCATGTCGGTCTCGGCGCGGACGTCCTCCTCGTAGCGGAGGTCCGTCATCGGGACGCCGTCGATGATGCCGACGCTGACGGCGGCGACCGCGCCGACGATCGGCTCGGCCTTGGCGCGGGTGATCTTCTTGGCCTGGGCCCAGCGCACCGCGTCGACCAGGGCGACGTACGCGCCGGTGATCGCGGCCGTGCGGGTGCCGCCGTCGGCCTGGAGCACGTCGCAGTCGAGCGCGATGGTGTTCTCCGACAGCGCGCGCAGGTCGATGACGCCACGCAGCGAACGGCCGATCAGGCGGCTGATCTCGTGCGTCCGGCCGCCGATCTTGCCGCGGACGGACTCGCGGTCGCTGCGGGTGTTGGTGGAGCGCGGCAGCATCGCGTACTCGGCGGTGACCCACCCCTCGCCGCTGCCGCGGCGCCAGCGGGGGACGCCCTCGGTGACGCTGGCGGTGCACAGCACCTTGGTGTCTCCGAAGGAGACCAGGACAGAGCCCTCGGCGTGCTTGCTCCATCCGCGTTCGATGGTGATGGGACGGAGCTGGTCGGGGCTGCGGCCGTCGATGCGAGTCATGACACCGACCCTACCGAAACCCCGCCGCCGCCAGCTGACCTCGAAGACACGGGCGGCCTGCCCCCGTGAGTGCGCACGGGAACAGGCCACCGGTGTCGTACCCCCGCGAGCGGGGGCAGACGCGCGACGGACCGTCAGTCCGTTCAGTCCATCATGTCCTCGATGTCGGCGGCGATCGGGTCGGCGTCGGTGCCGATGACGACCTGGATCGCGGTGCCCATCTTGACGACACCGTGGGCTCCTGCGGCCTTCAGCGCGGCCTCGTCGACCAGGGAGGGGTCGTGGACCTCGGTGCGGAGGCGGGTGATGCAGCCTTCGACCTCTTCGATGTTGGCGATGCCGCCGAGTCCCGCGACGATCTTCTCAGCCTTCGTGGCCATCTGGTCTCTCCTCTTCTGGGCCGGGAACACCAGTTTTAGACGCAGTGTCCCGTTCTGTCACGTTAACGCACTAATGGCTCAATCTCGCGAGCGAAGATCAGCAAGCCACCCGAGGATGTGCACTAACGGGCACGCCTCACACCAAATGGTCTACACCACTCAACGGCGCAGACCAAACGCGGGGGGAGGAGTCCCGACTCCGTGCCCACGAGGGAGAGGGAAGAGTCGAGATGAGTTCGGCGCAGGCTGTCGCGGGCCCCACCGGCTGGCAGACGTTCTACAGCGGCTTGCAGAAGATGGGTCGCAGCCTCCAACTGCCGGTGGCGGTACTCCCGGCCGCCGGCCTGCTGAACGGGCTCGGACAGGACGACGTCCTCGGGGCCACGGGGCTGGGCTGGGACAACGTCGCCAAGGTCTTCAACGCGGCCGGCGGCGCACTGCTGGGCGCCTACCTCGGCCTGCCGCTGCTGTTCTGCATCGGTGTCGCCATCGGCATGGCCAAGAAGGCCGACGGCTCGACGGCCCTCGCGGCCGTCGCCGGCTTCCTGGTCTACCGGGGCGTGCTGGACGCGTTCCCGACCAAGGACGGCCTGGCCAAGCACCTTCCCTACCCCGGCCAGAACCCCGGCGTGCTCGGCGGCATCCTGCTCGGCCTGATGACCGGCTACCTCTGGCAGCGGTACCACCGCACCAAGCTCCCGGACTGGCTGGGCTTCTTCAACGGCCGCCGCCTGGTCCCGATCATCATGTCCGGCGTGGGCCTGCTCCTGGCCGTCATCTTCGTCAACCTCTGGCCGCCGATCGGCACCGGACTCAACAACTTCGCCACCTGGCTGACCCATCTGGGCTGGCTCGGCTCGGGCATCTTCGGTGTCGCGAACCGCCTGCTGCTGGTGATCGGCATGCACCAGCTGATCAACACCTACGTGTGGTTCCAGTACGGCACCTGGGACTACAAGGGCCAGACCTACCAGGGCGACATCCCCCGATTCCTGCACCACGACCCGAGCGCGGGCATCTTCACCACCGGCTTCTTCCCGATCATGATGTTCGCCCTCCCGGCCGCCGCCCTCGCCATCGCGCACTGCGCGAAGCCGAGCCGCCGCAAGGAGGTGACCGGCATGATGATCTCGCTGGGCCTCACCTCCCTCGTGACCGGCGTCACCGAGCCGATCGAGTTCACCTTCGCCTACCTCGCGCCGGTTCTCTACGGCATCCACGCCCTGCTGACGGGCGTCTCGATGGCGGTCACCTGGGCCCTCGGCGCCCACGCCGGCTTCAGTTTCTCGGCCGGGCTCATCGACTACCTGCTCAACTTCAGCATCGCCACCAAACCCTGGATCATCCTCCTGGTCGGACCGGTCTTCGCGGTCGTCTACTACGGCCTGTTCCGCTACGTCATCATCAGATTCGACATCAAGACCCCCGGGCGCGAGGACGACGCGGACGAGCTGGAGTCCGCCAACATCAAGGACTGATCAAGGACCGACGGGCACACTTCCGCACGTCGCACAAGGGCCTTTGGGACTCCCGTCCCAGGGGCCCTTTCCTCTTACCTCTCCCCTACACAGGCTGTTGCATAGGTCTAGACCACATTGCCGTGGTCGCGACCCAGCCGTACCCAAGGGGACCCCATGAGCACGACCGCCGCTCCACCGGCAGCCACCAGCAGCAAGCCCAAGCCAGGCAGCGGCGTGCTGCAGGGCCTGCAGAAGATCGGCCGCAGCCTCCAGCTTCCCGTCGCCGTGCTCCCGGCGGCCGGCATCCTGCTGCGCCTGGGCCAGCCGGACGTCTTCGGCGCCCAGGGGCTCCAGTGGGACAAGGTCGCGGCCGTCTTCAACACCGCGGGCGGCGCGCTGTTCAACAACCTCCCGCTGCTCTTCTGCGTCGGCGTGGCCATCGGCTTCGCCAAGAAGTCGGACGGCTCGACCGCGCTGGCCGCGCTCGTCGGCTACCTGGTCTTCAAGAACGTGCTGACCGTCTTCCCGATGGCGGGCACCGTCACCGCGGCGCTGCCGGACGGCAAGCCGCAGGATCCGGGCGTCCTCGGCGGCATCGTGGTCGGCCTGCTGGCCGCCCTGCTGTGGCAGAAGTACCACCGCACCAAGCTGGTGGACTGGCTCGGCTTCTTCAACGGCCGCCGCCTGGTGCCGATCATCATGGCCTTCGTCGGCACCCTGCTCGGCGTCGTCTTCGGCCTGGCCTGGGGCCCGATCGGCACCGGCCTCGAGCACTTCGGCAGCTGGCTGGTGGGCCTCGGCTGGCTCGGCGCGGGCATCTTCGGTGTCGCCAACCGCCTGCTGATCCCGGTCGGCATGCACCAGTTCCTGAACACCTTCTTCCAGCAGCAGGTCGGCTCGTACACCGACGCGAGCGGGCACACCTGGGTGGGCGAGATCCCGCGCTTCATGCACGGCGACCCGACCGCGGGCCAGTTCCTGACCGGCTTCTTCCCGATCATGATGTTCGCCCTTCCGGCCGCCGCCCTGGCCATCGCGCACTGCGCCCGGCCGGAGCGCCGCAAGGCGGTCACGGGCATGATGGTCTCGGTCGGCCTGACGGCGTTCGTGACGGGCGTGACCGAGCCGATCGAGTTCTCGTTCATGTTCATCGCCCCGGTCCTGTACGTGATCCACGCGCTGCTGACGGGTGTCTCGATGGCGGTCACCTGGGCGCTGGGCGTCCACGACGGCTTCACCTTCTCGGCCGGGCTGATCGACTACGCGCTCAACTGGAACCTGGCCACCAAGCCCTGGATGATCATCCCGATCGGCCTGGTCTTCGCCGCCGTCTACTACGGGCTCTTCCGCTTCGCGATCACGAGGTTCAACCTCCCCACCCCGGGCCGCGAGCCCGAGGGCGAGCTGGAGGACGTCACCAAGGCGTAGTCGGGGTCATCCGGAAGCAATAGTTCCGGAACATCACAACTCCGACACAGGGTCTGGCGCTCCCGTAAAGCCGTGCTAAGAATGGTCTACACCACGTGGTCTAAACCACTGTGGTGTGGACCATTACTTCGTTAGGGAACACCATGAGCGCAACCACCGCCGCCCCGGTGGCCCCCGCAAAGAAGCGGGGCTCGGGCCTCTTCCAGGGCATGCAGAAGCTGGGCCGCAGCCTCCAGCTGCCGATCGCCGTCCTCCCGGCAGCGGGCATCCTGCTGCGTCTGGGCCAGCCCGACGTCTTCGGCGCCCAGGGGCTGCACTGGGGCAAGGTTGCCTCCGTCTTCGCCGCCGCCGGCCAGGGCGTCTTCGACAACATGCCACTGCTGTTCTGCATCGGCGTGGCCATCGGCTTCGCCAAGAAGGCGGACGGCTCGACCGCGCTGGCCGCGGTCGTCGGCTTCGTGGTCTACCACAACGTGCTGACCGCCTTCCCCGCCGCCGGTTCGGTCACCGCCGCGACTCCCGCCGGCACCCCGCAGAACCCCGGTGTCCTCGGCGGCATCGTGATCGGTCTGCTCTCCGCCGTGCTGTGGCAGAAGTACCACCGCACCAAGCTGGTCGACTGGCTCGGCTTCTTCAACGGCCGCCGCCTCGTCCCGATCCAGATGGCCTTCGTCGGCACCCTGGTCGGCGTGCTGTTCGGCGTCACCTGGGGCACCGTCGGCGGCGGCCTCGACCACTTCTCCAACTGGCTGATCGGTCTCGGCCCGCTGGGTGCCGGCATCTTCGGCTTCGTCAACCGCCTGCTGCTGCCGATCGGCATGCACCAGTTCGTGAACACCTTCTTCTGGCAGCAGGTCGGCACCTACCACGGTGTCCACGGCGACCTGAATCGCTTCTTCGCCGGTGACCCGACGGCCGGTCAGTTCATGAGCGGCTTCTACCCGATCATGATGTTCGGCCTCCCGGCCGCCGCCCTGGCGATCGTCCACACCGCGCGCCCCGAGCGCCGCAAGGTCGTCGCGGGCATGATGCTCTCGGTCGCGCTGACCGCGTTCGTCACCGGTGTGACCGAGCCGATCGAGTTCGCGTTCATGTTCATCGCGCCGGTGCTCTTCGTGATCCACGCGCTGCTGACCGGTGTGTCGATGGCGGTCACCTGGGCGCTGGGCGTCCACCACGGCTTCACCTTCTCGGCGGGCCTGCTGGACTACGTCCTCAACTGGCACTTCGCCACCAAGCCGTGGCTGATCATCCCGATCGGCCTGGTCTTCGCGGTGGTCTACTACACGCTCTTCCGCTTCGCGATCGTGAAGTTCAACCTCGCCACCCCGGGCCGCGAGCCCGAGGAGGAGATCGAGGACGTCACCAAGGCGTAGGCCGGGCGACGCCCCGTCAGATCTCGTACACCGCGCCCGGTCGAGCCAGCTCGACCGGGCCGTCGTATGCCTCGGCCGCGTCGGTGGCGTTGCGCTCCGGGTCCGTCCACGGCGGGATGTGGGTCAGCACGAGCCGGCGGGCGCCGGCGACCGTCGCCAGCTCGCCGGCCTGGCGGCCGTTGAGGTGGACGTCGACGAACTCCTCCTTGCCGTGGGTGTACGCGGCCTCGGAGAGGAGCAGGTCGGTGCCCCGGGCGAGGTCCACCAGCTGCCGGCAGGGGCCGGTGTCCCCCGTGTAGACGAAAGACCGGTCGCCGTGCTCGATCCGGAAGCCGTAGGCCTCCACCGGGTGGGCCACCTGGGCGGCGGTGACCGTGAACGGGCCGAGCTCGAAACTGCCCTCGCGCAGGTCGCGGAAGTCGAAGACGCCCTTCATGCCCGGGTCCTCGTCCATGTCGTAGGCGCGGGCCAGACGGGCGGCGGTGCCGCTCGGGCCGAAGACCGGGATCGGGTCCGGGCAGCCCTCGACGCGGTAGTTGCGGGCGACGTAGTAGGCGCACATGTCGACGCAGTGGTCCGGATGCAGATGGCTCAGCACCACTGCGTCCACGTCGTACAGGCCGGTGTGGCGCTGGAGCGCACCGAGCGCGCCGTTGCCCATGTCGAGCACGACCTGGAAGCCGTCGGCCTCGACCAGGTAGCAGGAGCAGGCCGACTCCGCCGAGGGAAAGCTCCCGGAGCTCCCGACCACCGTCAGTTTCATGCCGCGTGCCCTTCGCAATCTCACACCCACGGCTCCGTTGCCGTGAGGTCGTGAGGTCGTGAGCTACGAGGGTACGGCGGGGGCGGGCCGCTGCATCCGCCCGCCGGGCCGGTTGTGTCGGGAATCACCAGGATGAGGGCCCTTGCGTCCGCGCTCATTCGCGGTTGTGCGGGCGGCGTCGTACCCATGCTCGGATCGTGTCCGGATACCAGCGCGGTTGCCCGAAGGACGTGACCACGTCGGGCTGCGGCAGGATGCCCTGCCGCCGGTACGACTTCACCGTCTCGGGCTTCACCCCGATGTGCGCGGCGATCTCCCGGTAGGACCACAGGTTGGCGGAGCTCATGCGGGGCCTCCTCCGTCGGACGCGGAACTACGGCTGGACTGCGTGGAATCCAGCGTTTTCCGGCCCAACGAGAGGAAGCTCCCGGCATCGGGGGCTGTGGGCGTTCTGTAACGGTTTCAGGGCAGGAAACGGACAAAGAATCCAGGCCCGTCACAGTCTTTACAGATGGGAGCCCTATGCCCAGAGCTGACCCTGGAGCGCCTCGACGGCCTGCTCGGTCGTCTCCGCCGTGTAGATGCCGGTCGACAGGTACTTCCACCCGCCGTCCGCGACGACGAACACGATGTCCGCCCGCTCGCCCGCCGTCACGGCCTTGCGGCCGACGCCGAGGGCCGCATGGACGCTGCAGCCGGTGGAGATGCCCGCGAAGATGCCCTCCAGCTGGAGCAGTTCCCGGGTCCTGCGGACGGCGTCCGCGCTGCCGACGCTGAACCGCGTGGTCAGTACCTGGGCGTCGTACAGCTCCGGGACGAAGCCCTCGTCGAGGTTGCGCAGCCCGTAGATCAGATCGTCGTACCGGGGCTCCGCCGCGACGATCTGCACGCCGGGGACCTTCTCCCGCAGGAAGCGCCCGACGCCCATCAGCGTGCCCGTCGTGCCGAGGCCGGCGACGAAGTGCGTGACGGTCGGCAGGTCGGCCAGGATCTCCGGGCCGGTGCCCTTGTAGTGCGCGCCCGCGTTGTCGGGGTTGCCGTACTGGTAGAGCATCACCCAGTCCGGGTGCTCCGCCGCCAGCTCCTTCGCGACGCGGACGGCCGTGTTCGAGCCTCCGGCCGCCGGGGAGGAGATGACCTCCGCGCCCCACATGCGCAGCAGCTCGCGCCGCTCCTCGCTGGTGTTCTCCGGCATGACGCAGACCATGCGGTAGCCCTTGAGCTTCGCCGCCATCGCCAGCGAGATGCCGGTGTTGCCGCTGGTGGGTTCCAGGATCGTGCAGCCCGGCGTGAGCCGGCCCGCGGCTTCCGCCTGCTCGATCATGTGCAGGGCGGGACGGTCCTTGACCGAGCCGGTCGGATTGCGGTCCTCCAGCTTGGCCCACAGCCGGACCAGACCCTCCTCGTTGCCCGGCACCGTCGCAGCGAGGCGCGGCAGGCCGACGAGGGGGGTGTTGCCGACGGCTTCGAGGGGGGTCTCGTACCTCATCTCAGCGCGCGCCGCCGGCCACGGCGGGCAGGATGGTGACGCTGTCGCCCGCGGCGACCTCGGTGTTGATGCCGGCGAGGAAGCGGACGTCCTCGTCGTTCAGGTAGACGTTGACGAAGCGGCGCAGCTCGCCGCCGTCGACGAGTCGCTCGCGCAGGCCAGGGTGCCGGGCGTCGAGGTCGCTGAAGAGGGCGTCCAGGGTGGCGCCGCTGCCCTCGACGGCCTTGGCGCCGTCGGTGTAGGTGCGGAGGATGGTCGGGATGCGGACCTCGATGGCCATGGCGGGGCTCCAGGGGTGGTCTCGGTGGGAGAGGACGCGCGTGCCGAGCGCGCGGGCGTTCGCGACGTCGCCGCGGAGTCTCGAGGAACGGGCGGGCGACGCTGCGGGGCAGGGCTCAGGCGGCGCGACAGATGGCGCTGGCGAGGCGGCACAGGTCGACGTGCAGCCGCGCGACGAGGCGGATGCCGGGCGCGTGAGGGCTCATGTCGACGGAACGCATGCAGGCATCGTATAGATTCCCGCCCCCCGAACGGGATCCCCGTCCCGCCAGACGGACGATTCCGTCCCGAATACCAAGACGCCGGAGGGCCCGGCGGGCCACGCCGGGGCCTCCGGGCCACCCGCCGTTCAGCCGGAGACGACCTCCACGTCTTCCTCTGTGATCACACCGTCCACGATGCGGAACGAGCGGAACTGGAACGGGCCCTCGTCGGTGCCGCAGTCCGCGGTGGAGACGAGCACGTAGTGGGCGTTCGGCTCGGACGCGTAGGACACGTCGGTCCGGGAGGGGTACGCCTCGGTGGCGGTGTGGGAGTGATAGATCACGACGGGCTCCTCGTCGCGGTCGTCCATCTCGCGGTAGAGCTTCAGCAGGTCACCCGAGTCGAACTCGTAGAACGTGGGCGAGCGCGCGGCGTTGAGCATGGGGATGAACCGCTCCGGCCGGCCGGTGCCGACGGGCCCGGCGACCACGCCGCAGGCCTCGTCGGGGTGGTCGGCGCGCGCGTGGGCGACGATCGCGTCGTGCAGTTCGCGGGTGATGGTCAGCATGGGCCCAAGAATAGGCGGGGCGCCCAGTCGCCCTTTCCGGGGGCGCGGGGAACTGCGCGAGCAGCCCACTCGAGGCGGATGGCTCTGTCCGCTCGGGAACACAGGCCGTGGGTGGCTTGTCGCGCAGTTCCCCGCGCCCCTGGAGGGTGCAACCGCGCGAGAGCGAAAGCTACATCATCGTCTCGACGAGGGTCTCCTGGAGGCCGCCGAGCCAGAGGTAGGCCATGACCAGCGGCTTGCGCTCGTCCTCGTCCGGCAAGGAGTACAGCTCGTCGTCGTCCTCGGAGACCTCCAGGCGCGTGCCCAGCGTCAGACGGAGGTCGTTGAGCGCGCCCAGGGCGCGTCGGCAGCCCTCGTCGTCGAGGGTCAGCCGGACGTTGCCGCGCCGGTCCTCCTCCGCCGCGTCGATGGCCCGGACCAGCGCGAGCGCGTCCTCGCGCTTGCGGGCGCGCAGGTCGTTCTCGGTGTAGCGGCGGAACTCCGCCGCGTGCTCGGCGGCGTCGGGGCCCTCGGCGTAGGCGTCGGGGAAGAGACGCGCCAGCGCCGGGTCCTCCGGAGCCTTGGTGGGGCCCTCGGCGAAGAGCGCGGCGAGCGGATCCTCCGGGGTGTCACCACCCGGGCCGGGGCCGATCAGTTCCAGCATCTGCACCATGAGGTTGCGCAGGATGGACGCCTCGACCGGGTCGAGGGTGAGCTGCGCGCCGCCACCGCGGGCGCGCTTGAACAGACCGGTCATCGATTGCCCGTCACTTCTCGTGCTGCAGCGTGGCCCACAGCCCGTACCCGTGCATCGCCTGGACGTCGCGCTCCATCTCCTCGCGGGTGCCGCTGGAGACCGTCGCGCGGCCCTTGTGGTGCACGTCGAGCATCAGTTGACGGGCCTTCTCCTTGGGGTAGCCGAAGTACGCCTGGAAGACGTAGACGACGTACGACATCAAGTTAACAGGGTCGTTGTGGACGATCGTCACCCAGGGAACGTCGGGATCGGGCACCTGGAAGGGTGCCGCCTCCGACTCGGTGCGCTCGATCTCCACCGGCGCGACGCTCACGGTTGGCACTCCTGTTGCTGCTCGTCGACGACCTCTTGTGCAGACACCATGCTGCCATCCGGGCGATCTCGAAGCGATCCGGGACCCGCCCGGGTGATCCGCACTGCCCCCCGGGTGATCTGCGCTGCCTTCTGGGTGATCCACGACAGGAGAAATCGTCAAACTGACGAAATGGGGGGTACGATGCTGCGCATGGATGCTGCAACGGCGTCGACCGCCCTGCTCACCGACCGCTACGAGCTCACCATGCTGCAGGCCGCCCTGCGCAGCGGTGCGGCGCAGCGGCACTCCGTCTTCGAGGTCTTCACCCGTCGCCTGCCCGAGGGGCGCCGCTACGGGGTGGCCGCCGGGATCGGGCGGGTGCTGGACGCGGTCGAGAACTTCCGCTTCACCCCCGCCCAGCTGGACTGGCTCGCCGACCAGCAGGTCGTGGACGCCGAGACGCTCGCCTGGCTCGCCGACTACCGCTTCCGTGGCGACATCCGCGGCTACGGCGAGGGCGAGTGCTACTTCCCCGGCTCGCCGATCCTGGTGGTCGAAGGCAGCTTCGCCGAGGCGGTGATCCTGGAGACGGCGATCCTGTCGATCCTCAACCACGACTCGGCCATCGCCGCCGCCGCCTCCCGGATGGCCGCGGCCGCCGGGGACCGTCCGATGATCGAGATGGGCGCCCGGCGCACCCACGAGCACGCCGCCGTCTCGGCCGCGCGGGCCGCCTACGTCGCGGGCTTCGGCGCCACCTCCGACCTTCAAGCCGGTTTCGAGTACGGCATCCCGACCACCGGGACGGCCGCCCACGCGTTCACCCTGCTGCACGACAGCGAGCGCGACGCGTTCACCGCGCAGATCGACTCCATGGGCCGCGGCACCACCCTGCTGGTGGACACCTACGACCTGACCGAGGCCGTCCGGACCGCCATCGAGGTGGCCGGGACGGATCTCGGCGCGGTCCGCATCGACTCCGGCGACCTGCTGATGCTGGCCCACCGGGTCCGCCGCCAGCTGGACGAGCTGGGCGCGGTGAAGACCCGGATCGTGGTCACCTCCGACCTGGACGAGTACGCCATCGCCGCGCTGGCCGCCGCGCCCGTCGACGCCTACGGCGTGGGCACCTCCCTGGTCACCGGCAGCGGGCAGCCGACCTGCTCGATGGTCTACAAGCTGGTCGCGCGCGCCTCCTCGGTCGCCCCGGACGCCCCGATGGTGCCGGTCGCCAAGCGCTCGGCCGGGGCCAAGGCCAGCCGTGGCGGCGCCAAGTGGGCGGCCCGGCGGCTGGACGCGGACGGCGTGGCCGAGGCGGAGGTCGTCGGCACCGGCCCCGTCCCGGCGGAGCTGCGGGAGAACCTGCTCCACCGCGAGCTGGTGCGCGGCGGCGAGATCGTCGGCCGCGAGCCGCTGACCGCCGCGCGCGAGCGTCACCTCCGCTCGCGCAACCAACTCCCCTTGTCTGCAACCCAGTTGTCCAAGGGTGAGGCGGTCCTGCCGACGGAGTACACCGGCGCCTGAGCCGGGCTGGAGCCCGGGCGGGGGGCGCACGGGGGTTGACACGCGGAGTTCGCCACGCGGCCACCCCTCGCGCAATCCCCCGTCCCTCCCTACTCTGCTGCCAACACACATCACGTTTCGTCGAAAGGCCGAGGAGAGTCACCGCCATGCGCCGCGCACTGATCATCGTGGACGTGCAGAACGACTTCTGCGAGGGCGGCAGCCTGCCGGTCGCCGGGGGTGCGGAGGTGGCCGCCGCCATCACCGACCTGGTCGCCGAGAGCACCGGCGGCTACGACCACGTGGTGGCCACCCGCGACCACCACATCGACCCCGGCGCGCACTTCTCCGAGGATCCCGACTTCCGGGCGAGCTGGCCGGCCCACTGCGTCGCCGGCACCGAGGGCGTCGGTTTCCACCCCAACTTCGCGCCGAGCGTCACCTCCGGCGCGGTCGAGGCCGTGTTCGACAAGGGTGCCCACGCGGCGGCCTACAGCGGCTTCGAGGGCTTCAACGAGAACGGTGTGGGCCTCGGCGACTGGCTGCGCGCCCACCAGGTGACCGAGGTCGACGTCGTCGGCATCGCGACCGACCACTGCATCCGCGCCACCGCGCTGGACGCCGCGCGCGAGGGCTTCACCACGCGGGTGCTGCTCGACCTGACGGCGGGCGTGGCGAAGGCCACGACGGAGACGGCGCTGGCCGAACTCCGGGCGGCGGGCGTGCGGTTGACCGGCACGCCGGTGGTCCTGCCCGGCTGAGCGGGTGGGCCGGGGACCGACCGAGCGGGTCGACCGAGCGGATCGACTGGGGGTTGACCGAGCGGGTGGGCCGGGGACCGACCGAGCGGGTCGACCGGGGGTTGACCAGGGGTTGAGGCGGGGGCGACAGCATCGCGAACCGGGGGGCGTCAAGACCTGTGAGCCCGTGCGCCCCCCTGTGCTCCCTCCCCGGGCTAAGGGTTGGCTTACCGGCACATGCGCCGGGTATCTGCCGTACAAGCGAGTCCCCCGCTCGAACTCTCCCCCGGCGGGCCCCGATCGATCCGTGGCCGGCCCGCAGTCCCGACGCCGAAGGACGGAACAGCCATGCCACGTCTGACCGTTTCCCAGCTGGCCCTCGGCACCCTCGCCGTCGTCGGCGCCACGGTCGCCCTGCTGGCCCTCTCGGGCACGCAGAGCACGCCGGTCATCCTGCTGCTGGTTCTGCTCGGGCTCGGCGTCGGCGTCTTCGCCGCGGTCCGGCGCGCCAGGCCGCGCGGCGCGGCGGGCCCGTCCCGGGTCGTCGCCCAGAGCCAGGCGCCGGCTGTGGAGACCATCCCGGAGCCCGAGCACGTCGCGCGCTGAGCGCACGGTCGAGCACGAGAAGGTGCGGCGCCCCCTGCCCGGGGCGCCGCACCGTTCATGATCACATCTTTACCGCGCCGGGCTCAACGGGCCTCCACGACCACCGTCTTGGCGGCCTTGTCGTGGAGCGCCTGCCGGTAGGGCTGGTCCCAGGTGACCCAGACGCCGTCGATGATCCACCACAGGCAGCCGCAGACGACCGCCCCCGGCAGCCCCCAGACCGCAGCGCGCAGCCACCCCGGCGAGGAGTCCGGCGCGCTGCCGTTCGCCAGCATCGCGACGCGCAGGCCCAGCCACTTCTTGCCGAGCGTCTGCCCGTTGGACCGGGTCAGCATCAGTCCCTCGTAGACGAAGGCGACCAGCATCGCGGCGAGCGAGCCCACGAAGCTCACCAGACGGCTGTCGTGACGGTCCGCGAAGTAGGTGATCAGCGTGATCGGGACGGTGATGACGATCACGATGACGATGTCCAGGGTGCGGGCCGTGAGCCGCCGCCCCAGCGGCGCGAGGGGCGGCATGCCGCCCAGCACGTCCGTGGGCGCGCCGCCCGGCTGGGTGTCGAAGGGCGGGTGGTAGTACGGTCCGCCACCGTCCGGGGGCTCAGGCGTCGTCATAGCCAGCAGTGAACCACCCGGTCCGGACATTTTGTCGGATCTTGGTGCGTTTTCAGCGTTTCGTCACCGCTTCACGACGTAGGTACCGCCCAGCTTGTCGTGCCAGCTCTGACGGAACTTCCGATCGGTGGCACAGGGCACCAGTTCGAGGATTCCGAGGAGCAGGAAGACCAGCGTCTGGCAGAGGGCGGTCCGCAGGAAGGTGCGGGCCAGCCTCGGCCGGGACTTGGTCCGGACGTCGATCACGGTCAACCCGAAGACCGCCTTGCCCAGGGTCCGCCCCCAGACCGCGACCGGGATCGTCTCGTACAGCACGCCGACGAGGAGCAGGGCCGCCAGCAGCAGGCCGGCGTCGGCCAGCACGGTCCCGTCCACCAGCCACACCGTCTGCGGGACGCCGCTGGCGCGGGCGGCCTCCACCTTCGCCTGCAGGTGCAGCGTCACCCGCTGCACCAGGACCACACCCAGCACCCCGACGAGGGCGTAGGTCACCAGCGCATCCACGAGCCGCGCCCCGATGCGCGGGCCCAGCAGGGCCGGCCGCGTCCCCTTCGGCCTGCGCTGCCCCACGCCGGACGCCGCGCGCCCAGCACGCTCGGGCGCCGCACGGCGCGCCGACCCGGCCTCCGTCGCGCCGGCGACCTCCCGCGCCGGCAGCCCCACCCGCCGCACGGGCGGCTTCGCCTCCGGGGCCGCGACCTGCTCCGGCGGTGCGACCCGCGCGGCCGGCGCCGCCCCGTGGGACGGAACGGACGGTCGCTCCTCGGCCTGCACCGGCGCGGCCGGAGCCGCGGCAGCGGCCGTGGCCGCCCACGACGCGGGCGCGGCTCCCGTGGAAGCGTCGGCGCTGCGCGAAGGCGACACAGGTGCAGGCGCGGGTGCAGACGCGGGTGCAGATGCGGCCGTGGCCCGGACCCCGGAGGACGAGGGCTGCTCCTCCACCGCCCGCCCCGCCAGGGCCGCCCACGAGGCGGGCGCGGCAAGCGGCGGCTTCACGCCCGGGGACGGCGCCGACACCCCGTCACCGGCGAAGCCCACCGGAGCCACCGGCCCCGAGTCGGCGGCCACCCACGCCGCGGGCGCGGCCTCACGCGGCGCGACGGGCGGCGGCGTCAGGCCACGGGACGGCGCCGGGGCGGCGGCGGTCGCCCACGGCGTGGGCGCCTCGTACGGCGGAGCGGCGGTCGGCACCGCGTCGCCGAAGGGCACCGGCCGCTCCCCCGCGGACTCCTCCGGGGCCACCGGCGCCGGTGACGTCCAGGACGCGGGCTCCGCGTCGACCCGCGGGAAGGGCGGCTGCTCCAGGACCGCGGGGGGCACGGCCGGGGGCGGGGCGGGGGCCCACGTCGGTACCACGGGTGGGGTGGTCCAGGAGTCGGTCTCGTACTGGGCCGGGGGCGGGAGCTGGGCGCGCCGGGTCTGGGAGAGCGCGAGGCGCAGGGCGGAGGCGAGTTCCTCGTCCGGGTCGTCCTGGACGAGGGGCGCCTGGCCCGCGGGCTCAGGGACGGCCGGGACGCCTGGGACGCCCCAGGTGACGCTGCGCGGGACCATGCCCGTGTCCAGCAGTCCGGGCTGCGCCTGCGGGCTCGCGCCCCAGACCGACACCGCGCCCCCGTCGGGGGCCTGCCGAGCCGGAACGACCAGCTGCGCCGCGCCCGTCTCGTCCAGGAAGACCGGACCCGTCTCCTCCACCGCCGCGGGCCGCGGGGGCGGGGGCGGGGCGACACGGAGGCCGCCACGGGCGCCGGTGCGCGGCGGGGGCGGCAGCGGCGCACCGTCCTGCGGCGCGGGGCGGGCGCTGCCGGGGGTCCAGGCGTCCCCGTCCCAGTAGCGGACGAAACCGGGAATGGAGGGGTCAGGGTAGTAGCCGGGCGCGGGGCGCTCCGCGGGGGGCTGAACCGTCATTGATAGCAATCCCGCTTCATCGGTGCCGGTGCCTGCGCGGCGGCGCGTCGCGGGGAGAGATGGGGGTCCCGAACACGACGCGTCCTCGCCGTGTCACAAAGAGTAGTACCGCGCTCACGGAACTCATGCGAAAAACCTCGCGAAACCGCTGTAAGAGCGGGAAGCGAGCGCCGTCTCTCCTGGTGACCCGCCCCGAAGGGGCGCGAGCACGAGAGAGGGAGCGCCCCATGGCCGCCGCCGACCGCAACGAGCGCCACGACGACTACGCCGCCGACGTCCACGACTGCGTCGAGCAGGAGCTGACCGTGCAGCTCGTGCTCTCGCCCGAGCGCAGCCTGCCGGTGCCCGCCCTGCTGGCCTACTGCACGGACGACCCGTTCGCCGTGCACATCACCTTCCACCTGGGGCAGGACTCCCCGGTCACCTGGGTCTTCGCCCGCGAACTGCTGGTGGAGGGGGTGTTCCGCGCCTGCGGAACGGGTGACGTGCGGATCTGGCCGACCCGCGCGGACGGGCGCAGCCTGATCTGCCTGGCGCTCAGCTCCCCCGCGGGCGAGGCGCTGCTGGAGGCACCCGCGGCGCCGGTCGCCACCTGGCTGGAGGAGACGCTGCGCGCGATGCCCTCCGGCGCCGAGTCCGCGGCGCTGGACCTGGACGCGCAGTTGGCCGCGCTGCTGGGCAGCGCCTGAAACGGTCTCAGCGCCCGCCGGGCACCGCCCGGCCAGGCACCGCTCAGCCGGGCACCGCTCAGCGTCGCGCCGTGGCTCGGGGACGGCCGCCCAGGGCCGAGGCCCCGCGCCCCTGCGGCGTCTCCCACGCCGGCACGGGCTCGGCACGCAGGCGACGCACGACGCGCACGGCGACCAGGCCCAGGAAGGCCAGACCGAACAGCGGGTAGACCGACGCCATGGGCTCGAACCAGTACGACAGTCTCACCTGCCCCGCCCATGCCCGGTGCGGGACGAACCACATCGCGAAGGAGCAGAAGCACAGCGCGGTCGCGCCCAGCACCAGCCGCCAGCGGTGGCCCGCCCAGCCGGGCCGGGCGCGGCGCCGTTCGTCACGGGCCTCCGCGCCGAGCAGAACCAGCAGCGGCACGCACCAGACCCAGTGGTGGGTCCAGCTGATCGGGGAGACGAGCACCATCGTGAAGGCCACCGTCAGCCCCGACCAGGCCTGGGCCCGGGGCATCCCGGCGCAGCGCCGGTCGATCAGCACGGCCAGCGCGAGGCCGGTGACCGCGACGCCGGCGACCAGCAGCAGCGTCGAGACGCCGGTGTGCGTACTGAGCAGGAGGCGGTCCATCATGCCGCGCAGCGACTGGTTGTCGACGATGTACTCCTTGCCGACGCGCGTGGTGTCGTAGAGCTCCTTGGTCCAGAAGTCCCAGCTGGCGCCGGGCAGGACGAGCAGGCCGACGAGCACCGTGGCGGCGCAGGACGCGGCGGCGGTTGCGGCCGCGCGGAAGCGGCGGGTGAGCAGCAGGTACAGGACGAAGAATCCGGGGGTCACCTTGAGCCCCGCGGCCAGGCCGATGCCGACGCCCTTGAGCCGGCTGCTGTCGGGCAGGGTGAGGTCCCACAGCACCAGGGCGAGGATCAGCAGGTTGATCTGGCCGTACCGCAGCGTCGTCCACACCGGCTCCAGCCAGACCCCGCAACCGGTCACCAGGATCACGGCCGCCGGCCGCAGCGGCCGGCTGGGCCAGCCGACGAGCTTGCAGGACAGTGCGGCGACGACGGCGAGCTCGACCAGGTTGACCAGGGTGACCACCACCCGCAGGACCCCGAAGGACAGCAGCGACGCGGGTGCGAAGAGCATCGCGGAGAACGGGGGGTAGGTCGCGGGCAGCGCGTAGGCGCCGACGCGCAGCTGGTACAGGTCGTGGCCGTGCGCGACCGCCCCGCCCTCGGCCTGGTAGACCATCGCGTCGACCATGGAGACGTGGGAGAGGTGCCGCAGCGCCGCGTACAGCAGCAGCGAGGCCAGCGCCACGAGGGCCGCCCTCTTCGTGGTACGGCGAGGTGCCGTACGGACGGCCTCGATGACCCGATGGACGGTGGCCACGCAGAACACTCCTTCTCGTCTTCCTCGCGTGACACTAACCGAAGCACACGCCCTACACAGGACGAGGCCGGAGCGCCCCGAGTTCCCTCGGTTCACTCCGGCCCCTTCGGCACCGTGCGGATCAGCCGTGCAAATCAGCCGTACGGATCAGCCGTGCGGGATCAGCCCGCGTACGTCCCGAAGGCCCGGCTGAAGTCCAGCGGCTGCTGGGCGATGCTGCTGCAGGTGGCGTCGGCGTAGGACTTGGCCCCGCCGGAGCACTGCTGGTCGCGGGTGGCGGACCACATCGACAGCCAGGCGAGGTGCTTGGCACCCGCGAACTGCGCCAGCTGGGTCGCGTCGGCGACGGTGAAGATCTCGGTGTTGGTGTCGTTGACGCCGATCATCGGGGTCACCGCGACGTGCTTCCACGCGGTGGCGTCGTCCCAGCCGAAGATCGACTTGATCTGGGCCTGGGTCGCGGTCGCGGCGTCGATGGCGTACTGGCCCATCTTGCCGCTCGGGCTCGGCGCGGCACCGTCGCCGTAGTCCATCGCCATCACGTTGACCGCGGAGACGGCGACGCCCGCGTTCTTCGCGTCCTGGAGCAGGTCCGTGCCGGACTGCACCAGGCCGGAGGGCAGCACGGGCAGGGTGAAGGAGACGTCGAGCGCCTTGCCCTTGGCCTTGGCGGTCTGCTGGAGCTGGGCGACGGCCTGGTCGCGGCGGCTGATCCCGGCGGTGTCGGCGGCGGCCGCGCCCTCCACGTCGAAGTCGATCTTGGTGAGCCCGTAGGTGTCGATGACCTTCTGGTACGCCGCGGTGAGCGCGCTCACGCTGGTGCAGGAGTCGGCGAGCTCGGTGCCGTTGGCACCGCCGAAGGAGACCCGCACGTCCCCGCCGAGCGCGCGCAGCGCGCCGATCTGGCCGGGAACGCCGTCGTTGGTCAGCGCGGAGACGCCGCCCCACTCCGGGTTGCAGCCGCCGCCGTCGGTGACGAACGCGAGGTTGAAGTTCTTCACCCCGGTCGCCTTGGCGGTGGCCACGATGTCGTAGGCCGGGTAGAGGGAGGTATCGACGTACGGCGAGAAGCCGGCGCCGGAGGCCGTGCCGGTGCTGGACGCGGAGGGCGTCGGCGTGGGCGTCGGCGTGGTGGTCTTCGTCGCGGTCGGCGTCGGGGTGGGCGCCGGCTTCGTCGCGGTCGCGGTCGGCGCCGGGGTCGGGGTGGCCGTGGTGGGCTGGCCCGACGGGGTCGGCGCGACGCCGGTGGAGCAGTCGGCGCCGTTGATGGTGCAGTTGGTGGGCGCACCCGAGCCGCTCACGACGAATCCGACGACCGCGTGCTGGTTGGCCGCGAGGGTGCTGTCCCAGGAAGCCGGGGTGACCGTGACGTGCCGGCCGCTGGCGGTGTAGGTGGCGTTCCACAGCGAGCTGATGGTCGCGCCGGCGGGCAGGTCGAAGGCGAGCTTCCAGGCACTGATCGGGCTGGAGGTCGGGTTGCTGACGTCGTACTGGCCGCTGTAGCCGCTCCCCCAGTCGCTCGTGGTGGAGTAGACGGCGCCCACGCCCGCGGCGTTCGCACTGACCGCGAGGGCGACGCCGCCTCCGGCGAGGAGCACGGTGGCGACGGCGGACGCGACCACGGTGCGCCGGCTGCGCGGCGCTCGACGGGAACGGCGGGCGTGGTTCGACATGCGGGGGCCTCTCGCAACGGGAACATCGACCGAGGGATCACGCGGTCCGGCGCCTGGCCCCTGGTGGGAAGGGGCGTTAGCCGGGAAGCGCACGGGCGGGTTGGTTGACGCCCTGTCACCACCGGCCGCGCGATCCGTCGCCGAGGACGCTAGCCCGTTCGAAGGAGCGGAAGGCCGGTGCTCAGATGGAGGTAGAGCCCACTTAGGGACCCGTTAAGGAACTGGGGTGGTCGCGTCAGCCCCGGGCGCGGCGCCGTTGCCGCGGCAGCGGCGTGCGCTCGTGCAGCAGGCGGACGCGGATCTCCGTCCCGCCCAGGACGGACCTGCCGATGGCGACATCGCCGCCCGTGCTCTCCGCGACGCGGCGCACGATGTCCAGTCCCAGGCCCGTCGAGCCGTCCCGCTGCGCGCCGACGCCCCGCCGCAGCGCGAGCTCGGGATCGGGGATGCCCGTGCCCGCGTCGGAGACGAGGACGATGACGCCGTCGGGCGTGCCGTGCACGTCGATCGCGAAGGCCGTGCCCTCCGCGGTGTGGCGGAACACGTTGCCGAGCATGGCGTCCAGCGCCGCGGCCAGCTCGGGGGCGGCGACGGGTACGGGCACGGCCCGTTCCGCGCCCGCGAGCTGCCAGGGGCGGCCCTCGTCCTCGGCCAGCGCGGACCAGAACTCGGCGCGGTCGCGGATCACCGCCGCCGCGTCGCAGGACATCGGAACCGAAGTGCCCGCGTCGGCCGGCGCGCCCCCGCGTCCCCGCACCGCGCGGATGATCTGGTCGACCTCGCGTTCCAGCTGCGCCACCGCGTGGCGGGTCTGTTCGGCGGCGACGTCCTGGCCCAGCGAGGCCGCGTTGAGCCGCAGCACCGTCAGCGGCGTGCGCAGGCGGTGGGAGAGGTCGGCGGCGAGTTCGCGTTCCGCGGCGAGCAGCCGCACCACCCGGTCGGCCATCGCGTTGAACGCCGCCGCGGCCTCCCGCAGCTCGCGCGGACTGCCGTCCGCCTGCGGGACGCGGACGGCGAGGTCGCCCTCGCCGAGCGCCCGTGAGGCGTTCGCCAGGCGCCGCGCGGCGCCGACGATGCGGGTGCCGAGCCGGTCGGCGACCGCGACCGAGAGCAGCACGAGCGCCAGCGCGACCCCGCTCAGCACCAGCCAGGCGGTGGTGACGCCGCGCGTCAGCTCGGCGTCGGGCACGTAGACCTCGATCACGGCCACCCGCCCGTCGTTGACGGCGACCGGCTCCAGGTAGGCGTAGCCGCCGTCGACGCCCGTCGTGCCGCTGCGTCCGTTCGCCGCGGCGGACGACAGCGCCTCGGCGCCGACCCGTTCGTGGCCGAGGGTGTCGAAGCCGCCGCCGTCGCGCGGCAGGTGCAGCGCGATCAGGCCGGCCGCACCGTCCTGGGTGCTGGCGAGGGCGCGGGCAAGGGCGCCCTGGTCGGTGGTGATCGCGAGGGCGGGGCCGAGCGTCGCGGCCTGGCGCTCCGCCGCCGTGAAGGCGCGTTCGCGTGCGGTCTCGCGGACCATCAGGCCGAGCGGGATCAGGAAGGCCAGCGCGACCATCGTGGTGACGGCGACGCAGACCTTGAACAGGGCCCCTCTCACCTCACACGTCCGCGGGGAGGTCGCGCGGGTCGGGGATGTCCAGGCGGACGCCGACGCCGCGCACGGTGTGCAGGTAGCGCGGCCGGGAGGCGGTCTCGCCGAGCTTGCGGCGCAGCCAGGACAGGTGCACGTCGATGGTCTGGTCGGTGCCGTAGGGCTGGCGCCAGACCTCGGCCAGCAGTTCGCGGCGGGAGACGACCACGCCGGGCCGGGCGGCCAGGTAGGCGAGCAGGTCGAACTCGCGTCTGGTCAGGTCGAGGTCCCGGCCGTCCAGGGTGGCCTCGCGGCGCTGGAGGTCGATCCGCAGGCCGCCCGTCTGAAGCAGCTGCCCTGCGGGGCCCGCCGAGCCGGCGCGCCGCAGCACGGCCGCCATCCGGGCCGTCAGGTGTTCCACCGAGAAGGGCTTGACCAGGTAGTCGTCGGCGCCGTCGTTGAGCAGCCGGATGATCTCCGTCTCCTCGTCGCGGGCGGTGGAGATGATGACGGGGGTGTCCGTCAGTCCACGGATCATCTTCAGTGCCTCGCCGCCGTCGAGGTCGGGCAGGCCGAGGTCGAGGATCACCAGGTCGCAGCCGACCTGGGCCACCTCGCGCAGCGCTTCGAGCGCCGTGCCGACGCTGCGCACGGCATGGCCCGCGTCGCTGAGGTGACGAATCAGGGCGGACCGAACAAAGGGATCGTCCTCGACCACGAGCACTGTTGCCATGGGCGTGACGGTAGCCCATTCGGGTGTGTGGTCTGTACCTCCTGGGCGTCCTTCGAGACGTGCATACTGACCCGGTGCGAAGACTGCTGGTACAGACGACGGCCTGGGCGGCGGCCACGGGCGCGGCGGTCTCGGTCTCCTGGTTCGGGGTCCACCGGGTGCTGGCCGACGACGGCTACCAGCAGCCCAGCGCGCTGGGCCTGACCGTGGCCGGTTCGGCCTCGCTCACGCCCGCTCCGCTGCCCACCACCATCGGCACCGCGACGCAGTTGGCCGCGCCCCCGACGACGGTCACCACGCACCACGTCACCCCCGGCCGCAGCCGCAGCGCCGTGCCCTCCCCGTCGCCCACGCCCCCGGCGAGCCCCACCGGGGACCTGCACAGCTACACGCCGCCCGGCGGGCGGATCGTGGTCTCGATGGGCGCGACCTCCGCCGACCTGGTCTCGGCCACGCCCGACAGCGGCTGGGCCATGCACGTCTACACCGGCGACGAGTGGCTGCGGGTCGACTTCACCCAGGGCAGCACCGACTCGATCTTCTACGTGACCTGGAACGGCCACCCGCCCATGGTGCAGACCTGGCCGCCGCAGTAGCTCCGGTGGCCCCGGGTCAGAACAGCTTGCCCGGGTTCATGATCCCGAGCGGGTCGAAGACCGCCTTGACCTGACGCTGCAACTCCAGCCCGACCGGGCCGAGCTCACGCGCCAGCCACTCCTTCTTCAGCAGCCCGACCCCGTGCTCGCCGGTGATGGTGCCGCCCAGCTCCAGCCCGAGGGCCATGATCGCGTCGAAGGAGGCGCGGGCACGGGCCGACTCCTCCTCGTCCTTCGCGTCGAAGACCACGACCGGGTGGGTGTTGCCGTCCCCCGCGTGCGCGCAGACACCGATGGTGAGCCGGAAGTCCTCCGCGATCCGGGCCACCCCGGCCAGCATCTCGCCGAGCCGGGAACGCGGCACCGCCACGTCGTCGATCATCGTGGTGCCGAGCCGGTCCAGCGCCGGCAGCGCCAGCCTGCGGGCCTCCAGCAGCAGTTCCGACTCGCCGCTGTCGGCGGCCGGGACCACCTCGGTCGCGCCCGCCTCCCGGCACAGCTCGCCGACCGCGGCCAGGTCCGAGGCCGGGTCGAGGCTGTCGAAGCCGACCAGCAGCAGCGCCGCCGTCGAGTCCGGCAGGCCCATCTGCGCCATCGCGTTGACGGCGCGGACGGTCGTGGTGTCCATCAGCTCCATCAGCGAGGGCACGTGCCCGGCGGCCATCACCGCGCAGACCGCCGCGCAGGCGGCGTCCATGGAGGCGAACTCCGCCGCCAGCGCCAGCTGCGGCGGCGGCGCCGGCCGCAGCGCGACGACCGCCGCCACGACCACGCCGAGGGTGCCCTCCGCGCCGACGAACAGCCGTGTCAGGTCGTACCCGGCGACGCCCTTGGCCGTGCGGCGGCCGGTCCGCAGCAACCGCCCGTCGGGCAGCACGACGTCCAGGCCGAGCACGTACTCGGCCGTCACCCCGTACTTGACGCAGCACAGCCCGCCCGCACCGGTGCCGATGTTGCCGCCGACCGTGCAGGACTCCCAGCTGGACGGGTCCGGCGGGTAGCTCAGCCCGTGCCGCGCGGCCGCCCGCGACAGCTCCGCGTTGACCACGCCCGGCTCGACCACGGCGATCCGGTCGACCGGATCCAGCTCCAGGATCCGGTCCATCTTCAGCATCGACAACGCGATCGCGCCCGCGGCGGCGTTGGCCGCCCCGGACAGCCCCGTCCGCGCACCCTGCGGCACCACGGGCACCCGCAGCCGCGTCGCCGTCCGCATGACGTGCTGCACCTGCTCCACCGTCTGCGGGAAGACGACGACGGCGGGCGGGGCGGAGTCGCAGAACCCCGCCATGTCCTGCCGGTAGGCCGCGGTGACATCGGGATCGGACACGACGGCCGCCTCCGGCAGGCCCTCGCGCAGCAGCTCGACCAGATCGCTCATCCGCCAGGCCCCCTCAGCTCCGAAACTCACATCTTCGTCGGTTTGCCGGTGGAATACAGCCAGGTCGCGAAGAGCGCGTCGAGGTTCTTTCCGGACACCCCCGACGCCAGCGCCTGGAACTCGGCGGTGGTGCCGTGGCCGTGCCGGTGGCCGGCGGCCCACTTCTTCAGGATCGCGAAGAACGCCTGGTCTCCGACGGCCTCCCGCAGCTCCTGGAGCGTCATCGCGCCGCGCGCGTAGCTGGGCACCCCGAACAGGTGCGTGAGGTCGCCCGGATCGCCGGGCGGGTAGGCCCAGAGCTGGTCCGTCGCGGGCTTGGCGTACAGCTGCGCCAGCCGGTCGTGCGGGCTCGCGCCGCCGTGGGCGGCGTCCCAGAGCCACTCGGCGTAGGTGGCGAAGCCCTCGTTGAGCCAGATGTCCTTCCACTGGGTGACCGTCACCGAGTCGCCGAACCACTGGTGCGCGGTCTCGTGCACGAGGGTGTCGAGGTCCGGGGCCTCGTCGTACACCGGCCGGGTCTGCGTCTCCAGCGCGTAGCCGATGTCCTTGTCGTGCACGACCACGGCTCCGGCGGCGTCGAACGGGTAGGGCCCGAACAGGCCCTGCTCCCAGGTGATCACGTCCGGCAGCTGGTCCAGCACGTCCGCGGCGTCCTCGGCCTCGGCCGGGTCGACGGCCGTGTAGACGGGCAGGCCGGAGGCCGTCCAGTACTGGTCGACGTCGAACCGCCCGACCGTGGCCGTGGCCAGGTAGGCGGCCATCGGCGCGCTCTCGTGCCAGGCGAAGGTCGACCGGCCGCCCGCCGTGTGCTGGGTGCGCAGCACCCCGTTGCCCACGGCGGTGTACCCCTGCGGGACGGTCACGGTGATGTCGTAGGTGGACTTGTCGGCCGGGTGCCCGTTGCACGGGAACCAGGTCATCGCCCCCTGCGGCTCCCCGGCGACGAAGGCACCCTGGTCCCCGGGCAGCGCGGTCCACCCGTCGGTTGAGCCGTCGGAGTCGGTGAGGGCGTGCGGCGTGCCGCCGTAGTCGACGGCGACCTTGAACTGCCCGCCCTGGACGACGGTGCGCCCGAGGGTGATCTCCAGCTTCTGGCCGTTGCGGTCGTAGGCGACGGCCTGGCCGTCGACGGTGACCCCGCGGACGTCGAGCCCTGAGAGGTCGAGATCGAACCCGGTCAGGTCCTGGGTGGCGGTCGCGGACAGGACGGCGGAGCCGTCGAGGTGCTGGGTCCTGGGCTGGTAGGTGAGGGTCAGCGCGTAGTGGCGCACGTGCAGCCCCCCGTCTCCGGAGAGCGGCAGCAGCGGGTCCCCGACCCCGGCCGCGCCCTTCGTCCCGACGGGCGCGGGCGCGGACGGGGCCGCGGCCCCGAGCAGGCCACCGACCGTGAGGACGGTCGCGGTGGCCACGAGAATCAGACGGTTCGTCACCTGACCAACCGTAGATTCGACGGTCCGTCAGCACCCTGTCGAAGTAGCCCGAAAGGTGACGGGCGTCACACGCCGGAGGGTCGGCAGTCAGCCGATCGACAGAGCGGGGCCGGAGGAGAGGTACGTGGTCCGGGAGACGCCTCCGGCCTGCCAGAAGACCGTCTCCAGCACCTGGGCCGTGCTCGGGTCGACGATCAGGGCCTCGCTGCCGTTCTGCCCGGCGAAGGCCAGCTCGGTCCCGCTGCGGCCGGCGGCGTCCTTGGCGGCACCGACCAGCTTGACCCCGGTCAGCCTGCCGAGGGCCTTGAACAGCGCCGCCCGCAGCGCCGGGCTCGCCGGGGAGTCCGCGAGGATGCCGCCGGCCTGGCCGAAGACGTCGCGGCCGCCGGCCCGCCCGGCGGACATCATCGAGAGCAGCGTCGCCGGGTCGGTGGGCAGGGCGTCCAGACCGTTCCAGTCGACGAGCTTCGCCCCCACGCTCCAGGTGGGGGCCCCCTTCTTGTAAGTCCTGCCCTTGCTCTCGATGACGTAGCCGGTCCGCGAGACGTACACGGTCGCCGTGCTGGTGTGCGCGCCCACCACGGTCCGCAGCTGCGTCTTCCAGTAGGGCGCGGTGGCGGCGGGCTGCGTGGCGGCGACCTCGGCGACGCCGCCGAGGAAGGCCGGGGCACCGGCCGCGGCCGGCTGGTGCGCGGTCGCGGTGGGACGCCGCGACGGCGCCGGGGCGCCGCTGTTCGTCGCGACCACGACGCCCGCCGCGACGGCGGCCAGCGCGAGCACCGCCACCAGGCGGCGGCCGGTCATCGTCCGGCGCGGGCGCAGCGGGGTGACGACCAGCCCGGCGGTCCGGTTCGGCTGCCGTGCGGCCTCGGCCGACGCCGCGGTCAGCACCGCCGCGCGGGCGCGGTCCAGGGCCTGGTCGGACGGTGGGGCCACGCGACCTGCGGCCTGGAGCGTCTCGGCGCCGGGGAAGTCGAGGTACTCGGACGTCTCGTTCATGGCGGTGGGGGTTCCCTTCGAGGTCATGCGGGGCGAGCGGGTCGAGGAGAGCGGGCGCGGCGGAACGGCGGACGGCTCGGGGCGGCGGGGGCGGGTCACACCGGCTCCCCACCGGGTGTCAGGCGCGGGGCGCGCCACGAGGGCGTCAGCCGCTCGCGCATGCGGCCCCGGGCTCGGTGCAGCCGGGAGCGGGCCGTCCCGGCGGGAATGCCGACGACGGAGGCGGCCTCACTGGGCGTCAGCTGCTCCCAGGCCACCAGCAGCATCAACTCGCGCTCCTCGGTGGGCAGCTCGGCGAGGGCGCGCCGCAGCTGCGGGGCGAGCGCGGCGGCGTCGAGGCGCTGGTCGACCGCCTGCCAGGGGTCGCTGGTCTCCTGCGCCGGAGCGGCCGTGTCCCTGCTGCCGCGCCGCAGGTGCAGCAGCAGGACGTTGCGGGCCACGCCGAAGAGCCAGCCCCGCGCGGTTCCCAGGGCGGGGTCGAAGCCGCGGCGCGCGGAGAAGGCCTGGAGCCAGGTCTCGGCCAGCAGGTCGTCGGCGGCGTGCGGCACCCGGCGGGCGAAGTAGCCGTGCAGGGCGGTGGAGTGCTGCTCCACCAGCGGCGTGAAAGCCGCGGCGTCGTCGGCGGAGCGCCGCAGCAGCGCTTCGGGAGCGTGATGATCCGGTTCCACGGATCCTCCGTCTCTGACCGCCGGACGGCGGTCTCACCCCGTACTTGACGCCAGGGATGAAAGCGTTCGCGCGCCGGGCACGCAACAGGGGCGCAGGAAACCGCGCGACAAGCCACCGGCGCGCGGATGGTCCCCAGTAACAGGGCCATCCGCACGCCGTGGGTTGCTCGCGCAGTTCCCCGCGCCCCTGGCGTGCTGCAACTACCTCGTCGATCAGAGGTTGCCGCGGCGCTCCTGCTCACGCTCGATCGCCTCGAACAGGGCCTTGAAGTTGCCCTTGCCGAAGCCCATCGAGCCGTGGCGCTCGATCATCTCGAAGAAGACCGTCGGCCGGTCCTGCACCGGCTTGGTGAAGATCTGCAGCAGGTAGCCGTCCTCGTCGCGGTCCGCCAGGATCTTCAGCTCGCGCAGCTCGTCCAGCGGCACGCGCGTCTCGCCGACCCACTCGCCGAGCGTGTCGTAGTAGGTCTCGGGGGTGTCGAGGAACTCGACGCCCGCCGCGCGCATCGCGCGGACCGTCGCGACGATGTCGTTGGTGGCCAGGGCGATGTGCTGGACGCCGGGGCCGTTGTAGAACTCCAGGTACTCGTCGATCTGCGACTTCTTCTTCGCGATCGCCGGCTCGTTCAGCGGGAACTTCACCTTGCGGGTGCCGTCCGCAACGACCTTCGACATCAGCGCCGAGTACTCGGTGGCGATGTCGTCGCCCACGAACTCCTTCATGTTGGTGAAGCCCATGACGCGGTTGTAGAAGCCGACCCACTCGTCCATGTGGCCGAGCTCGACGTTGCCCACGCAGTGGTCGACGGCCTGGAACAGGCGCGCGCCGGGCTCGACGATCGGGTCCTTGGCGATGAAGCCGGGCAGGTAGGGGCCGTCGTAGCCGCTGCGGTCCACCAGGGTGTGGCGGGTCTCGCCGTAGGTGGCGATGGAGGCCAGGACCACCGTGCCGTGCTCGTCCTTGAGCTCGTAGGGCTCGACGAGCCCGGTCGCGCCGTGGGCGGTCGCGTACTCGTACGCGGCGCGGACGTCCGGGACCTCGATGGCCAGGTCGATCACGCCGTCGCCGTGCTTGGCGACGTGCCGGTCCAGGAACTCCCCGCGCTCGGTCGACGCCTTGATCACGGAGGTGAGGACGAAGCGGGCGCCGCCCGAGGTCAGCACGTAGCTGGCCGTCTCGCGCTCGCCCGTCTCGGGACCGGAGTAGGCGACCAGGCGCATGCCGAAGGCCGTGGAGTAGTAGTGGGCGGCCTGCTTCGCGTTGCCGACAGCGAAGACGATGGCGTCCATTCCCTTGACCGGGAAGACGTCGGTCGAACTGCTCATGGTGGAACACCTCCGAGGGGTGAGGCCCCGGTGAGGCCCGCTCCGGGTACCGTCCCGCCGATCAACCAGCTGCGCAACCATGACCCCTGGCGCTGCGCAAGCTGTACAGCTCACCCCCCTGCGGGGGTCCTTTGCTGTGCAGAATGCCAGTCACCACCAGGGTGAACCCGTCAGGCCGCTTCAGCACGCCGGAACGGCGGCCGCGTCCCCGCTCTGAAGGGCCTCCAGGGCCTTCACGGCCTGGTCCAGCGTGGTCACCGGGACGAGCCGGAGGCCCTTGGGGGTGTCCACCTCGGCGTCCGAGCACTCGCCGCGCGGGACCAGGAAGACCGTCGCGCCGTCCCGGGCCGCCGCCTTGGTCTTCAGGGAGACGCCGCCCACCGCGCCGACGTTGCCGGTGTCGTCGATCTCGCCGGTGCCGGCCACGACGGAGCCGCCGGTGAGGTCGCCCGCCGCGCCCTGCTTGCCGCTGCCGTTGCCGTTCAGCTCGTCGATGATCCCGAGGGTGAACATCAGGCCCGCGCTGGGCCCGCCCACGTCGGCCAGCTTGAGGTCGACGTGGACCTGCGAGGAGGAGAGCCCCAGAAAGCCCAGCGCGGCGGTCGTCGCGGACTCCTGCGACTGCTGCATGGCCTGCTGGTTGACCTGGTTGGCCTGGCTCACGGACTGCCCGGAGGGGTAGACGGAGTCACGCGGGACGACGGCCCGGTTCGGGTCGCCCCAGGCGCTGACGATCTCCGGCAGGCGCGGGCTGTAGTCGGGCAGGGTGGCCGCGATGGTGGTCATCCGCAGCTGGCCGTCGGTCTGGCGGGTCGGGTGCCCGGTGATGGTGATCACCTGGGTCCCCTGGTAGCTGCCGAGGGTGTTCACCGAGATGCCCGGCTGGAGCACGGTGTACGGCAGCGGCACGCCGAGCGCCGTCGCGATCGGGGCGGCGACCAGCACCGCGCACAGGATCAGCCGGTTGCGGCGCGGGGCGAGCCAGGAGAGATAGGAGGACACGCCCGAATTCTAGGCAGAGGCACCGGGCAACCCGGGCACCCCCGCAGGGGTGCCGCCGGCGCCCGCCGTGCGGCGCCGCTACCGCAGCGCCTCGGAGACCTCCAGCGCGGCCTCGACCACGCGCGGCCCGACCCGCTCCGGCGTCGTGCCGCCCAGCATCAGCACGCCAACGCTGCCCTCGATCCCGATCAGGCCCCGCAGCGGAGCGGCCACGCTGTTGGCGCCGGAGCGCTCCTCGGCGGAGCCGGTGACCCACTCGGGCTCGGGACGGGGCTGCCCGTAGCCGGTCGCGCGGGCCTGGAGGATGGCGCGCCCGGCCGCGTTCTCGGCGAGCGCGTGGCGCACGCCGGTGCGGTAGGCGACGTGGAAGTCGGTCCAGGTGGGCTCGACGACGGCGACGACGAGGGCTTCGGCGCCGTCCACCAGGGTGAGGTGCGCGGTGGCGCCGAGGTCCTCGGCGAGGCTGCGCAGGGCCGGCAGGGCGGCCTCGCGCAGCAGCGGGTGCACCCGGTGCGAGAGCCGCAACACCCCGAGGCCGACGCGGGCGCGCCCGCCGACGTCCCGGCGCACGAGTCCGTGCTGCTCCAGCGTGGCCAGCAGCCGGTAGACGACGGTGCGGTTCACCTCCAGCCGGGCGGCGAGCTCGGTCACGGTGAGCCCGCGTTCGGCGTCGGCGAGCAGCTTGAGCACGCGCACGCCGCGGTCCAGCGTCTGTGAGGTCTCAGCGGTCACGCGCGTCTCCTTCCAAGAGGGCGCCGAGGGATTCCGTGAGGCTTCCTTGACGCACGGCCCATCTCGGGTGGGTGCGAGGAACGTAATGAGGGTGCACCGCTCTGCGGAAGTACTCGTCCAGATTTCGGTCACCATTCGTTATCCGGGGGACCGCCGGAAACCGGACCAATCCGGCTTATTCACCCCAGGCGGAGCAGGCCCTCGCGGACGGCCGTGGCCACCGCGGCGCCACGCGTGTCGACGCCGAGTTTGGTGTAGATGCTGGCGAGGTGCCCCTTGGCCGTCGCCTCGCTGATGTACAGGCGGGCGGCGATCTGGCGGTTCGGCAGGCCCTCGCCGAGCAACTGCAGGACCTCGACCTCGCGGGCCGAGAGCGTGGGGACGTTGCCGCGGACGCGGCGCAGGACGCGGCGGACGGCCGTCGCGCCGAGGACGGTCTCGCCCCGGGCGGCCGCGCGGATGCCCGCGAGAAGCGCGCCGGGGTCGGTCTCCTTGCCGAGGAAGCCGACGGCTCCCGCGTCGATCGCGGCGAAGATGTCCGTGTCGCTGCTGTGGGCGCTGAACACGAGCACCGCCGGGGGCGTGTGCAGGGCGTCGAGGCGGCGCAGCAGGTCGAGGCCGGAGGCGGTGCCCTGGCCGAGGTCGAGGTCGAGCAGGACGACGTCGGGGCCCTGCCCGGGCGGGGTCTCCTCGATGAGGGCCAGCGCCTCGCGCGTGCTGGAGGCCTCCCCGATCAGTTCCAGGTCGAACTGGTCCTCGATCAGAACGCGGAGCCCGAGCCGGATCGCGGGGTGGTCGTCGACGACCAGGACCCGAGCTCTGTCCTCGGGATCCGGTCCACGCCCTGCCACTTCCCCATCACTCCCCGGCTGCCGTTTCGAGTGCCCAGTCTAGGGGGCAGTCTTCTGCCGCCGCAGGCTAATGGTTGGTTTCGGCCACTTACCAGTTCCCGATCGTGCCTGTCCAGGTTCGTTCGGCTGGTTTTTCTGCACCCTTTCAGTCCGGTTTGATCCCCACGAAGGGGGGATGAACCATCGTGACCGATCAGTAATGATCAGTTCATGCCGGACGGCGAGGAGGCTGCCCGGCGGTTCGCACACAACGGGCTGCACGACGGGGGATTCCGTCCGGCACCCTCCCCCGGCCGCAGACCGGGGGGAACCTCTGAAAGGTTCGGACAGGCACCATGAACAGCACGCTGCGTGGCCAGATCACGATGGAACTGGCGACCACGGCCGGCCTGAGTTACCAGATCCCGGTGCGCCTTGCCTTCCACCAGGCCACACCCTGGGCGATCGAGCTCACCTTCTTCCTCCCCGGCGACGAACCGGTCCGCTGGACCGTCTCCCGGGAGCTGCTTCTCGACGGACTCAGCACGGTCGCCGGGGAGGGCGACATTCAGGTCCGCCCGCTGGAATGGCACGACGACGATCTGGTGGCCATCACGCTGCGCTCGCCGGAGGGCGAGGCGGAGCTGATCGCACCGCTGACGGCGCTGCACGCCTACCTGCTGCGCACCGACATGATGATCCCGTTCGGCGAGGAGTTCAGCGACGAATGGCTCGACCGCGGGATCACGCGTCTGCTGATCGGCGCGGAACTGCACAACTGACCCGATCCTGACGGATTCGGGGGCCAAGGGGATCGGCGGTCGCGATGGGGCGGCCGCCGGCTCGTGTATTCGGGGATTCGTGCACGACCCGCCCGACGGCCGGCCGATGTCAGGCCGTCAGTCGTGGCGCGCCGGAAGATGCCAGGCCGTCAGTCGTGGCCGGCCGGAAGATGTCAGGCCGTCAGCCGCGCCGGGCGCGTCAGCGGCAGGTCGACGGCGATGACCGTGCCGCGGCCGACCCAGGAGGACAGCTCGAAGGCGCCGCCGACACCCTCGACCCGCGCCCGCATCGCGTCCAGGCCGACGCCCCGTTCCAACGGCTCCGGCCGCTGCGCGCCCGCGACGATCCCGGGCGGCAGACCGACCCCGTTGTCGCGCACCTCGACGTTCAGGCGCTCCGCGCCATAGCTCAGCACCACCTCGACCCGAGTCGCCCAACCGTGCCGCAGCGCGTTGTTGACGGCCTCCTGGATGACCCGCAGCATCGCGCTCTCGGTCGCGATCGGCAGCCGGAACGGCTCCCCGCGCAGCGTGTAGACCAGCCGCTGCCCGACCTCCTGGGCGATCTCCCGCGACACCAGCGTGCGCTGGACCAGCATCACGTAGCGGTCCACCGCGGACGGCAGGCCGCCCCCGTCCAGCTCGGAGAAGGCGATCCCGTGGACCATGTCCCTGGCCTGGCCGAGCGCCACGGAGTTGATCTCGGCGGCGGCCCGCAACCGGGTACGGGCCTTGTCCAGGTCCTCGACCGGCGGCATGGCCTCGTCGGCCGCCTTCAGCAGCATGGCCATCGCCGACAGGCCCTGCGCGACGGTGTCGTGCACGTCCTGGGCCAGCCGCCCGCGCTCCTCCGCCCGGCCGGCCTCCCGTTCGTCGTGCCGCTGCTCCTCGCAGACCCGGCGCAGCTCGGCGATCAGGACGCGGTCGCGGGCGCGCAGCGTCCTGATCAGCGACAGGCACCGCGCCACCCACAGCGCCAGGCTGGCCCCGACGAGCAGCCCGAGGGTGGCCAGCGGGTACGGCGGCTGGTGCACGCACAGCCGCATCAGCAGGGCGATGCTGGTCAGCCCGCCCACGACCAGCCAGGGCGCGGCAGGCAGCATCAGCAGGTAGACGAAGTAGAGCGGCACCACCAGCAGCTCGAACTCCATCCGCGTGGCCGCGAGCGACAGCCACAGCGCGGTGAGCGCGACCAGCCACAGGGCGGCCTCGGGCACGACGCGCGGCGTCGGCGCCCAGGCCCGCTCGTCGACGTCGGCACGGCGGGCGACCTCGGGAGCGAGCGCGTAGACCGCCGCGAAGACGGCACCGAGCGCGAGCACCGCACCCCGGCTCCGGCCGGGGTCGACGACCGTCCCGTGCAGCACGATCAGGGCCAGCAGACCCAGCGTGCCCAGGTGCAGCGGCGCGAGCAGCCCGCGGACGGTCCGCGCCGCCTGCCTGCCCACCCCGTCGGCGGTCCTGCCCCCTGCGGCGTTCACTTCACGAAGCCTCATCTGGCCGCTCATCCTGTGGTGGTCCGTCGTTCGCTGATACCGCCTGCCTGCCCCCACACCGCGGCCGGCTCAGTCGATCCTGGTCGCCCATTCACGGATCTTGCCGATCCGGGCCTGGAGCTGATGCGCCGTCGCCTGGGCGGTCAGCGGACCGCCGCAGACCCGGCGCAGCTCGTTGTGGATCGTTCCATGTGGCTGCCCCGTTCGGTGGTGCCACGCGCCGACCAGGCCGTTGAGCTCCTTGCGCAGCTCCTGGAGCTGCTGGTGGGTGACCACCGGCCGCTTCTCGGCCTCCATCTCCAGCAGGTCCGCCTCCTCGGCGGGCTTGGTCTTGCTGCGCTGGATCTGCCGGGTCTGGCGGCGCTGCAACAGCAGCCGCACCTGGTCCGGTTCGAGCAGGCCGGGAATGCCGAGGTAGTCGGACTCCTCCTCGGAGCCGGCGTGCGCCTGCATGCCGAACTCCGCGCCCTCGTAGAGCACCCGGTCGAAGATCGCGTCCGACTCCAGTGCCTCCCAGGGCATGTCGTCGAGCCCGCCGTCGGCCTCGTCCTGGGTCCTCTCGGCCTCGGCCAGCAGCGCGTCCTCCTCGCCGAAGAGGTCGTCCTCCTGACCCTTCTTCTGCTTGTCGAGGATGTGGTCGCGCTGCAGCTCCATCTCGTTGGCGAAGCCCAGCAGCGTCGGGATGGTGGGCAGGAAGACCGAGGCCGTCTCGCCGCGGCGCCGGGTCCGCACGAAGCGGCCGACGGCCTGCGCGAAGAAGAGCGGGGTGGAGATCGAGGTGGCGTAGACGCCGACGGCGAGCCGCGGCACGTCGACGCCCTCCGACACCATGCGCACCGCGACCATCCAGCGGTCGGTCGAGTCGGAGAAGTCGGTGATCCGCTGGGAGGCCTCCGCCTCGTCGGACAGCACGAGCGCGGCGCCCTGGCCGGTGATCTCGCGCAGCATCTTCGCGTAGGCGCGGGCCGACTCCTGGTCGGAGGCGATCACCAGCGCCCCGGCGTCCGGGATCGACTTGCGCACCTCGGTCAGCCGCTGGTCCGCCGCGCGCAGCACGTTCGGCATCCACTCGCCGTGCGGCGAGAGCGCGGTGCGCCACGCCTGGGCGATGACGTCCTTGGTCATCGGCTCGCCGAGGGTGGCGGCGAGCTCGTCGCCGGCCTTGGTGCGCCAGCGCATGTTGCCGCTGTAGGAGAGGAACATCACCGGACGCACGACGTGGTCCGCGAGGGCGTTGCCGTAGCCGTAGGTGTAGTCGGCGATGCTGCGGCGGACGCCGTCCCCGTTGTCGGCGTAGCTGACGAACGGGATCGGGTTGGTGTCGGAACGGAACGGCGTCCCGGTCAGGGCGAGTCGGCGGGTGGCCGGCTCGAACGCCTCCAGGCAGGCCTCACCCCAGGACTTCGAGTCACCGGCGTGGTGGATCTCGTCGAGGATGATCAGCGTCTTGCGGTTCTCGACCCGGTTGCGGTGCAGCATCGGGTTCACCCCGACGCCGGCGTAGGTGATGACCACTCCGTGGTAGTCCCGGGAGAGCGGCCCGCTGCTGTAGGCCGGGTCCAGCCTGATCCCTATCCGCGCGGCGGCCTCGGCCCACTGCTTCTTGAGGTGCTCGGTGGGCGCCACGACGGTGATCTGCTGGATCACGTGGTTGTGCAGCAGGTACTGCGCCAGGGTCAGCGCGAAGGTCGTCTTTCCCGCGCCCGGGGTCGCGACCGCGAGGAAGTCGCGCGGCTGCTTCTCGACGTACTTCTCCATCGCGGCCTGCTGCCAGGCGCGCAGCTTGCCGGCCGTACCCCAGGGGGCACGACCGGGGAAGGCGGGCGACAGGTGATGCGGTGCGTGGGCGGCGGTGGACGCGGCGGCGTGGGAGGGGCTGGCGGTACTCACGGTCTCCGGCGGGGTCGACGTCAGGGGCGGCGAGCCCGCGGGGCTCGATCCGACAACCCGGCAAGCTTACCGGCGCCCGCGCCGGAGGCTGGGGACGTCGAGTGTGTTGCACCATCCTCAGGCGGCGCAGCCGCCAGGGGTGCGGGGCTCCGCTCGATTGGCTGCGTGCGCGAGCGACCCACCCGAGGCGGATGGTCCTGCGCCATCGAGGACCATCCGCACGCCGCTGGCTTGTCGCGCCCCTAACGCGCTGCCCTGCCGGACACCGCGGCACCCGTGACCATCACCACAGTCATCGCCACGAACACCGCGACGAAACCCGTCGTGGTGCCCGTGCCGAGGGAGGTGAACAGCATTCCGCCCAGGGCCGTGCACACGATGTTCCCCAGCGCGTCACTCACCTGCAGCGAAGCCGAGTTCGCGCCCGCCTCCCCCGGCTCGGAGAGAGCGAACAGCAGCACGCTGATGCTGGCGATCGCCAGCCCCATGCCGCAGCCGCCCAGCGTCCACGCGGCGAAGACGAGGAACGCGGGCGCGCCGGGCTGCGCCGCCACCGCGACCAGCGCGATCGCGACGGCCCCCGCGACCAGCCCCGCGCGGACCAGGCGCAGCCGGTGCCGCTCCGCGAAGGGACGTCCCTGGAGCCAGGAGCCGACGGCCCAGAAGATGCCTCCGCCGGAGAGGGAGAGGCCGGCCAACGTCGGGGAGTAGCCGTGCTGGGTGACCAGCATCAGCGGGATGAACGCCTCGGCGGAGATGAACCCGCCCGCCGCTATGCCGCGCAGCAGGATCACCGTGGGCAGCCCGCGCGCAGCGCGGAAGGTGCCGGCCGGCAACAGGCGCAGCGCCGCCGGCGCCAGCAGCGCGGCACCCGCGAGGGCGGGCAGCAGCGACCACAGGTCGAGCCGCTGCGTGGCGTACTGGAGCAGGCCCGCCCCGGCGGCGAGCGCGAGCGCGAGGAGGAGGCGTCGGCGGTCCAGCGGCTGCCCCGCCGCGTCCCCGGCGCCGATGCCGCGCAGCTGCGGCAGCATCAGCACGAGCGGGGCCACGATCAGCACCGGGATGGACAGGAAGACCCAGCGCCAGCCGAGGTGCTGGGTGACCGTGCCGGACACCAGCGGGCCGACCACCGAGGGCAGTACCCAGGACGCGGCGAAGGCCGCGAACACCTTGGGTCGCAGCCGCTCGGGGTAGCGCAGCCCGACGACGACGTAGAGCGCGACGATGACCAGCCCGCCGCCGAGCCCCTGGGTGACCCGTCCGGCGACGAAGGTCCACATCGTGGTGGCCGTGCCCGCCAGCACCAGCCCCACCCCGAACACGGCGATGCCCGCGCCCAGCGGGACCAGCGGACCGCGCTTGTCGCACCACTCCCCCGAGACCACCATGGCCAGCAGGCTGGCGGTGAAGTACCCGGTGAAGGCGAAGGCGTACAGCCCGACACCGTGCAGGGCCGCCGCGGCGACCGGCATGGCGGTGTTGACGGCGGTCGCCTCGAAGGCGATCAGCAGGACGCAGGCCACGATGCCGATCGTGAGCATGCGGTAGGGCCGGGTCAGGATGCCGGTGGTCGCGTCCGCGTCGTTGAGTCCGGTCGGTCCGGCAAGGGTGGTCACCGACCCCATGGTAAGGGGTGGACCCGCTATTCGCTCCTGTCGTTCGTGTCGCGCGATGTCGCTTCCGTTGCCTCCTGTGAACAGTCCCCGGCCGTCGTTGACGGGCCCCGGGGACCGCCGCGTAACGTCGTTCCCGAAGCGGCAAGCCGCAGCACCAAGCAACAACCCGCCCGTGTGCCCGAGTGGTTGAGGGAACCGCCTGCAAAGCGGTTTACGCCGGTTCGATTCCGGTCATGGGCTCCACCGCACAGCGCTGCGCCGCGTGCGCCTCGAACTCCTCGGGGAACGCGGCCAGCGCGCTCAGCAGCAGCCGCGCCGCGGCGTGCGTGGCCGGATCGTCGCCGCGCTCCGCGGACTGCGTGGACCAGCGCACCACCGTGTCGAACGCGCCCGGCTCCGCGAGATCGCCCAGCGCGGCCACCACCCGGGGCACGTCCCCCCGGCAGCGCGGCGCCGCCAGCCGCAACGTCCTGGCCGTCTCGGCGACGCCGCAGCGGTCGCGCGGCAGCACGCTGATCACCCGGGCACTGCCCTCGCGGGGCTCCCACCGGGTCTCCAGCGCCCGGTGCGCGGGCAGCCACACGCCGGTCACGCCGCCGATCAGGACGGCCTTGGCGTCCCGGGCGCTGCCACCGAGGAGGGTCCGCACGGGCGTACCGGCCGCCGTCTCCACGACCTGCGGCAGCCCCGCACCGTTGTGCACGGTGCAGAGCACGCTGCCGGGCGTCTCCGGCGTGCCGATCGCCCGGAACCACGCCGAGCCGTAGCGGGCGATCAGCGCGATCTGCCCCAGCGTCTCGGCGGCCACCGCGAGGGGCTGCGCCCCGGGCGAACGGCGCAGCACGCCGTCCACCTGCCACAGCCCCTCCTCGACCAGGCGCGGCGCGCGGCGCAGCACGGTCTCGTTGTTGTGACAGGTCGGATCCCCGTCCCCGCTGATCACGAGGACGCGGCTCGCGGGTGCGTCCAGCCTCGCGGCGAGCGCGGACAGGCCCGCGTCGGCGAGCAGGGGGACGAGATCGACGCCACCGGGCGTCGGACCCTCGATCGCGTCCCGAGCGAGGAGACGCGGCAGCGTCAGCCGGTGGCTCGCGGTGGTGGTCACGGGAGGGCTACTTCTTCCGCGCGACCACGACGGTGCCGGACTTCGGCGAGAGCCGCCGCAGAGGGGCTTCGCCCGGACGCTTGCTGGCCGCGGTGAGGATCATTGTCTTGCTCCCGTCGTCGTGGTTGGTCTCCGACTACGGGTTCCACGTTGCTCCCCTGTGATGAGAGCACCATGAACGATCCATCCCATGTGCGCTGAGAGCAACCGTCAGGGGCGCGGGGCTCTGCCGGTACGCGGCTCCCCCCAGCCTTCGGCTGGGGGTGCCCTCTGCGTGGGCGCGACAAGCCACCCCGGTCAGTGAGATCCCGAGCGGACAGGGCCATCCGCCTGGGGTGGGTCACTCGCGCACGCAGTTCATCGGGCAGAGCCCCGCGCCCCCAGGCAGTGCAACGGGCCCTTCAGCTAGACGATCGCGTCGTCCGGCTGGATCGGAAGGCGGGTGACCGGCATGCCCGTGGCCGCGCGGACCGCCGCGGCGATCGCGGCGGGAGCGACGACCGCCGGCGCCGCGCCGACCGCCTTCGCGCCGAAGGGGGCCACCACGTCGCGGTCCTCGATCATCGCGGCGACGCGGATCTCCGGGGCGTCCAGCGCCGTCGGGAGGCGGTAGCCGACCAGGGAGGGGGCCAGGACGCGCCCCTCACCGACCGTCAGGTCCTCCATCAGTGCCAGGCCCAGCCCCTGCGTCACACCGGCCTCGATCCGCGCCTCGATCTGGCGCGGGTTGAGCGCGCGGCCCACATCCGCAGCCGCCGTGACCTCCACCACACGCACCGTGCCGAGGTCGATGTCCACGTCCACGACGGCCCGCATCGCGCAGAAGCCGAGGCCGACGAAGGCGTCGCCCTGGCCGGTCTCCGGGTCCAGCGGCTCGGTGGGGTGGGGGCGGCACTGGGCCGTGGCCCACAGGTCCTTGCCCTCCAGCGCTTCGAGCACCGGTACGCCCAGCACGCCGTCGTACGAGGTGATCCGGCCGTCCTTGATGCTGAGCAGCTCCGGCGACATGGCGAACCGCGCCGCCAGCGGCTGCAGCAACTGCTGGCGCACCATCAGCGCCGCGCGCTCGATCGCGCCGCCCGCGACCCACGTCTGGCGGCCGCGCGCGGACGGCCCGGCCGCCGGCTGGTCGGTGTCGACGGGCGCGATGTAGACGTCCTCGACGCCCAGGATCTCCTGGACGATCTGCTTGGCCAGGGTGGCGAAGCCGGAGCCGGGGTCGACGGCCGCGCAGATCACCGACGCCTGCGAGCCGGTGACCCGGACCGACGCCGTGGCGACCTCGTCCGCGCCCTCGATGCCCAGCATCGGCACCATGCCGACCGCGTAGCCGATGCCGCGCCGCACCGCGGCGGGATCCCCCGCGCCGCCGGGACCCTCGGGCAGCAGCCACTCCGCGTCCGGCCGGTCGACCGGCAGCGCCGGCAGCGGCTCGTCCGCGACTGCGTCGAGCAGCTCGCGCACCGGCGCCGGGCAGGTGACGGCCTGTCCGGTGGGCAGCAGGTCGCCCGTCGCCATGATGTTGCGGCGGCGGATCTCCAGGGGGCTCAGGTCCAGCGCGGCGGCGAGCCGGTCAAGCTGGGACTCGTACGCGAAGCAGGACTGCAACGCGCCCTCGCCGCGCATCCGGCCCGACGGCGGGTTGTTCGTGCGCACCGCCCAGGCGTCGACGAAGACGTGCGGCACGACGTAGGGGCCGGCCGCCAGCGCCGCGGCGGACGCCAGGACCTCGCTGGAGACGTCCGCGTAGGCACCGCCGTCCAGCAGGATCTGCGCCTCGACCTTGACCAGGCGGCCCTCGGCGTCGGCGTGGTGGCGGTAGCGCAGCAGCGCCGGGTGGCGGTGCGGGTGCGAGAGGAAGGACTCCTCGCGGGTCAGCACCATCTTGACCGGGTGACCGGTGCGGGCGGCGAGCAGCGCGAGGGTGGCCTGGAAGCCGAGGTCGTCGCGGTCGGCGGTGGCGCCGGGGACGCCGCTGACGACGAGCCGGACCCGGTCCGGCTCGATGCCGAGGCAGGACGCGATCCGGTCCCGGTCGCCGTGCGGGTCGGTCGTGGCGACGTGCAGCTCGACGCCGCCGTCCGGGCGGGGCACGGCCAGACCGGCCTCAGCGCCGATCGGCGCCGGGTCCTGACGGCCCACCTGGTACATGCCCTCGACGACGACCTCGCCGACGACCTCCGGGTCGCCGAAGCGCAGCGGCAGCTGGCGGAAGAGGTTGCCGTCCGGGTGCAGCGGCGGAGCGTGGAAGGCCTGGTCGGGGTCGGTCAGCGCGGGCAGCGGCTCCCACTCGACCAGGATCGAGGCGGCCGCCAGCCGGGCGGTGTCCGGGTGGTCGGCGGCGACGGCGGCGAAGGGCTCGCCGTGGTGGCGCACGACGCCGGCGGCGAGGATCGGCCGGTCGGCGAGGTAGGGGCCGGTCGGCGCGCCGTTCGGCGTCCCGTCCGGGCCGGGCGGCAGGTCGTCGGCGGTCAGCACCGCGTAGACGCCCGGGATCGCCAGCGCGGCGCGGGTGTCGATGGAGACCATCCGCGCGTGTGCGAACGGGGACCGGGCGAGCGCGCCCCACAGCAGGCCCTCGGCCCACAGGTCGGCGGCGTACGGGTAGACGCCCATCGACTTGGCGACCGCGTCCTCGCGCAGCGCGGAGACGCCGATGCCGAAACGCTGCGCCCGGATCGCGTCGGCGACGTCCGTGACGGGCGTGGCGGTGGGCGTGGGCGGGTTGGCCGTCGCCGTGAGCAGCCCCCCGAGGGCGGCACCGGTGGCGCTGCCGGGGGCGCCCTCGGGCACCGTGGTGAGGTTGGTCAGCGTGGTCTCGCCGTTGCCGGCGCCCGTCGTGCCGGTGGCGTCGGACGGGCTGGAGGGGGTGCTCACGAACCGGACTCCTGGCCGTGCTGGTGGGGCAGGACGTACACACCGGTCGCCGGGTCGAGCCCGCCGGGCACTCCGGTCGCACCGCCGTATTCGAACGGTTGGTCAGCCTCGTAGGGGTGGTCGCCCACCGGCCCGGCGTCGACGACCGGCATGGAGATCGTGCCGACGTGGAACGAGCCCGTCACGTCGGACGGCAGGCCCGCCGCGCTGGTCGCCGCGCCCGAGAAGGCCGTGCCGGCAGCGCCGAGCGCCGGCTCGGAGGGTGCCGGGGATGCCGCGTCCGTCTGGACACGACCCCCGCCCCCACGGCGCCGGGCGGCGGCCTGGGCCCGCATGCCCGCACCGAGGCCGGCGCCCAGACCCGCCGCCCGCGCGGCCGTCTGCTCGGGCACGGTGTGGTCCTGGTGGAGCTGGTCCTGGTGCGACCGGTCCTGGTGGAGCTGGTCCTGGTGCGACCGGTCCTGGTGGAGCTGGTCCTGGTGCGACCGGTCCTGGTGGGCGTAGTCCGCGCCGGAGTAGTCCGCGGGGTATCCCTCGGCGGTCGCCGCGTATCCCGCCCCGGTCAGGTCCGGCACGGCGAACTCGCCCGTCGCGAACTCGGCCGGAAGGCGGTACTCCCCCGTCACGGACGCGGGGGCGTCCACGACCGGGTACTCCTGGGTGCCGCCGGGCGCGGTCATCAACAAGGTGCCGACCGCCTCGCCCGTTGCCTGGCGCGCGTCGGGACCCTCGGCCTGGCTCGGGAACCGGCCGCCGAACGGGCCGCCGGGGTACGGACCCTGGGGGGGCTGCCCGTACGGCTGCTCGTAGGACTGACCGTACGTGCCGGTGGCGTACCCCTGCTGCGGGTACTCCTCCTGCGGGTAGCCCTCCTGCTGCGGATAACCGGGGACCGGGTAGCCGCCCTCTCCGTAGCCGCCCTCGTAGCCGCCGTGCTGCGGCGGGACGTCGACGTAGACCGGCAGCTCCGCCTCGACGTCGTAGCCGTCGTCCTCGGTCTGCTCGTACGGCTCCAGCTGGTCCAGCTCGTCCAGTGGCTCCACCGCGTCGTACGCGGCTCCGACCGGGACCGGGATCAGCTCCTCGACCGGGGAGGTCGCCTCGATCAGGTGGTCCACCGGTCCGTCGCCGAAGAAGGGGGTCGCGGTGGACTCCTCCTCCGGCGCGTCCTCGTCGTCCGCGCGGGCGGCCGCGACCGCCTGGACGGCGGCGAGCGCGCCCCGGTAGCCGGTGCAGCGGCACAGGTTGCCGCAGAGCGCCTGACGGGCCTCCAGCTCGCTGGGGTGGTGGTTGCGCTCCAGCAGGTCGTGCACGGCCATGGCCAGCCCCGGCGCGCAGTAGCCGCACTGCACGGCTCCGCTGTCGGCCAGCGCCTGCTGCACGTCGGAGGGCACGCCCTCCTCGGCCAGGCCCTCGACCGTACGGACCTCGACGCCGGCGGCCAGCGCGGCGGGCACCAGGCAGGCGGCGGTCAGCTGGCCGTCGACCTGCACCGAGCAGGCCCCGCACTCGCCCTGCTCACAGCCACCCTTGGCCCCGGCCAGGCCCAGCCGCTCGCGCAGCACGTAGAGCAGGCTCTCGCCGATCCACGCGTCGGCGACCGGGCGGTCCACGCCGTTGACGCGCAGGGTGTAGGAGGTGCGCGGCGAGTCGTCCGCGCCGAACTCCAGCGGGGAAGTCAGAAAGTCCGTCACTTCAGCGCCCTCCCGAGTGCGCGGCGGGCCAGTACGGACACGGTACGCCGAAGCCGCGCCGTCGTGGGCACGGGGCTGTCGGCACCCGCGTCCGGTACGCACGCGGAGGCGACGTACTCGCCGAACGCCTGCGCCACGTCCGGGTCGACGGTACGCTCCCCGTCCCAGTCGATGCAGCCGGCCACCCACTGCTCGGCCTCCAGCGGCCGCAGCGGGACGGGCGCGACGGCGCCCACGGCGCAGCGCACGGCCCGCCGGGCCGGGTCCAGCACCAGGGAGACCGAGGCGACGGCCCGCGCCGGTCCGGTGCGACCGCCCGACTTCAGGAACACCTGCGGGGCGTGCAGCAGCGGAACTCGGACAAATGCCAGCAACTCACCCGGGTGCAGGGGGTCCAAACCGGTCAGAAGGTGACTGACCGCCACTTCCCGGGCACCTTCCGGCCCCACGAGTGTCACGGTCGCTTCCAGCGCGGCCAGTACCGGCAGGGTGTCCCCCGCCGGGTGGGCGCTGACGATGTTGCCGCCCAGCGTGCCGACGTTGCGCACCTGCGGCGGGCCGACGGTGGCGGCGGCCTCGGCGAGGGCGGGGATCAGGGCCGCGAAGTCCGGCCGGGCCATGCGCGCGTGGGTGAGGCCGGCGCCCAGCAGGGCCGCGCCGTCCTGGTACTGCCAGCCTCTGAGCTCGGTGACCCGCCCCAGCCCCAACAGCGCCATCGGGCGCAGCAGGCCCGCGTTGACCGCGCCCATCAGGTCGGTCCCGCCCGCGACCGGCACCGCGCCGGGCGACTCCGCCATGGCGCGGACCGCCTCGTCCAGCGAGGCCGGGAGCATGATCGTCTGGTTCACTCGTGTCCCACCGTGCTCGGGCCGCTCACGCCGCCACCCTCCTGGCCGTACGGTACGTGGAAACGCACCCGCTGCGCACCCTCCTGGTGTGGCGAAGGGACAACCATCGCATACGCGCTGGTGGGGGGCAGGCCTCAGGTGGCACTCAGCTCAGGGGCGCGGGGGACTTCCGCGCGACGGGCCCGATGCACTCACCACAGGGGCGCGACACTCTGCCGATCTGCGGCTCCTCCCCCCAGCCTTCGGCCGGGAGGTGCCCCCTTACGTGGGCGCGAGCAACCATCGGCGTGCGGACGGCCCGGCGCGCCCCGGACCATCCGCACGCCGGAGGCGCACCCTCCGGCCGAAGGCTGGGGGGAGCGGCAAGTCGGCGGAGCTTCGCGCCCCTGGGCGGGGCAACCAAAGGTCAGCCTTCGAGTGGGCGGCCCAGGACGCCTGGGCGCTGCTGCCACGGGTGCGGCCCGGCCGCCGGGCGGTACTCGACGCCGAGGGCGTCCAGGCGGGCGTACTCCTCGGTCATCCGCCGCGCGAACCCGGCGTAGTCCCGCTCCCCCGCCTCGCGGGGCAACTCGGACCAGGCCACCTCCGCGAACGCCGCCAGCCGCGGGAACGCGTGGTAGTCCACGGACCGCGCGTCGTCCATGAACTCCGTCCACAGGTTCGCCTGAGCACCGATCACGTGCCCGGCCGCCGCCGCGTCCTGACGCAGCTCCGGCGGGACCGGCTCGTAGCGGTAGACGTCCTCGAGAGTGCGCACGTACCCGACCGGAATCGGCTCCTCGTCCAGCCCGGACTCCCGGTGGTCGAGGTACACGTGCTGCTCGGGACACATCACCACGTCGTGACCGGCCCGCGCCGCCGCGATCCCGCCCTCGTAGCCGCGCCACGACGAGACCGCCGCCCCCGGCGCCAGCCCGCCCTCCAGGATCTCGTCCCACCCGATCAGGCGGCGCCCCCGCGCCGCGAGCCAGCGGTCGAAGTGGCGCAGGAACCAGCTCTGCAACTCGTCCTCGTCGGCGAGCCCCAGCTCCTTGATCCGGGCCTGCGCGGCCGCGCTCGCGCGCCACTGGTCCTTGGGGCACTCGTCGCCGCCGAGGTGGACGAAGGTGGAGGGGAAGAGGTCGAGCACCTCCTCCAGCACGTGTTCGTAGAACCGCAGCGTGCTCTCCTCGACGTTCAGCACGTTCGGGTTGACGCCCCAGTCGGTGAACGTGCGCAGCGCGGAGGTGTCGACGACGTCGTGGTTGCCGAGCTCCGGGTACGCGGCGATCGCCGCCTGCGAGTGGCCGGGGATGTCGATCTCGGGGACGACGGTGACGTGCCGGGCCGCCGCGTAGGCGACGATCTCACGCAGGTCGTCCTGGGTGTAGTAGCCGCCGTGCGGCCGGTCGTCGCGGCGGCCGGCGTCGCGGAAGCCGACCATGGAGCGCTCGCGCCACGAGCCGACCTCGGTGAGCCGGGGGTAACGCCTGATCTCGACGCGCCAGCCCTGGTCGTCGGTCAGGTGCAGGTGCAGCACGTTGAGCTTGTGTGCCGCCAGCAGGTCGACGTACCGCAGCACGTCCGCCTTGGGCAGGAAGTGGCGGGCCACGTCCAGCAGGACGCCGCGCCAGCCGAAGCGCGGCGCGTCCTCGATCGTGACGTGCGGCAGGGACCAGCCGTCGGCCTTGATCCCGCCGCGCCGGTACGCCTCGGGGCCGAGCAGTTGCCGCAGCGTCTGCGCGCCCCAGAACAGGCCCGCCGCAGTGCCACCGCTCAGGCGGACGCCGTCGGCGTCGACGGCCAGACGGTAGCCCTCGGCGGCGAGGCTCGGGTCCAGGCGCAGACCGATGCCGCCGGCTCCGGGCAGCAGCGGCAGTCCGGTGGCGGCGCCGAGCTCGGCGCGCAGCCAGGCCGCGACCCGCTCGGTGCCGGGACCGCCGGCCAGTGCGGTGTCGGCGGTGAGCTCGTAGTGGCCCGCCCCGGCGGGCTCGGCGAGGGACAGCGGCGCGGGGATGAGGTTCATGCGCCCCATCCTGCCGCGCCACCCTGCCTAAGGACTAGACCAATGGGCCCGACCCGCCGGGCCACTCGGCCGGACCGCCGGCCGGAGCACCGGCCGGACTACTTGTCCTTGCCCTTGTCCTTGCCCTTGTCGCCGCTGCCGTCCATGCCCTCCCAGATCTCCTTGCACATGGGGCAGACCGGGTACTTCTTCGGGTCGCGGCTGGGCACCCAGACCTTGCCGCACAGCGCGACCACGGGCGTGCCGCTCAGCGCGCTCTCCATGATCTTGTTCTTGTCCGCGTAGTGCGAGAAGCGCTCGTGATCGCCGTCACCGTGGGAGGTCTGCGGGACCTCCTCGATCAGGGTGCCGGTACCGGTCGCGCGCTCGGGCTCAAGGGTGCTCATGGTGCGCAAGTCTAGTTCGGGGCCCTCCCGAACGGTCCACTCCCGAGGCGCCGCATCGGCTCAGTTCAGACTTGGGTCGTCCGCGTACGTCGCCACCAGTGCCAGCTCGCCGCGCTGGCGGCGCAGCACCGCCCGCCACAGCCGCTCGGGCGCGGTCACCGAGACGTCACCGGGCTCGGAGTCCACGACGAACCAGGCGCCCTCCACCACCTCGTCCTCCAACTGCCCTGGCGCCCACCCCGCGTACCCGGCGAAGACCCGCAGCGCACCCAGCTCGCCGACCAGGACCTCCGGCGGCGCCTCCAGGTCCACCAGCCCGATCGCACCGTGCACGCGGCGCCAGCCCAGCACATCGCCCTCCCCCTGCTCCCCGGGGACGACCGCGAGCGCCAGTGCGGAGTCCAGCCCCACCGGACCGCCCTGGAAGATCACCGGGGGCTCCCCGGCGAAATCCGCCCAGGGCTCCAGCACCGCGCCGACCTCCACCGGCGTGGGCCGGTTCAGCACGACCCCGAGCGAGCCCTCCGCGTCGTGGTCCAGCAGCAGGATCACGGTGCGGTCGAAGTTGGGGTCCGTCATGGCCGGGGTGGCCACGAGCAGACGACCGGTGAGCGAGACGGACTCCGTCATGGCAGACATGATCCCGCACCGGGCCCCGCCGCGACATGCGAACGCGCGGGTCCCGTGACCTTGCCCACAGACCGCCACCCCGATCCGGGCCCCCGCCAGGTACGGAGCACTTCCGCGGCGGGAGGGAACCGTGGACAGGACCATTACCATCTCTCAGGGTGCGTGCACCCTTGCGTACCTTCTAGACCTTCCGACTGCCCCGACCTCCCCAGGATCGCGAGAACATGACCGACGATGTCCTGATCGTCCACGGCGGAACGCCGCTGGAGGGTGAGATCCGTGTCCGCGGCGCGAAGAACCTCGTGCCCAAGGCCATGGTGGCTGCGCTGCTGGGTCACGAACCGAGCCGCCTTCGCAACGTTCCGGACATCCGTGACGTCAAGGTCGTCCGCGGCCTGCTCCAGCTGCACGGCGTGACCGTGCGCGCAGGCGAGGAGGAGGGCGAGCTGGTGCTCGACCCGACCTACGTCGAGAGCGCCAACGTCGCCGACATCGACGCGCACGCGGGCAGCTCACGGATCCCGATCCTCTTCTGCGGCCCGCTGCTGCACCGCCTCGGCCACGCGTTCATCCCCGGCCTCGGCGGCTGCGACATCGGCGGCCGTCCGGTCGACTTCCACTTCGACGTGCTGCGCCAGTTCGGCGCGGTCATCGAGAAGCACCCGCAGGGCACCGTACTGAACGCCCCGCAGCGGCTGCGCGGCTGCAAGATCGAGCTGCCGTACCCCTCGGTCGGGGCGACGGAGCAGGTGCTGCTGACGGCGGTGCTGGCGGAGGGCGTCACCGAGCTGCGCAACGCGGCCATCGAGCCGGAGATCGTCGACCTGATCTGCGTGCTGCAGAAGATGGGCGCGATCATCTCGATGGGCACCGACCGCACCATCCTCATCACCGGCGTGGACCGCCTCGGCGGCTACAACCACCGGGCCATCCCGGACCGCCTGGAGGCGGCCTCCTGGGCGTGCGCGGCGCTGGCGACGCAGGGCGACATCTACGTCCGCGGCGCCCGCCAGCTGGAGATGATGACCTTCCTCAACACCTTCCGGAAGGTCGGCGGCGCGTTCTCGGTCGACGACGAGGGCATCCGGTTCTGGCACCCCGGTGGCGAGCTCAAGGCCATCGCCCTGGAGACGGACGTCCACCCCGGCTTCCAGACGGACTGGCAGCAGCCGCTGGTCGTCGCCCTGACGCAGGCCTCCGGCCTCTCCATCGTCCACGAGACGGTCTACGAGTCCCGTCTCGGCTTCACCTCCGCCCTGAACCAGATGGGCGCGCACATCCAGCTCTACCGCGAGTGCCTCGGCAGCACGCCGTGCCGCTTCGGGCAGCGCAACTTCCTGCACTCGGCGGTGGTCTCCGGCCCCAGCAAGCTGCAGGGCGCGGAACTGGTCATCCCGGACCTGCGCGGCGGCTTCTCGTACCTGATCGCGGCGCTGGCGGCGCAGGGGACCTCGCAGGTCCACGGCATCGACCTGATCAACCGCGGCTACGAGAACTTCATGGACAAGCTGCGGGCGCTCGGCGCCCAGGTCGAAGCGCCGTAAGGGCGCAGCCTTCAGGGGCGCGGGGGGGGGGGGGGGGGCGGGGGCCCGCCCCCCCCCCCCCCCCCGCGCCCCTGATCGTTACTGCCGGGTGAAGAGGTGCATCCGGCCCGCCGGCTCGAAGCCGCGGCGGGCGTACCACTCCTGGGGCCAGTCGTCGGCGTCGGCGAGCAGGAAGACCAGGCGCGCGTCCGCCGCCCGGTGCAGGGCCGTGGTCAGTACGGTCGTGGCGTGGCCGCGGCCGCGGTGGGGCACCGCGGTGACCAGGTCCTCCAGTTGGGCGACGCCGGTCGCGCGGTCGCGGTAGAGGTCGATCCAGGCGGCCGGGGAGCCGTCCTTCGCGCGTGCGCTCAGGAAGCGGACCTCGTCGGCGCCCGACAGCCGGGTCGTGCGCCGCTCGACCAGGTGACGGACCGTCTCGTCGTCGGCGTCGGGCCAGAAGGCCCGTTCCTGCCGGAGCAGCGCCGGACGCAGCTCGTCCAGGTCCAGCTCCTCGGCGGCCGGCGCCGGCTCCGGGCGGGCGCCGCGATGGACCATCACCACGACGGTGCCCTGGCGGTATCCGGCGGCCGTCAGGAGGGGCGCACAGCGCTCTCCGAGCGGGTCGGACAGGACGGTGACCATCCGGTGCCCCAGCCCGTCCAGCAGCGCGTCCGCGTGGCCGGCGAGCAGCTCCGGGTCGGCGGCGCCGTCCACGACCACCTGGTTGTGCTCCCAGGAGCGCGCGTAGGCGGGATGCCGGACCGCGAAGCCGCCGGGGAAGTCGGCCGTCTCGGCCGCCTGACGGCGTGCGAAACCGGCCACGAAGGCGGCGGCGTCGGCCATGGCCCGGTCCGCCTGGTCGGGATCGGAGGATGACATCCGGTCAGTCAAGCAGCTCCCCGGCCGCGCGCGCCTCCGAAAAAACGCGACGAGCCGGTCACCCCGCCGTGGCGGGGTGACCGGCTCGTCAGGACGCCGGGGCTCACTTGCCCTTGGCGGCCTCCTTCAGCTTCGAGCCCGCGGAGACCTTGACGCTGTAGCCGGCCGGGATCTGGATCGGGTCGCCGGTCTGCGGGTTGCGGGCGGTACGAGCGGCACGGTGAGTGCGCTCGAAGGTCAGGAAGCCGGGGATGGTGACCTTCTCGTCGCCCTTGGCGACGACGTCGCCGACGATCTCGGCGAAGGCCGAAAGGACGGCGTCCGCGTCCTTGCGGGTCACCTCGGCGCGCTCGGAGAGCGCGGCCACCAGCTCGCTGCGGTTCATGTGTACTCCATAGTGGTCTGTCGCATTGCGGTCCTCGGCTGCCCCGGAGGACCGCCGCCTCGGCTGCCGAGCCGAGCCATCGAGCAACCGTGCTCTGGCTGCGATGGCGTCCCGACAGGCGATGGGGCTGTGCCTGAGCACGAATCCTGCCCCCATAGCCGCCGGGAAAGCGAATCCGGCACCCGCGAGAGTCACACGAACAGCGCCACGCTCCCGCGCGCACCGATGGGACTCCCGCCGGTCACTCTAGGCGGACGTTTCCCGAACTGTCGTAAACGACGCGCCGTGAGCCACCGTATCGGTTGCGGTCCGGTGGCCCCAAACGCAGGTCAGCCTCTGGTCCGAACGTGCTCAGTCCTCGGCGGGGCCGCCCTGCGGCGCCAGGGCGGTGCCGGCGGCGACAGCGGCCTCACGGACGGCCGCCGCGACGGTCTTGGCCACGTCGGCGTGGAACACGGACGGGATGATGTAGTTGGCGTTGCGCTCGTCCGCGCCCACGGTCGCGGCCAGCGCCCGGGAGGCGGCCAGCATCATGTCGGTGTTGACCGCACGGCTCTGCGCGTCCAGCAGGCCGCGGAAGACGCCCGGGAAGACCAGCACGTTGTTGATCTGGTTCGGGAAGTCGCTGCGTCCGGTGGCCACGACCGCCGCGGTCTGGCGGGCGACGGCCGGGTCGACCTCCGGGTCGGGGTTGGCCAGCGCGAAGACGATCGCGTCCTCCGCCATCGCCGCGATGTCGTCGCCGTCCAGGACGTTGGGCGCGGAGACGCCGATGAAGACGTCGGCGCCGCGCACGGCCTGCTTGAGCGAGCCGGTGCGGTTGCTGCGGTTGGTGTTCTCCGCGATCCAGCGCAGCGAGTCGTTGAGGTCGTCGCGGCCCAGGTGGACGACGCCCTTCACGTCCGCGACGGTGGCGTGCTGCACGCCGGCGGCCATCAGCAGCTTGAGGATCGCGGTCCCGGCCGCGCCCGCGCCGGACATGACCACGCGCACGTCGCCGATGTGCTTGCCGACCACCTGGAGCGCGTTCATCAGCGCGGCGAGGACGACGATCGCGGTGCCGTGCTGGTCGTCGTGGAAGACGGGGATGTCGAGGGCCTCGCGCAGCCGGGCCTCGATCTCGAAGCAGCGCGGCGCGGAGATGTCCTCCAGGTTGATGCCGGCGAAGCCGGGGGCGATCGCCTTGACGATGGCGACGATCTCGTCGCTGTCCTGGGTGTCCAGGCAGATCGGCCAGGCGTCGATGCCGGCGAAGCGCTTGAACAGGGCCGCCTTGCCCTCCATGACCGGCAGCGCGGCCTTGGGGCCGATGTTGCCGAGGCCCAGCACGGCGGAGCCGTCGGTGACCACGGCGACGCTGTTGCGCTTGATGGTGAGGCGGCGGGCGTCGTCGGGGTTCTCGGCGATGGCCATGCAGACGCGGGCGACACCGGGGGTGTAGATCATCGACAGGTCGTCGCGGTTGCGGATCGGGAGCTTGCTGGACATCTCGATCTTGCCGCCGAGGTGCATCAGGAAGGTACGGTCCGAGACCTTGCCGATGGAGATGCCCTCGATGGTGCGCAGCTTCTCGACGATCTCCTCGGCGTGGGCCACCGAGACGGCCGCGATGGTGACGTCGATGCGCAGCGACTCCAGGCCGGAGGCGGTGACGTCGAGGCCGGTCACCGTGCCGCCCGAGGACTCCACCGAGGTGGTGATCTGGCTCACCGCGTTGCCACGGGCCGGAACCTCCAGGCGCACCGTGATCGAGTTGGAGACACTGGGGACCGCCGTCATCGACGTTGCCTTCTTCCTGTACCGCGCAACTGTGGAGTTCGACCTCGATGGTCGCACCTACTTGTCGGTAGGCGGAAATTCTCTTCCACAAGCCGCAGGGGAATGCGATCGGAGGGACCTTTGTTACTCTGGCTGTGCGACACCGGCTCGATCCAAGCCCCCGGGCCCAACCTTCGTCCCTCAGAGGGACCACTTGCCGCGAGGCGAGCATGGCGGGTCGGTGTCGCACTGAGACGGAGAATCAGAAGGGGCTCCCCACCGCACCGGTGGGGAGCCCCTTCTGCATGACCGCGCGTCAGCCGTGCGGTCAGCCGTGCAGCAGCGCCGGGACGCCCGCCGAGTCCGGCAGGTCCAGCGGGCCGCTCAGCACCGTCAGGCGCTGCGTGGCGCGCGTCAGCGCGACGTAGAGGACGCGCAGGCCCGCCTCCGACTCCCCCGCGATCCCCGAGGGGTCCGCGACGACCGTGGCGTCGTACTCCAGGCCCTTGGCCTCCAGGCTGCCGAGCGCGACCGCCCGCTCGCCCAGGCCGGCGATCCAGGCGCGCGCCTCCTCGCGGCGGTCCATCGGCACCACGATGCCGACGGTGCCCTCGACCTCGCCCAGCAGCCGCGCCACCTCGGCCCGGGCGGCGTCGCCCATGGCGTCCTCGGCGGTGACCGCCGCGAAGCGCGGCTCCACCCCCGTGGAGCGGACGGCGACCGGCGGCTCCGTGCCCGGCGCGGCCTGCGCCAGGATCCGCGAGGCGACCTCGGCGATCTCGGCCGGGTTGCGGTAGTTGGTGGTCAGCGTGAAGCGCCGGCGCGGCTTGCCGGCCAGCGTCTCGTCCATCGCCGCCTGCGCCTCGGCCGGGTCGATCCAGGAGGACTGCGCCGGGTCGCCGACGATGGTCCAGGTGGCGTTGCGGGCCCGGCGGCCCACCATGCGCCACTGCATCGGGGTGAGGTCCTGCGCCTCGTCCACGATGACGTGCGCGTAGTCGCGGCGCTCGGCGGCCGCGGCGCTGCGCTGCTCCTGGTCACGGCGCTGGCGGTCACCGAAGGTGGTGACCTCGTCCAGACCGGTCAGCAGGTCCATCGGGTCGACCTCGCGCACCCGCGGCCGGTACGGCTCGCCCAGCTGCGCGTGCAGCTCGTCCAGCAGCGCCACGTCCGTCACCGAGACACCACCGCGGCCCCGGCGGTCCAGGTGCTTCCAGGAGTCCGTGAGCAGCCGCAGCTCGGCCCGGCTGAAGGAGCCCCGGGCCAGGCCGCCCAGGCGGCGCTGGTCGGCCAGCACGGCGAGCACCCGGCGCGGGGTCATCGCGGGCCACCAGGCCTCCAGGAAGTCCAGGAAGGAGTCCTCGTCGGCCACGTACTCGTCGAACGCCTCCCGCTGGCGCTGCTGCTCCTCGCGCTCGTAGCGGTCGACGGGCGTCGGGCGGCCGCGCAGCAGTCGCGTCCACAGCGCGTCGAGGAGCACCCGGCGGGCGCGCGGGCGCAGCAGGTTGACGGGGGTGCTGCCGCCCAGGACGTTGCGGCGCAGGTCGCGCAGGGCGTGCGCGTCGACCTTCAGCACCTCGCCCTGGGCCACGACGCGCAGCTCGGCCGGGGTGTCCGGGCCGTCGAGGGCGGCGCGCGCGGCGCGGCGCAGCAGCGGCAGCATCCGCGAGGAGCCCTTGATCCTGGCGGTCTCGGGGGTGTCGTAGCGGTCCGCGTCCTCGCCGTCGAGCAGGCCGCCGATGGCGCGGATCGCCACCTGGCCCTCCTCGCCCAGCGCGGGCAGCACGCCCTCGGTGTAGGAGACCAGCAGCGCGGTGGGGCTGACCACGAGGATGCCGCCCGCGTAGCGGCGGCGGTCGTGGTACAGCAGGTAGGCCGCGCGGTGCAGGGCGACGGCGGTCTTGCCGGTGCCCGGTCCGCCGGTCACCAGGGTGGCTCCGGCGGCCTGGGCGCGGATGACCTCGTCCTGCTCCTGCTGGATCGAGGAGACGATGTCGCGCATGGAGTGGCCGCGGGCCCGCCCGAGCGTCGCCATCAGCGCGCCGTCGCCGACGACGGCCAGCGGCTCACCGGAGAGGCGCGCGTCCAGGTCGGGGCGGAGCAGGTCGTCCTCGACGCCCAGCACCTTGCGGCCGCGCGAGCGGATGACCCGGCGGCGCACCACGCGGCCCGGCTGGCGCGGGGTGGCCCGGTAGAAGGGCGCGGCGGCGGGCGCGCGCCAGTCGATGACCAGCGGCCCGTACTCGGCGTCCAGCACGCCCAGACGGCCGACGTGGAGCGTCTCGGCGATGTCCGGGTCGCTGGGGTCGAGCGGGGTCTGCGAGGGGAAGCCGTCCTCCTCCGGACGGTCGGGCTGCTGCAGGTCGATCCGGCCGAACAGGAAGTCCTCGAACTCGTTCGTCAACCGCTGCAGGTGCCGTCCGGCCTGGTAGACCTGGGCATCGCGCTCGGCGAGCGCGCCGGGCGTACCGGCGTGGGACTTGTTGTTCGCGTCGTCGAGCAGGAACTCGGCCTCGGCGAGCTTCTCGCCGAGGCGCCGGTAGACCGTGTCCAGGTGCGCCTGCTCGACCGCGATCTCCCTGGCTTGCAGGGTGCGGCGGTCTATCGGGGTCTGGTCGGCTCTGTGCTCGGGCGACTGAGCGGACTTGGCGGACGGGCGGGTGGGCGAGGCCAAGGGTTCCCCTCTGGTCCATCGTGGGCTGGTGCGGTGCCCTTCCGAAAAAGGGAACTGTTGATCCTACGCCCTGGAGCCCGTCTCAGTGGAGGCGCAGGTCCCGCTCGGGCACCTGGGGTGCCAGGAAAGCCAGCAGGTCGGCGGCCTCCGCCTCGATCGCGGCCCGCACCGGGGCCGGCTGCCGGGCCAGCAGCTCGACGTCCAGCACGGCGGGCGCGCCCTTCCGCCGGGGCTTGTCGTAGGACCAGATGCCCGCGACCCGCCCGTCGATCAGCAGCGTCGGCTGGTAGCCGTTGTTGGCGGCGGAGAGTCGCTGTCGCCCCTCGTCGTCCAGGACCCGGGCCCGGTTCTGGTGGCCGAGCAGCAGGTTGTCGTAGTCGGGCAGGAACCGCGGCGGCACGGGCGTCTCCGGGTCGGGCCGGGGGGCGTCGGGCAGGTCGAAGAGCTCGCGCCCGGTCGTCGCGTCGGCGAAGACCGCGAGGCGCGGCCGCAGCCCCTCGAACACCTCGCCCAGCCGGGTCACCCCGCACCAGCTCTGCATGTCCTGCACGCTCGCCGGCCCGAAGGCGGCCAGGTAGCGCAGCGTGAGCGCCTCGACGGCGGCCGTGTCCGGCCGACGCTGGGGCCGCCCCAGCCACGCCTCCACGGTGGTCAGCGTGGGCGCCTGGCTGCGCCCCCACTCCCCGCGCGGGGTGACCTGCACCAGCGACAGCTTGTACCGCACGGCCGTGCTGAGCGCCGACGGCTCGTATCCGGGGAACGCCTGCGCGAGCGCCTTCCCGAGCGCGGCAGGCGTCATCGGCGCGTCGGCGAGGAGGGCGCGCCCGGCCTCCCACAGGGCCTCCGGCTCGATCCCGGCGAGCTGCCTGCGGAAGACGACGCGCTCGCCGAAGGGGGTCGCCTCGTGCACGGACTGGCAGAAGGCGCGCAACAGCAGGGCGTCTTCGACGTCGTGCAGGTGGATGGTGCCGCGCAGCGTGGACAGCCGCACGGTCTCGCGCTTGGCGATCAGGGTGGAGGCGTCCGCCGGGTCGAAGGGGCTGATGCGGGACCACAGGGCGGTGTACGGGTTCTGCGGGAGCTGGGACTGGAGCCCGACGAGGTGGGTCACCACGGCCAGCGGGGCGACGTCCTCCCGCGCGAGCAGGAACTGACGTGCCATCAATGCGCGGTTGAGGCGACGGTCGTCGAGCTTCGGAGCAGCCATGCGTTGCACTATCCCAGGGGCGCGGGGGACTTCGCGAGCAACCACCGGCGTGCGGTCGGATCCCGAGCGAGCAGGGCCATCCGCACGCCGGTGGTTGCTCGCGCGGTCCCCGCGCCCCTCACGGGGCTTCCTCGCCTGCCAGAGCCAGCAGCTCCTCGGGGGACCACGCGAGCCTGCCGGCGTCGAGATCCGCCAGCACCCCCCGGACCCACGCCAGCTCCGCCGCCGTCATCGTGCGCACGTACTCGCCCTCCAGCGAGGCGATCCGGGGCAGACCCGTCTCCGCCTCACGCGAGAGTTCCGCCGCCTGCCCGGCCAACGCCAGGTCCAACGCCGCGGCACGGCGCGTGAGCGCGGACCGCATCGCCTCGGGGGTCAGCAGCATCAGCAGGGACAGTGCCGCGGGGAACTCGGGGAACTCCTGCTTGGGCGTGGACAGCATCTCGTCCAGCCACCGGTGGGCGACCTCGCTGCCCGCGTCCGTCACCTCGTAGACCGTGCGCTCGGGGTACTGGGCGTCGCGCCCCGTCTCGCGGACGGCGATCAGCCCGGCCTCCAGCAGGCGGTCCATGGTCCGGTACAGGCCGGCCCGCTGGCCGACGTTGACGACCTGGTCCTTGCCCCAGTCCTTGAGCAGGCGCTGCACGCCGTACGGATGCAGCGGCTTGTAGTGCAGCAGGGCCAGCACGGTCAGGGCCAGCGGGGAACTCCGGGGCGCAGCGCTCATGCGGAGATACTACCCACCCCATGACTAGTTGACTCAAGACTAGTTGCAGTGCAACTATCGATCCATGGACATCACGACGGACAAGGTTCGCTCCGCACTGGTCATCGGCGGCGGTATCGCCGGCCCGGTCACCGCGATGGCGCTGCAGCAGGCGGGCATCGAGGCGACGATCTTCGAGGCCTACGACGGCCCGGCCGACGAGGTCGGCGGCGGCATGGGCCTCGCCCCCAACGGCTTCCAGGCCTTCGACGCGATCGGGGTCGGCGACGCGATCCGCGCGGTCAGCACGCCGATGAACGGCATCGTGCTGCAGAGCTGGAACGGCCGCAGACTCGCCGAGTTCGGCACGCTCCCGGGCATCGACCCGACGCGCTTCGTGATCCGTGCTGAGCTCTTCCGCACCCTGCGCGAGGCAGCCGAGGCCCGCGGCATCACCACCGTCTACGGCAAGCGCATCGTCGGGGCGAGCGAGGGCCCCGCGGGCGTCACCGCCCGCTTCGAGGACGGCACCACCGCCACGGCCGACGTGCTGATCGGCGCGGACGGCCTGCGCTCCACCGTCCGGCGGCTCGTCGACCCGGGCTCCCCCGACCCGCGGTTCGCCGGCACCGCCGGCTTCGGTGCCATGGTCGGCGCCTGCGACGTGCCGCCCACCGACGGCATGATGATCATGGCGTTCGGCAAGCGGTGCTTCTTCGCCTGGCAGGTCATGGCGGACGGTACGGGCATCTGGTTCGTCAACCTGCCGGTTCCGCAACCGCTCTCGGTCAACCAGCAGCGCGAGAAGGGTGGCGCGTACTGGCTGGCACACCTGCGCCAGATCTGCGAGGGCGACGCCACCCCGGCCGCGCAGATGTTCGCCGCCACCGACCCGAAGACGATGCTCTTCGCGGGGAGCACGCACACCATGCCGCGCGACGTCGTCTGGAGCCGCGGCCGCATGGTGCTGACCGGGGACGCCGCCCACGCACCGTCCTCCAGCTCCGGCCAGGGCGCCTCGCTCGCCGCCGAGAGCTCCGTCGAGCTGGCCCGCTGCCTGCGCGACCTGCCGCTGCCCCAGGCGCTGGCCCGCTACGAGGAACTGCGCCGCCCACGGGTGGAGCGGATCATCAAGGTGACCGCCCGTACCAACGCCCGCAAGGCGGCCGGCCCGGTCGCCCGGGTCGTCCGGGACGCGCTGCTGCCGGTGATGTTCAGGATGACGAAGCCCGAGCGGAACGCCTGGCAGTTCCGCTACCCGATCGACTTCGACGCGCCGGTGGGGTGACCACGCCGGGCGCACTTGCAAGATCCACCCAATTCGATGTTGGGTAACGCCATGACAGGCGATCAACCCGTCCTCTACCTGCTCGGTACCGGCGCGCAACCCGTGCTCACCATCGCCACCGCGGTGGAGCAGGCCCAGGCCGACGGTTGGCGGGTGTGCCTCGGGCTCACCCCCACCGCCGCCCGCTGGCTGCACCCCTACCTGCCCGGCCTGGAGGCCCTGACCGGCTTCCCGGTCCGCTCGCACTACAAGCTGCCGGGCCAGGAGGACGTCTGGCCCACTGCCGACGTCGTGCTCCTGGCGCCCGCGACGTTCAACAGCGTCAACCGCTGGGCGCTCGGCCTCACCGACTCCTTCGTGATCGGCTACGCGGCCGAGGCGCTGGGCCGGGGCTTCCCCACCGTCGCGCTCCCCTGCGTCAACGCGGCCCTGGCCGCGCATCCGCAGTACGCCCGGTCGATCGAGACCCTCCGCCTGGCCGGCGCCCGCATCGTCCTGGCCGGAGACGGGTACCGCCCCCGGCCAGGACGACACCCCCGGTTTCGACTGGCACCTCGCCCTCCACGAGGCACGCCTCGCGCTAACGCACAGGGAATGAAACGCGAAAAGCCGCCCGGCAACGCCGGGCGGCTTTTCGTTTACATGGGGTCGGTGGAGGTGGCGGGAATCGAACCCGCGTCCTGTGGTGCGGAACCAGAGCTTCTCCGAGCGCAGTCTGCTGTGCTTTTCTCGGCCCCGGGAGTCACGCAGACAAGCTCCCGACGGGCCCAGTCACTGTGAGATTTTCCGCACTACCCCGTGACCGGGTCGAACGGTGGAGTCCCCTTGATTATGCCAGGATCCGGGACGGGGACGCGCCCGGTCTGACAACTTCGCTACTCGCTCAGGCGGCGAGCGCGAAGTGCTCGCGCTTAGAATTGGCGATTATTTTTTTGCGACATGTGGTTAACGAGATCATTGCCGCTTCCTCGGCTCGCTTCCTCTGCCTCGACATCCCCAGTCGAAACCGATCACCCCCATGTGGGGTGCTGCTATTCAATTGTCAAGATCTCTTCGAGATCACTCGCGGCTGGTGGGGACCACCCGGAGCGTTGTCCATGCTACGGCCACGGCAACGGCAAGGTCCAGTCGATTACTGCTGGCGTCGCCGCGCGGCCGCCAGCGCGCGGGCCGTCTCACGGGTGTCCTGCTTCTCGCGCAGGGTCTGCCGCTTGTCGTGCATCTTCTTGCCCTGGGCCAGCGCGATGTTGACCTTGGCCCGGCCGTCCTTGAAGTAGAGGGAGAGCGGGACCAGGGTGTAGCCCGTCTCCTTCAGCTTCTGCTCCAGCTTCTGGATCTCGTACCGGTGCAGCAGCAGCTTGCGCTTGCGGCGCGCCGCGTGGTTGGTCCAGGTGCCCTGGGCGTACTCCATGATGTGCACGTTCTGCAGCCAGACCTCGCCGCCGGTCACGTCCGCGAAGCCGTCGACGAGCGAGGCACGGCCCTGGCGCAGCGACTTCACCTCGGTGCCGGTGAGCACCATGCCGCACTCGTACTCGTCGATGATGTTGTAGTCGTGCCGCGCCTTCTTGTTGGAGGCGACGAGCTTGTTGCGCGGGTCGTCTTTCTTCTTCGCCATAGTGCCGGACATTCTCGCACTTCGGCCGGGGCTTCGGCACGGACTTAACCAGCGGGCGGCACTACTGCCCGTCGCCGCCGCTGAGGTCGTCCAGCACGGTCAGCGCCGTGTTCTCCGCGGTCTGCGCGCTCGCGGACGCCGGCACCGGGATGTCGGGCTGGATGCCCTGGCCGTCCGGCGAGGTGCCGGACGGGGTGAGGTAGTGGCCGACGGTGTGTTCCTGCACGACGCCGTCCGACAGCGCCTGCGGCTCCTGCACGGCGCCCTTGCCGAAGGTCGGCCCGCCGACGACGACCGCCCGGCCGCGGTCCCGCAGCGCGCCGGTGACCAGCTCCGCCGCGCTCATCGTGCCGCCGTCGACCAGGACCACCAGCGGCGTCACGGTGTCACCGTGCGGCGCGGCGGTCAGCGTCTGCTCGGGGCCGTTGGCGGGGAGGTAGCGGGCGACCGGGCCGCCGTCGAGGAAGACCGAGGCGGTGGCGACCGCCTCGGACACCAGCCCGCCGGAGTTGCCGCGCAGGTCCAGCAGGATGCCGCGGCCGCCGCGGTCGGGGTGCAGCACGGCCTGCCGGACGGCGGCCTGCACCTGCTCGGAGACGCCGACCGTGAAGGCGTCCAGGCTGATCCGGGTCACCCCGGCCTCTGGGTGGTCGACGTGCACGTCGTCCTCGTCGAGCACCGCGCGGCGCAGCTCCACCTGCCACTGGCGCGAGCCGCGTTGCAGCAGCAGCGTCACCGCCGAGCCGACGCGTCCGCCGGCGCCGCCGCGCAGCAGCGCGACGACCTGGGTGACCGGGCGGCCGTCGACGCGGGTGCCGTCGACGGCGAGCAGCCGGTCCCCGGCGGCGAGGCCGGCCCGCGCGGCGGGCGAGCCGGCGAGGGTCCGGGTCACCGAGACGCTGCCTTGCGGGGAACGCGCCAGCCACAACCCGACACCGATGTAGTGCCCGTCCAACTCCTGGCTGTAGGCGGCGAACTGTTCGGGGGTGTAGTCGGCCGTCCAGCGGTCGCCCGGCGTGCCGCCGCCGACCGGTCCGCCGACCGCGTCACCGACGTGGCCGGTCCGCGGTGCGGCGCTCGTCGTGGTGCCACCCTCGCTGCCCCAGGCGCCCGTTCCGGCGCCGATCGCACACACAGCAGCGAACAGCAGCGCCAGTGTGGACTGGAGCCGGAGGGCGCGACGTGTGGGTGACATGGCTGAAGAGTCTAGAGGCGCCCGCCCCGCCGGGGTGGGTCCACCCGTCGAAAAGCCCCGGAAGCAGTATCGCTTCCGGGGCTTCTCCGATGAACATCAGACCTTCAGATACTTCTGCAGGGTCAGGAAGGCGGCCAGGGAGGACATGGCCACACCGATGACGACCAGCAGCGGCATCACCGAGACCACCGGGCCCCAGCCGATGAAGCTGATCAGGGTGATCTGCTTCTTCAGCACCATGTCGATCAGCACGTACTTGCCGATGGCGAGCATGCCGGAGGCCAGCACCGAGCCGATGGCGGCGGCGAAGGCCGCCTCCGCGATGAACGGCATCTGCACGTAGAAGTTGGACGCGCCGACGAGTCTCATGATGCCCGTCTCACGTTTGCGGCTGAACGCCGAGACGCGGACGGTGTTGACGATCAGCAGCAGCGTCACGCCGAACATGATCACCATGATGGCGACGGCGATCCACTGCGCGGTGCTCATCAGGTTGAACAGCGGCTTGAGCACGGCACTCTGGTCGTCGACCTTGGCCACGCCCGGCTGCCCCTCGACCTGGCTGGCGACCTCCTGGTACAGCTGCGGGTTCGTCAGTTTGACGCGCAGCGAGTAGTTGAACCAGTCGGGCGTCGCGTCGGGGATCAGCGGGGAGTCCGGGAACTGCTTCTTGTAGTTCGCGGACGCCTGCTCGGGCGACTCCGTGTAGACGGTCTGGACCAGCGGGTTCTTGCTCAGCTGGGTGTGGACCGCGTCTATCTGGGCCTGGGTCGCCACGCCGGAGGCGCAGTTGGGCGTGTCCTTCAGGTTGGCCTGGTTGCCCTTGTTGCAGAAGTAGATCGACACCTCGACCTTGTCGCCCCAGTAGCCCTTCATCTGGCTCACCTGGGAGTTCAGCAACATGGCCGCGCCGACCAGGGAGAGCGACAGGGCCACGGACACGATCACGGCGATGGTCATCGTCAGGTTGCGTCGGAGACCGATCCAGATCTCCGACATGACGAATTGGGCTCGCATTGATGATCCTCGCTCAGTGCTGGTAGCCGTAGACGCCGCGGGACTGGTCACGGACCAGGTGGCCCTGGTCCAGCTCGATGACGCGCTTGCGCATCTGGTCGACGATCGCCTGGTCGTGGGTGGCCATCAGCACCGTGGTGCCGGTCCGGTTGATCCGGTCCAGCAGCTTCATGATGCCGACGGAGTTCTGCGGGTCGAGGTTACCGGTGGGCTCGTCCGCGATCAGGAGCATCGGGCGGTTCACGAACGCGCGGGCGATGGCCACACGCTGCTGCTCACCACCGGAGAGCTCTCCCGGCATGCGGTCCTGCTTGCCGGCGAGGCCGACCAGCTCCAGCACCTCGGGCACGACCTTGTTGATCGTGGTGCGGGGCTTGCCGATCACCTCGAGCGCGAAGGCCACGTTCTGGCCGACGGTCTTGTTGGGCAGCAGGCGGAAGTCCTGGAAGACGGTCCCCAGCTGGCGGCGCATGTGCGGCACCTTCCAGTTGGAGAGCTTCGCCAGGTCCTTGCCGAGGACGTGCACCTCACCGACGGAGGGGCGCTCCTCGCGCAGGATCAGGCGCAGGAAGGTCGACTTGCCCGAGCCGGAGGACCCGACCAGGAAGACGAACTCACCCTTCTCGATCTCCAGCGAGACGTTGTCCAACGCTGGACGGTTCTGCTTGGGATAGGTCTTGGAGACGTTGTCGAATCTGATCACGGCTGCATCACAGTGGGCCAGTGTAGGTGGACAGGACTTGGGCGACCTTACGCGAAGCGGACGAGGGCCCGCAGGTTCGTCCCGGGAATCGTGGGGGAGTTCACGGACAGTAACGGACAAAACGGGGCAAGGGGCAGCCGGATCGCGCGTGACGTGGCACAGTGGAGGGAACCCACTCGATGGGGTTCTGCGTTGTGCACATCAGAGGAGGAGATCGCGATGACGCTCGACCGTCTGGTGTGTGCCAACTGCTCGGGTCCGGTGAGCGAGGGGCGCTGCCCCACCTGCAGGGCCAGCCGCGCGCGCATGATGGAGCAGCAGGGGCTCTTCGCCTCCCTGTCCCCCGCGACGCTGATCGCCCTGCTGGCGGCACTGATCGCCTGCGTGGTGATAGCGCGGCACGCCTTCGCCTGACCGGCGCCCCCTACACACGTCGCGGGCCGGGTCCGATCAACCGATCGGACCCGGCCCGCTTGCTGTGCGCTCCGTCACTCAGTGCTTACGACTGCTCGCCGCCCGCGGTCCGAAACGGAAGACCGCTCCGCCGAGCACGAAGGTGAAGCCGCCGGCCAGGATCATCGGGGTGTTGCTGTCACTCCCGGTCTCGGCCAGCGCCGTCCGGGCCGGCGCCTGCGTCATCGCGACGTCGCCCGAGCTCCCGCTCGTCCCGCCCGTGCCCGGCGCGGCCGAGGCGGCGGCGCTGCCGGACGCGCTCGCGGCCGTGCTGCTCGACGCGGAGCTGCTCGACCCGGCGGAGGGAGCGCTGCTCTGCGTCCCGGTCCCGCTCTGCGCGGGTGTCGCGCTCGCCGAGGGTGCCGCGCTCTGCGTCGGCGCCGCCGAGTCACCGCTCCCGCTGTCCCCGCCGAGGGCCCCGATACTGACGGTGACGGCCGGGAGCACATTCTGGTTGTCGTTCGGACCGTCCACGACCTTGGCGCTCGCGCTCGTCACGCCCGCGACCGTCAGGCCGGCTCCCGCCAGCGCGAGCCCGATGCCCGCGATGCGTATGCCGTTGCCCTTCCTGCGGTGTCCGCGTGCCACACCCGCCCCTTCCGTTATGCCCCCGAGACCTGTTCGGGCGTCAGCATGGTGTGGCAAGGGCCCGGTGGTCAACTTTCGACCACCGGGCCCTTACTGAGCACGGATCGTGCTTACTCGGCCTTTTCCAGCGACTTGCGCCACCGGATGCCGGCCTCGATGCTGCGCCGATCGTTCATCTCGGCCGGCATCTTCCTACTCTGCCTTCTCCAGCGACTTGCGCCAGCGGATGCCGGCCTCGATGAACCCGTCCAGGTCGCCGTCCAGCACCGCCTGAGGGTTGCTCACCTCGTGCTCGGTGCGCAGGTCCTTGACCATCTGGTACGGGTGCAGCACGTAGGAACGCATCTGGTTGCCCCAGGAGCTGCCGCCGTCCTTGAGCGCGTCCATCGCGGCGCGCTCCTCCTGGCGGCGGCGCTCCAGCAGCTTGGCCTGGAGGACGTTCATCGCCGAGGCCTTGTTCTGGATCTGCGAGCGCTCGTTCTGGCAGGAGACGACGATGCCGCTCGGCAGGTGGGTGATGCGCACCGCCGAGTCGGTCGTGTTGACGCCCTGGCCGCCCGGACCGGAGGAGCGGTACACGTCGATGCGCAGCTCCTTCTCGTCGATCTCGACGTGGTCGCTGGACTCGACGACCGGCAGCACCTCGACACCGGCGAAGGACGTCTGGCGACGGCCCTGGTTGTCGAACGGCGAGATACGCACCAGCCGGTGGGTACCCTGCTCGACGGAGAGGGTGCCGTAGGCGTAGGGGGCCTTCACAGCGAAGGTCGCGGACTTGATGCCGGCCTCCTCCGCGTAGGAGGTGTCGTAGACCTCGGTCGGGTAGCCGTGCCGCTCGGCCCAGCGCAGGTACATGCGCATCAGCTGCTCGGCGAAGTCGGCGGCGTCGATGCCGCCCGCCTCGGCGCGGATGTTGACCAGCGCCTCACGGGAGTCGTACTCGCCGGACAGGAGGGTACGGACCTCCATCTCCTGCACGGACTTGCGGACGGACTCCAGCTCGTTCTCGGCCTCGGTCCGCGCGTCGGCGTCCCCCTCGGCCTCGGCGAGCTCGAAGAGGACCCCGAGGTCCTCGATCCGGCCGCGCAGGGTCTCGATCTTGCGCAGCTCGCCCTGGAGGTAGGAGAGCTTGGAGGTGACCTTCTGGGCGGCGTCGACGTCGTCCCAGAGGTTGGGTGCGGCGGCCTGCTCCTCGAAAACCGCGATGTCGGACCGGAGCCTGTCCAGGTCGACGACTGTCTCGATCGACGTCATGGTCGACTCGAGCGACTTGAGCTCTTCGGAAGGATCAATGGCTGCCACAAGGGCAAGGGTAATGCAGACGCGAACCACTTAGGGGCGCGGGGAACTGCGCGACAATCCCCCGGCCTCCGGCCGGAGGCACCCCCTCCCACGGCCTTGGGATCCCGAGCGGACAGGGCCATCCGCCCCGGGTGGGTTGCTCGCGCACGCAGTTCATCGGGCAGAGCCCCGCGCCCCTGGCGGCTGCGCCGCCCGAGGGCTACCGCCCGTGGGTGTACTGGAGGCCGCCGGAGGGGGTGACCCGGAAGAGGGTGATGCCGCCGGCGTCGGCGTACGCGCCCGGGGCGTAGGAGGAGGCGGGGGCGTCCGGCAGCGTGCCGGGGGTCCACGCCGCGCCGGACGCGGTGCTCGCCGCGTAGCCGTCACCCGTCGAGAACACGTAGACCGCCCCCGAGCCCGCCTGGACGGCCTCAGGCCGCGTCGTGCCGGTGACGCCGGCCACCACCCGCGGGACGTGCCACAGGCCGTCTGCGAACTGCGTGTGCTGAACCGTTCCGGCCGAGACGGCGACGAACGCGTCGAGCCTGCCGCCGCTCTCCGCGGCCAGCGCCGGATCGCCGGTGACCTGGCCCGAGAACGGCATCGCCGCCCACACGGTCCACGCGCCGCCGAGGTAGGAGGTCGTGCCGACCTCGCCGCCGATCCGGGCCACCAGGTCGACCCGGTCGCCGGTCGCGACCGCGTCCGGCGGGGAGTCGACGCGGGTGCGGCCGTCCAGCTGGCTCCAGGGCGTCCACGTGCCGCCGGTGTAGTCGCGCTGGTAGATCAGGCCGTCGGTGCCGGTAGCGAAGAGGCGCAGCACGCCGCCCGGCAGGGCGACGGGCGCGGGCTCCCCGCTGACGTGTATGCCGGTGAGCTTGCCCCAGGGGCCGAACGCGCCGCCGCTGCGGGTCAGGTAGCGCACCGCGCCGTTCGCGTCCGTGCCGAAGACGTAGGCCGTGCCGCCGACGTGGATCGTGCGCACGCCGCTGACCAGCGGCGCGGGGACGGCGGGGGCGTCGGCCCAGGCGGCCCAGGCGGGCAGGTGGGGGGCGCCGCCCGTGGGCGTGGTGTCGTTGACGCCGGTGACCGGCGCCTTCGGCAGGCCGGCGGCGTGCGTGTGCTGGGGACCGGGCGTCGCGGCGTCCCCGGGGTTGCCGTGGCGCGGTGAGGCTCCGCCCCCGGAGAGGGCGGCGTAGCCGCCGACCGTGGCCAGCGCCAGCACGACCACCGCCGCACCGGCCACGACGAGCCGCCGACGCCGCTTGACGGCGCCGCCCGCACCGCTGCGCTGGGAGCCTCCCGGGGTGGAGCCGGGCCGCCGCGCTGCCGCCGCGCGCTGCGCGCGGGAGGCCTCGGCGAGGCCGCTGAGCTCCTCGGGGCGGGGGCGGCGCAGGTTGGTGTGGGTCTCGCGGCTGGAGTCGGGCGCGCTGCCCGGGACCAGCGGGACGGCCGAGCCGCGCCGGCGGCGCGGCGAGGCCTGCTCCTCCTCCGCCGCCTCGTCGTCGGCGTCGTAGCCGTCGTAGCCGGGCAGCGGGGTGACGGCCGGGGCGTCGGGGTGGGCGATGCGCAGCGCGGGCAGCCCGGCCAGGCCCGGCAGCAGCTCGCGCAGGCCGGTGGCCAGCTCGGCGGCGCGCAGCCGGGAGGCGGGGGCCTTGGCCAGGCACTGGGCCAGCACCTTCCACAGCGGCTCGGGCAGTCCCGGAAGCGCCGGGACGGACTCGGTGACGTGGCGGCGCAGCACCGCGCCCGTGTGACCACCGCCGAAGGGGGTGAACCCGGCGAGCAGTTCGTAGAGCACGGTGGCGAGGGCGTAGATGTCGACGGCGGCGCGCGGCTCCAGGCCCTCGATGATCTCGGGGGCGAGGTAGTCGGGCGTGCCGATGATGCGGGTGGCGCGGGTGCGGCGCGGGGCGTCGACGAGGCGGGCGATGCCGAAGTCGGAGAGCTTGGCGCGCGGGGCTCCGCCCGGGCCGGGGCCGGAGGCCTGGTCGAGCAGGATGTTCTCGGGCTTCACGTCGCGGTGGATGACGCCCTGCGCGTGCGCGGCGGCCAGCCCCTCGGCGACGTCGGCGACGACGGAGACGGCGGCCTGTGGCGTGAACGGCCCCTCGCGATCCAGGCCGGAGCGCAGGTCGGAGCCGTGGACCAGCTCCATCACCAGGGCGAGGTCGTCGCCGTCCACGACCAGGTCGCGCACGCCGACCACGCGCGGGTGGTCCAGGCTGGTGAGGACGGTGCGCTCCTGGACGAACCGGCCGACCAGGACCTGGTCGGAGGCGAGGTCCTCGCGCAGGATCTTGATCGCGACCGGGCCCTCGGGGCCCTCCCCGAGCCACACGGTCCCGGCCGAACCGCGGCCGATCACCGAGTGCGCGGTGTAGCGGCTACCGATCTTGCGTGCCAAGGCTGCTCCGTGCGCGAGGTGGGGCTGGATGACAGGCGCGCTGCGTCGGCGCCAGCGACCAAAGTACGCGGCCTGGAGCCGTTTGGGGGACAGCAGGGGGCGGACGGGCCGACAGGAGTCGACAAATCGTCAATCCGACGACCCGTGCCGAACCCCCGTGTCAGTTACCGCTCGAGGGGATTTTCGGAACGGACTTGCGCACCTTGTCCACCTGGTTCGCGGCACCGGTCACGTCGTGGTACCAGGTGACCACCTGGGCCCACCAGCCGTGGACGGTGTTCAGCCCGTGGTCGATCCAGCCGTGCAGCGGCGAGAACCGCCACACCAGGAAGCCGACCACGACGAAGAAGATCAGCACCTTCAGGCAGCCCATGCCCGGGATGCGCGGCAGCCGACGACGCGGCGGGCGGGGCGCTCGCTCGCGGGCGCGCTCCGGCGCACGGTCGTAGTCGGGCTCGCGTTCCCGCTCCGGTGCGCGGCGCACGGGCTCGGGCCGCCGCGCGGGCTCCGGACGCCGCTCCTCGTACCCGCGCTCGCGCTGCGGCCGCTCCTGGTACGGACGGGGCGCGACGGGCGGCTGCGCCTGGCGGCGTGCCTGCGAGATCTGCGGGGCCGGAGCCTGGGGCTGCTGCTGACGCTGCGGCGGCTGCGACTGCGGCTGCGGCTGCGGCTGCGGCTGCTGGTACTGGGGCTGCTGGTACTGGGGCTGGGAGCGGTACGGCGGCGGGGCGACCTGCGGGCCCGCCGCGAACGGGTCCTCGACGGCGAAGTCGCCGAGCCCGGCGACCTGCGTCTGCTCGTTGCGCTCCCGCGCCTTGCGCAGCTGCGACTCCCACGGATGCGGTCCGTCCTGCACCGGCGCGGCGGCGCCCTGGGGCGTGGCGGCCGTGGGCATCACCCGCGTCCGCTCCGGCGCGGCCTGACCGCTCTGCGGCAGCACGGCCGTCGGGTCGGCGGCGCCGTACGGCGTGCCGCCGTAGCCGCCCTGTCCCGCACCGGCGCCGAAGCCCTGGGGCGCGAGCACCTGCGTCGGATCGGCCGCGCCCACCGGATGCCCGCCGGGTGTCCCCTGCCCGGCGCCCTGCGGCAGCACCGTCGTGGGATCACCGGCGCCCGCGGGGAAGCCCTGCGCGGCCAGCACCTGGGTCGGGTCGGCCGCACCCACCGGCGTGGCGCCGCGGCCGAGCATCATCGTGCGGGCGTCCTCGGACTGGCCCGGCACCAGCGGGGTGCCGTCCGCGCCCGCCGTGGGGACGCCGCGGGGCACCGTCGGATCGTCCGAGCCCGCGCCCGGCATGTTCGGCAGGTACGCGGGCGGCGACAGCAGCACACCAACGGCGTTCGCCGCCTCGATCTGGGCCGGGGTCGCGTGCACGCCGACGCCCGCCGCGACCGTGCGCAGCGCGGTGGCCAGGGCGGTCGCGGTCGGGCGGCGGACCGGGTCCTTCTCCAGGCAGCGCTCCAGCACCGTCCACAACGGCTCCGGCACCGAGGCCGGACGCTCGGGCCGCTGCGAGAGGTGGGCGTGCAGGATCTGGATCGGGCCGTCCCCGTGGAACGGGGGCTGGCCGGTCAGCAGCTCGTAGAGCATGATCCCGGCGCCGTAGACGTCGACGGCCGGCGTCTGCTCGCGGCCCTCCGCGGACTCGGGGGCGACGTAGGCGGGCGTGCCGACGAACTCGGCGGTGCGGGTCAGGCCCGGCGAGTCGGCGAGACGGGCGATGCCGAAGTCGGTCAGCAGCGGGTGCATGACCGGACCGGCCGGGCCCTGCACCGTCGCCAGCAGCACGTTGGCGGGCTTGAGGTCCCGGTGGACCACGCCGTCGTGGTGGCTGGCGGCGAGGGCGTCGGCGATCTGCGCCATCAGCAGCGCGCCGGCCACCGGCGAGAGGGGACCGTTCTCGCGCAGGTAGCGGTACAGGTCGGGGCCGTCGACCAGGTCCATGACCAGGGCCAGCAGCTCGCCCTCCACGACGAGGTCCCGGACCCGGACGATGTTCGGGTGGACCAGGCGCAGCAGCACCGCGCGCTCGCGCAGGAACCGCATCACCACGTCGGGGTCGGTGGCGAGCTCCTCCTTGAGGACCTTGATCGCCACCACCGCGCCGGGCGTGACGGGCGCGTTCTCGGCGTCCTCCCGGACGCGGGCACGCCAGACCGTCCCGGTGGCGCCGCGTCCGAGCGGCTCCTCCAGCAGGTACTTACTGCCAACCGGGCGCACCCATGCTCCTCGTCGTACCGCAGCCCTCGTCCTGCCGCGGCGCTCTCGTGCACGCGGGGGCTCGCGTTTTCGGCAACTCTAACGGCGTTCGAAGAGCACGTCGTGCGGTGAGATCCGCGTCGCGCCCTCCACTGGTGCAGACGCGTGATCGCCGCGATACGTTCCGAAGATCATCCGATCGGGTGCCGTGCGCGAACTGTCGGCGGCAGATGGGAGGATGCATACGACACCGTGGCGACCACCATCGCGTGCGGGCTGGAAGGGGCAGGGCGCATGCAGATCCGGCTGACCGTGCTTGGGCCGCGCGAGAGCGCGCCGACGTCCGTGGCGTCGTCGCCGCATGCAGCCGCGCCCGCGGCGGACGTGCTGGTCAGCGCGCCGGTCGGCACCACGCTGGGCTCCGTCGCGGCCGCGCTGGCGGGCGCGGTGGGCGCACGTCCCGGCGCACGCGCGGGCCGCGCCGCCACGCACGTGCACCTGTACGCCCAGGGCCGCCGCCTCGACGAGCGGGCGGTGCTCGGCCACCCGCCACTGGTCGACGGAGCGGTGCTGCGCCTGGACGCCCCCGATCCCGACGACGCCGCCGAGCCCGCGGGCTCCTCCGCCGCGCTCCACGTCGTGGCCGGTCCCGACGCGGGCGGCATCCACCTGCTGCACCCGGGCCGCGTCGTCGTCGGCCGCTCCGCCGAGGCGGACGTCCCCGTGGACGACCCGGACGTGTCCCGGTTCCATCTCACCCTGGAGGTCGGCCCCGAGGGGCGGGTCACCGTCTGTGACCCGGGCTCCACCAACGGCACCGTCCTGGACGGCGCCCGGGTCGGCGCGGAGCCGCGCACGGTCGCGCCCGGCGCGCTGATCGAGCTGGGCGAGAGCGCGCTGCGCGTCGTCCCGGCGCAGCTCGGCCGCGCGGAGGTGGTGCCGGACGGCCACGGCGCCGTCCACGTCTCCACTCGCGCCACCGGATCGTCGCCGCGCCCCGCCGGGTGGGGCGAGTCCGGCTCGCCCGGCGGGGCCGTCCCCGCGCCCGCGGCGTCCCACGCCCAGGCCACCCACGGGCGCGGCTTCCGGGTCGACGCCGAGCCGCCGGAGCCGTCGCCGCGTCGTGGCGAGAGCCGTTCCGGCCTGCTCAAGCAGGCTCTCGGCCGGCGGCGCGCGGCGCCCGCCCCGGCCGCCACCGTCCCGCCGCAGGGGCCCCCGCGCGATCCGGGCCGCTGGCCCGATCCGGCCGAGCTGCTGCTCACCGCGCTCGGGCCCGGCCCGCGACTGTGGGAGCGCGGTCCCTCCCACGAGGACGCGCTGGTCCTGCGCCTGGGCACCCGCGCCCACGCGCCGGTCACCCTCGATCTGCGCACGGCGGGCAGCGCCGGCCTCACCGGCCCGCGCCCGCGCCTGCTCGGCCTCGTCCGCGGGCTGCTCGCCCAGCTCGCGGTCCTGCACGCGCCCTCCGGGCTGGAGCTCGTCCTCGTCTGCGCCGACCAGTCCCGTCCCCTCGACGAGCGCACCGACGCCTGGGCCTGGCTCCCCTGGCTCCCCCACCTCCGCCCCGCCCACGGCCAGCCCTGCCGCGCCCTGACGGCCTTCGACCCCTCCCAGGCCCTCGCCCGCCTCACCGAACTCGCCCCCGACTGGGGCCTGCCCACCACACCCCCCGGCCCCGGCCCCCAGGTGAGCGGCGGCCCGGTGGAGGCTCCGAACGCCGGACGCGGCCATGCCGCGGTGCCGCGGGGGCGGGCCACAGTCGTCGTGGTCGACGGCGATCCCGGCAGTGAGGCCGCGCGCGCGGCCGTGGCCGAGTTGGTGGCGCACGGGGCCGCGCGGGACATCCATGTGCTGCAGCTCGCCGACTATCCCGAGTCGCTGCCGCAGGGCTGCGGCGCCCTCGTCGCCGTGACCGGTGAGGTCGGCACGCTGCTCGACCTGGAGCGTCCGCTCCCCGGCAGCGCCCCGCGCGCAGCGGGCCAGCACCGGGCCGCGCCGGAGCGGGAGTTGGTGACCGGCGTCGCGCTCGACGCGGTCGGCGCCGCGTGGGCGGGCCGGCTGGCCCGCGCCCTCGCGCCGCTGCGCGAGCCCGACGCCGCCCGACGCAGCGGCGGCCGCGCCGCCCTGCCGGAGGCCGCCCGCCTGCTGGACCTGCTCGGGCTGGACCTGGTCACCCCCGCCAAGATCTCCGCCCGCTGGGCGGAACTGCGCATCGGCTCCGGTGAGATCGCCACGGCGACCATCGGCGTCACCCGGGACGGCAGCTGCGCGCTGGACCTGACCGACCATCTCCTCGTGGGCGGCGCACCGCAGTCCGGCCGTACCGAGCTGCTGCGCTCGCTGCTGGCCGCGCTCGCCGTCGCCGAACGCCCGGACCGGCTCGGCCTGCTGCTGATCGAGGGCCGTCCCCCGGCCGATCCGGCCCAGGGCCTCACTCCCGCCGTCGAGCTCCCGCACGTCGTCGGCCACGTCGCCACCACCGACGGCCCGGAGCTGCGCGAGGCCGCGCGGGCGCTCAGCGCCGAGCTGGACCGCAGGGCGGCCCTGCTGGAGGGCCGCAGCTTCGCCGCGTGGCACGCGGAACGCGCCCTCGCCCGGCTCGCCCCGCCGCGGCGTCCCGCCGACGACTACCCCGCCGCCGCGTCCGGCGCGCACACCGTCGCCGTCGAGGCGGAGCCGCTCCCGCATCTCGTCGTCGCGGTCGACGACTGGGACGCCCTGGTCGGTACCCCGCTCGCCCACGTCCTGGAGGACGCGGCCCTGCGCGGCCCCCGCCTCGGCGTCCGGCTGGCCGTCACCACCGCCCAGCCGGAGCGCACGGCGGGCACGACGGTCGACGAGGCGGCCCAGCTCCGCGTCGCGCTGCGGGTCGACTCCCCGACGGCCTCGGCGATGCTGATCCACGTCGACGACGCGGCGAACCTCGCCGGGGACGCGCCGGGCCGCGGCCTGCTGCGCCACGCGGACGGAGGCGTGACGCCCCTGCTGACGGCCCGTGTGACGGGCCGCATCCCGCGCACCGCGACGCTCCGGCCCACGGTCACCCCGCTGGACTGGGCGTCCCTCGGCGAGCCGCCGGCCTCCCGCACGGTCCGCGAGCTCGGCAACGGGCCCACGGACCTGGCGCTGCTCGCCAGCGCGTTGCAGCGGGCGGCGGAGTCCCTCGGGACGGCCCCGGTGCCGAACATCCTGTAGCGGGCGGGCCGGGGCCTCCGTCACTCCGTCAGGAGCAGGAGGGGGCCCACAGGTGCTGGGCGAAGGTGTTCCCGCCGGTGTTCCGGGAGTTGACCATGAGGTCGAACTCGGTGCCTGCGGTCGGGGTGGCCGTGAACGAGAGCGTCGCGTTGCCGTTGACGTCGGACGTGCCGGTCGCGCCCTGGGTGTAGCCGACGGTCCCGCCGTCGGTCCAGTAGTCCACCCACACCGGCATGCCCGCGAAGTCGGCGCCCCACATGTTCTTGTTGTCCGGGCCCACCTGCACCGTGATCGTCTCCCAGGGGAGCCGGCGGAACCCGCCGGTGCGGCTCCAGACGTAGCGGGCACCACAGGTGGCGGTGGCCGAGGCCGTCGAGAACGACCAGTTGCTCGCGGAGAACACGTTCGGGTTGCCCGCGGTGGCCGTGCCGCAGTTCACCACGGGCGCGGGGATGGTGACGGCGCTCTGCGGGGTGGTCGGGGAGGACCAGAACCCGGTCACCTGAAGCTTGAGCGTGTCGGCGGCGCTGGGGTTCGGGAGGGCGAAGGTGGCGGTGGCGGTCTGCCGGCTCGCGTCGAAGGCCAGCCAGGAGTTGTCGGTGTGGTCGACGACGTTGCCGGGCGTCACGGTGCTGTAGGCGATGACGAGCCCGGTCGAGGTCAGCCCCTGCCCCGGGCCGAGGTTCTCGACGTTGACCGTGATCTCGTCGGTCGGCACCCCGTTCACGGTGAGGCAGTGCTGGTCGAACCGCGTGTCGAACGGAACGTCGGTCCCGGCGTGCGCGGCCGGCGCGACGGCGGCGGACGCCGCCAGCAGGCCGCCCACGGCGGCGAGCACCGCCGACGCCGAGCGTCGACGGTGCGTGCCGCGACGAGTCCTTCTCGATCCGTTGGACTCGGACATGGTTCCCCCTGATGGATGCCGGGACGGCGCGGATGCGCTCAACGGCCCTGACGCAGGAGACCGCGCTCCGGTTGCCGCCCGCCGCAGCGCGCCGCGAACCGCGTCCACAGGACCAGGACCGCCGGCAGGGCGAAGTAGCCGTAGCGGCTCGCTGGTGCCAGGGCGAAGGCGATGGCCAGGCCCAGCGCCAGCCGGTCCGCGCAGGCGACGGAGTCCACCGGCGGGCGCTTGACCAGGGAGAGCGCCAGCAGTGCGGCGCAGACCAGCAGCAGCCCGGCCGCGACGGCCAGCCCCGGGGTGCCCAGCTTCGCGAGCAGGACGCCTGGCAGGGGGCTCTGCGCCGGCGTCGCCACCGCGCCGTGGCCGGTCGGGAAGAGGAACACCTGCTCCAGCATCGCCTTCGGCGTGCGCAGCGCGAACGGCAGCACGACCAGGCCCGCACCGGCGACCGTCACCGCCGCGCACCGCAGCGCCGCGCCCATCCCGTACAGGGCGAGGATCGCCGCCAGGACCACCGGAACCACCGGCCATGCCGTCCACTTGAGGGTGCAGGCGAAGGCCAGGACCAGACCGGCCGCCATCGGCCGTCCGCGCAGGGCCAGCGCCGGGCCGACGCAGCAGACGCCGATCAGCGGGATGTCGATGCCGCTCACGCACAGCGGCAGGGCCAGGAACGGCGAGGCGACCAGGGCGCCCATCGCGGTGCCGTACGAGATCGACCCCGAATCCGCGGCCCCCGCAGGCGACTTCAGGACCGCACGCCCGGCGGACAGGCACAGCGCCAGGAAGCCCGCGCACCACAGCCGTGCGTCCCCCAGGGGACCGAACCACCCCAGCGCGTGCGGCAGCCCGAACAGGGCCTGCCCCGGCAGGTAGGGGTTGTAGTCCGCGAGTCCGTGCGGACGGGCCGCGTAGGGGCTGCCGGTACGCAGCATCAGCTCCATCGAGCGTTCCATCACCGCGACCTCGGACTGCGCCTGACCGGTGAGTACCAGCAGCCCGAACGGCAGCACCACCGCGCCGACCAGGGCCACCAGCACCGACGCCCGGCGCCGCCCGGTTCCGGCGACGACCGCTGCCGCGAGGTAGCCGAGTGCCGCGAACGCACCCCAGGTCCGGTGGGGCGTGAGGTTGGAGATCACCAGGAAGGACCCGGCCCACCCCGCCGCGACGAGCCACCCCAGCACCCAGGTGCGTCGCTGCTCGAACCAGGCGGCCGAAGGGCCACTCCTGGGTGCCACCACCGGCGTTTGCAGCATCACGCTCATGACGTCCCCGCCCTCCCCGTCCTGTTGACGAGTCAGACGCTACGGGTACGTCGCAGTCCCCCGCGTCGCTCTCCGAAGCTAATTCCGGTGCATCCCTGGGATGACAGGCACCCGTTGTCATCCCTGCGATGTAGACGGACGCCGAAGGGCCGGGTGCGCTGTCCAGGAGCACCCGGCCCTTGTCAGGGGACGACTCGGACGGTTCAGCCGTTGGCGCCGGCCGGGGTCGTGGTGGTGGTGAAGCCCTCCAGCTTGTTCGCCGCGATGACGAAGTCGTTGGTGAACGTGGTGCCGAGGTTGACCGAGGAGGTCGCGTTGCCCGCGAGGATCTCGGTGGCCAGCGAGGTCTTCGGGCCACCGGCGGGCATGAGGCCGTCGGGCAGGAACTGACCCTTGTCCTGGGTCAGGGCGGTGATGTAGTCGTCCTTGGTCACCAGGGCGTTGGAGACGAACGCCGACGGCAGGTTGTTCGCGATGTCGGCGGCGCTGTGGGTGTTGATCCAGTGCATGGTGGCCACCAGCGCGTCGACGACCCTCTGTGCCGCGTCCTTGTGGGAGTTGACCCAGTCCGTGCGCGCCAGGACGCCGGCCGCCGGCCACATGCCGCCCAGCGAGGCGCTGGCGCCGTCGGTGGTGGCCAGGTCGATCGCGGAGTAGGCGATGTTCTTCTTCTCCAGCGCGGCGACGGTCGGCTGGGTGGTGATGGCGCAGTCGGCCTTGTGGTTCTGCAGCGCGGCGACCACGGTGGCTCCGGCGCCGGCCGCGAGGCGGTGGAAGTCGCTGGTCTTCAGGCCCTTCTGGGCGGCCAGGAACTTGATCAGGGTGTCGGTGCCGGAGCCGATGTCGGTGACGCCGATGGTCTTGCCCTTGAAGTCGGCCGCGCTGTGCACGTTGGTGCCGTTGGCGCACATCACGCGCTCGCCGGGGGCGCCGGAGAGCTGGACGATGTCCTCGACCGCCTTGCCCTTCACCTGGAAGTCGATGGTGTGGTTGTACCAGGCGCCGGCCATGTCGACCTGGCCGGAGGCCATCGCGTCCTCGGCGCCGATGCCGCCGTCGGTCTCGGTGGAGAGCTGGACGTTGACGCCGTACTTCTTGTAGAAGCCGAGGTTCTGCGCCAGCTGGTAGGGCAGGTAGATCTGCTTGTCGATGCCGCCGACCATCAGTCTGACGGTGGGGGTTCCGGAGCCGCTGGAGCCGGAACCGCCGGAGGAGCCGGAGGAGGAACACGCGGTGGCCGTACCGAGGGTGGCCAGGGCGAGGGAGGCGGCGATGACCGCGGAGCGCTTGAACATGGCGGTGCCACAGACCTTTCGAGGGTGGGGGTGCGTAGGTGCCGGTACGTCAGATGGCGTTGGACGCCTCGGAGGGAGCGGCGGGCCGCCAGGACAGCAGCCGGTGCTCGAGCTTCCCGATCAGCCACTCGGCGACCAGGACCAGGGCGGCGATGAGGAACATGGCCGCGAAGACCGTGTTGGGGTCGAACTGGTTCTGCGCGGTCTTGATGATCAGGCCGAGGCCCTGCTGGGCACCGAGAACCTCGCCGACCAGCGCGCCGACGATGGCGAAGCCGAAGGCGCTGTGCAGGCTGGCGATGATCCAGGTCAGCGCGGAGGGCACGATGACGTGGCGGGTGACCTGGAGCCGGGAGGCGCCGAGCACCTTGGCGTTGGCGAGGATGTTGCGGTCGACCTCGCGCACGCCCTGGAAGGCGTTGAAGAAGACCACGAAGAAGACCAGCACCGCGGCGAGCAGGATCTTCGGCATCGTCCCGATGCCGAAGGCCACGATGAAGATCGAGCCGAGGACGATGCGCGGGATCGCGTTGACGATCTTGATGTAGGGGCCGAGCACCTCCGCGAGGAAGCGGCTCTGGCCGAGCGCGACCCCGACGATCACACCGGCCACCGCACCGATGGCGAAGCCGATCAGCGCCTCCTGCATGGTGACCCAGATGTTGGCCCAGATCGAGCCGAACTCGGTGCCGTTCTGGAAGAGGTTGACCAGGCTCGTCCAGATGCCCGAGGGCTGCCCGTAGAAGAACGGGTCGATCAGGCTGGTCCGGGCGGCGATCTCCCAGCCGCCGAGGACGAGGACGGCGAAGCCGAACCGCCCCGCCCAGATCGAGGCCTTGCGGCGCAGCACCGCGCGCTTCGCGGCCGTCGCGGCCTCGGACTGCTCCGCGCCGGCCGGCACGGCGTCGACCGGAGCACCGGTCGTGGAGGGGGTTGCGGTGCTCATGCTGCCTTGCCTTCCTTGGTGGGGCCGCCGGCGGTGCGGGCGTAGGCGCGCTCGACCTCTTCGCGCAGGGTGTCCCAGATCTGGTGCTGGAGCTCGAGGAAGCGCGGCTCGAAGCGGATGTCCTGCACGGAGCCGCGGGGACGCGGCAGGTCGATGTCGTAGACCGCCTTGACCGTGCCGGGGCTGGAGGTCATCACGACGACCTTGTCGGCGAGGGCTACGGCCTCGTCCAGGTCGTGGGTGATGAAGAGGACCGCGGGGCGGCTCTGCTCCCACAGGCCCAGCAGCTCGTTCGACATGATCGCCTTGGTCTGCACGTCCAGGGCGCCGAACGGCTCGTCCATCATCAGGATCTTGGGCTCGTTGATCAGCGCGGCGGCCATGGCCACGCGCTTGCGCATACCGCCGGAGAGCTGGTGCGGGTAGCGGTCCTCGAAGCCGGCCAGGCCCACCCTGCGCAGCCAGTCCCGGGCGCGGGTCTGCGCCTCGGCCTTGCCGACGCCGCGGAAGATGGGCCCGAGTGCGACGTTCGCCAGCACCGTCTTCCAGGGCAGCAGCGCGTCCGCCTGGAACATGAAGCTGACGCCGTCGGTGATCCCGTCGACCACCTTGCCGCCGACCTTGACGGTGCCCTCGCTCGGCTTGTCCAGTCCGGACACCATGCCGAGGGTCGTCGACTTGCCGCAGCCCGTCGGTCCGACGACCGCGCAGAACTGGCCCGGCTCGACGGTGAAGGACACGTCCTTGATGGCCGTGAAGATGTCACCGCTGGGCGTCAGAAACCGCTTGGTGACGCCTTCGATCTCGATGCGGCCATTGTGCGTATCGGCCATGAGTCCCGCTCCTTCCACACCCCCGGTTCGAGGTATTCAGAAGGTAGGAGCGGGCCCCGTGTTACGTCTCTGTTTCCGTGGTTGTCACTTGTTAGCCGCGTATCGGCCCGTTCTGCTCGTTGTGCTCAGCCCTTGACGGAACCGGCGAGCAGTCCACGAACGAAGTAGCGCTGGAGCGAGAAGAAGACGACGAGCGGCACCACGACGGAGACGAAGGCGCCCGCCGTGAGGATCTCCCAGTGGTCGCCGAAGGAGCCGGACAGCTGGGCCAGCCGGGACGGCATCGGCGCGGACTCCGGCGCGCCGCCGGTGAAGGTCAGCCCGACCAGCAGGTCGTTCCAGACCCACAGGAACTGGAAGATGGCGAACGAGGCCAGCGCCGGCGTCGCCAGCGGCAGCACGATCGAGCGGAACACCCGGAAGTGGCTGGCGCCGTCGACCCGGGCCGCCTCGATCAGGTCGCGCGGCAGTTGGGCGATGAAGTTGTGCAGCAGGAAGACCGCGAGCGGCAGCGCGAACATGGTGTGCGCCGCCCACACCGGCGCGTAGGTGCCGCCCATGCCCAGCGCGGGGAAGATCGTCACACTGCCGATGTGGGCGCCGCCGGAGAAGAGCTGGAGCAGCGGCACCAGCGCCATCTGCAACGGCACGACCTGCAGCGCGAAGATGACGAAGAAGATCGTGTCACTGCCCCGGAACGGGATCCACGCCAGCACGTACGCGGCCATCGACGCGATGACGATCGGGAAGATCGTGGCCGGGACGGTGATCGCGATCGAGTTCACCAGGTAGGGCATCAGCCCGTCGCTGACCCCGAACCCGCCGTTGAACAGCACGTCGTGGTAGTTCGCGAGGGTCAGGTGCGGGTGCGCGAAGAAGTCCCACCAGCCGGTGTTCGCGACGTCCTGCTGCGGCCGCAGCGAGGTGACGAGCAGCCCGAACGTCGGCACCGTCCACACGACGGTGACCAGCAGCACCACGAACGACGACAGACGGCCGCTGAGCGCCTGCCGCACCCCTGTGCGTGTCGACGCGGCCATCAGCGGACCTCCCGTTCCCTGCGCAGCAGGGTGATGTTGTAGACGACCAGGGGCACGACCGCGAGGAAGAGGAGGACCGCGAGGACGCCGGCCCGTCCGTTGTTGAACTCGGTGAAGGCCTGGTTGTACATCTCGTTGGCCAGCACCTGGGTACCGAAGTTGCCCCCGGTCATGGTCCGGATGATGTCGAACAGCTTGAGCGTCGTGATCATCACCGTGGTCAGCACGACGATCACGGTGCTGCGGATCATCGGAATGGTGACGTGGCGGAACAGTCGCCACCCCTGGGCTCCGTCGAGCACGGCCGCCTCGGTGACGTCCTCCGGAATGGCCTTGATGGCGGCGGAGAGCACGACCATGGCGAACCCGGTCTGCACCCAGATCATGATGACCATCAGCAGGAAGTTGTTCAGCGGGTGCGACAGGATCCAGTTCGGCGGGTTGTGCCAGCCCAGCCAGAGGCAGATCTGCGAGAGCAGGCCGATCTGCGGCTCGGAGGGGTCGCGGTAGGCGTAGACGAACTTCCAGATGATGCTGGCGCCGACGAAGGAGACGGCCATCGGCATGAAGATCAGCGACTTGTAGATCGCCTGCCCGCGCAGCCGGTCCACGAGCAGCGCGAGCACCAGCCCGAGACCGGTGGTGACCAGAGGCGCGACGACGATCCACAGGAGGGTGTTGAGCAGCACCTGGTGGATGTCGGAGTTCCCGAAGGCCCAGGTGTAGTTGCCGACGCCGAGGAACTTCGTGCTGTCGTCGTTGAACAGGCTCAGGTAGACCGTCCGGACGGCCGGGATGACGATCCCGACCAGCAGGAGCAGGATCGCCGGCCCGAGCAGCAGCAGGATCGCGAGGCGTCGCGAGAGGCGCCCACGGGCGTAGCCGGCCAGGTAGAACAGCAGGAGCAGCAGCCCGAGGAACCCGGCGATGGCGCCGAACATGTTGCCGAACTTGATCGAAGTGTCGCCCCACATAGCCCTTCCGCTCCTAGGGTTCGTTGCAACCCGCAGGGGCGCGGGGCTCCGCCGCATGGGCGCGAGCAACCACCTGCGTGCGGATGGCCCTGCTCGTTCGGCGACTCCCCACACAGGGTGGCTTGTCGCGCACGCAGTTGATCGAGCAGGGCCCCGCGCCCCTGGGTGTGCCTACTGCGGCCAGGCGGCGTCGATGTCGGACGCGGTCTTCTGGACCGACTGGTTCTGGGCGAACCACGCCGTGAACGACTTCCACTCCTGGCCGGAGCCGATCGCGGCGACCATCAGGTCGGACGCGTCGAAGCGGAACGTCGCCGTGGGGTCCGTCAGGTACTTCGCCGAGAGCTGGTCGATCGGGTCGGTGTAGATCGACGGGTCCACGCCCGTGTTCGCCGAGACCCAGCCCGGGGCCTGCTTGATGCGGCTCGTCGCCCACTCCGACGTGGAGAGGTAGTTCTGCACGGCCTGCACCTCGGGCCGGCTGCTGAACGCCGCCACGAACTCGCCGCCGCCCTCGACCGGGGTCGCGATCGACGGGTTCACCGCGGGCAGCTTGAAGGCCCAGATGTCGCCGTTCGGGCCCACGGTCGTGCCCTTGGGCCACTGCGCCTCGTAGAACGAGGCCTGCTGCAGCATCGAGCACTTGCCGGTCAGGATCGGCGTGCCCGCGTCCTGGAAGGTCGTGGAGGCGATCGAGGAGACGTCTCCGAATCCGCCGTTGACCCAGGCGGGATTGTGCATCCAGCCCTGGACGGTGTTCATCGAGTCGATGATCTGCGGGTCGGAGAACTTGACCTGGTGGCTGATCCACTGGTCGTAGACGTCGCCGCCGTACTTGCCGAGGACGACCTCCTCGAGCCAGTCCGTGGCCGGCCAGCCCGTCGCCGTGCCGGAGCTGATACCGCCGCACCAGGGCTTGTTCTTGCCCGCCTTGGCGATCTTGTCGCTGAGCGCCATCAGGTCCGCCCACGTGGTCGGCACCTGGTATCCCGCCGCGGCGAAGGCCTTGGGCGAGTACCAGACCAGCGACTTCATGTTGGCGCTCATCGGGGCCGCGTAGAAGGTGCCGTCGACCGAGCCGTAGCTCTTCCAGATCGGGGCCCACTTGCTCTCGTTGGCGACGGTCTGCGCCGGGGGCTTGACCACCTTGCCGGTCTTCACCATCTGCGCCAGCAGCCCCGGCTGCGGGATGATCGCCAGATCCGGCGCGTTGCCGCCGGTGACGCGGACCGGGAGCTGCGACTCGAAGTCGTTGGAGCCGACGTAGGAGATCTTGATCCCGGTGCACGAGCTGAACTTCGCCCAGGACCGCTCCAGCGCGTCCGACTCGGGGCTGAGGATCGAGGCGAACATGGTGACCGTCGTGCCCGAGTGGCCCGCATAGGCCTGGAAGGGGGCGCAGTCACCGGTGAGTGTCGGCGTCGCGGAGGCGGAGCCGCCGTTGCCGCCGGCGGAGTTGGAACAGCCGGCCAGGAGGGTGAGCGCGGCTGCCGCCCCTACGGCGACGGCGCGGCGTCCGGACAGAGTGGGCCTGTGCATTGCGTGCCTCCAAGAGGGTGGACCGGGTGCGCGCCGTGCAGAGAGAGCCGTGCGGTCGTGAAAGTTCTTGCAGCAGATACAGGACCATAACCTGACGCCAACAGCTGGCCAAGGGGTCGCGTCGCATTCAGATCTTGAAGGGCCCGAAAGAGCGAGGGGCCCACGGCGGCAGCCGTGAGCCCCTCTCCGCGTCGGCGGAACGTCAGCGCATCGAACCGGTCCGCAGCAGCGTGCGGATGACCCGCATCGCGACGCTGAGGTTGGCCAGGTCGTACGACTCCGACGTCCTTATGTCGTCGAGCGTGGTCTTGGCGCGGTTGACCAGGGTCGCGTTCGCGTCGACCCAGGCCTGGAACCGCTCCTCCGGCGTCGCGCCGGGCTCGCCGTAGCCGAGCAGGTCCGCCGTCAGCGTCGCGTGGGCCGCGAAGAGGTCCTCGCGGATGGCCGCGCGGGCCATCGACTGCCAGCGGTCCGTGCGGGGCAGCTCGATGATCCGGTCGAGCAGCTCGGCGATCTGCAGACGCGAGCCGAGGTCGTAGTAGACCTCCGCCACGTCCAGCACCTCGGCGCCGTGGCGGTCGGCGGTCTCGATGATGTCCAGCGACGGGAAGACCGAGGAGAGACCGGCGATCTTGACCGCCAGCTCCTCCGGCACGCCGGCCTCCAGCAGCTCCTCCCGCACGGAGTCGTACCACTCCAGGTCGGAACCGCGCACCAGCTCCGGCACCCGGCTCCAGACCAGGTTGACCCGCTCGCGGAAGACCTCGATGGTCTCGGCGATGTCGAGCGGCTGACGCCGGTTGTTGAGCAGCCAGCGGGTGGCGCGCTCGACCAGGCGGCGGCTGTGCAGGCGCATCCTGGTCTGGATCTCGGCCGGGACCTGGTTGTCCAGGGCCTCGATCTCCTGCCAGACACCCTTGAGGTCGAAGATCGCGCGGGCCGCGGTGTGCGAGCGCACGACCTCCTCGTAGGTGGCGCCCGTCTCCTCGCGCAGGCGGAAGGCGAAGGTCATGCCGCCACGGTTGATGGTCTCGTTGACCACGACCGTGGTGATGATCTCCCGGCGCAGCGCGTGCCCGTCGATCTGCTCCTCGAACCGCTGCTGGAGCTGCGGCGGGAAGTACCGGTGCAGCTTGCCGCGCAGGTACGGGTCGTCCGGGAGGTCCGAGGCGAGGATCTCGTCGGCGAGGGTGATCTTCGTGTAGGCGAGCAGCACCGCCAGCTCGGGCTGGGTCAGCCCGCGCCCGGCCGCCGCGCGCTCGCGCATCTGCGCGCCCGTCGGCAGGAACTCCAGCGCCCGGTTGAGGTGGCCGTCGGCGACCAGACGGCGCATCAGCCGCTGGTGCACGTTGACCATGCTGGGCGCCTGCGAGGAGGCGTTGGCCAGCGCCACGTTCTGGGCGTAGTTGTTGACCAGGACGTGCTCGCCGACCTCGTCGGTCATCTCGGCCAGCAGCGCGTTGCGCTGCTTGACCGTCATGTCCCCGTCGGTGACGACCTGGTTGAGCAGGATCTTGATGTTCACCTCGTGGTCCGAGGTGTCCACGCCCGCCGAGTTGTCGATGGCGTCGGTGTTGACCTTGCCGCCCTCGCCGCCGTGGCCGAGCGTCGCGAACTCGATGCGGCCGAGCTGGGTCGCGCCCAGGTTGCCACCCTCGCCGAACACCTTGACCCGCAGCTCGCCGCCGTTGACGCGGATCGCGTCGTTGGCCTTGTCGCCGACCTCGGCGTTGTTCTCCGCCGCGGCCTTGACGTAGGTGCCGATGCCGCCGTTCCACAGCAGGTCGACCGGGGAGAGCAGGATCGCCTTCATCAGCTCGGCCGGGGTGAGCCGGGAGACGCCCGCCTCGATGCCGAGCACCTCGCGCATCTGCGGCGTGATGGTGATCGACTTGGCGCTGCGCGGGAAGATGCCGCCACCGGCCGAGATCAGCTCGGTGTTGTAGTCCTCCCACGAGCTGCGCGGCAGGTCGAACATCCGCTTGCGCTCGGCGAAGGAGCTCGCCGCGTCCGGGTTCGGGTCCACGAAGATGTGGCGGTGGTCGAACGCGGCGACCAGGCGGATGTGCTCGCTGAGCAGCATGCCGTTGCCGAAGACGTCACCGGACATGTCGCCGATGCCGACGACGGTGAAGTCCTCGGTCTGGGTGTCGTGACCCAGCTCGCGGAAGTGGCGCTTGACCGACTCCCAGGCACCGCGGGCGGTGATGCCCATGCCCTTGTGGTCGTAACCGGCCGAGCCGCCCGACGCGAAGGCGTCGCCCAGCCAGAAGCCGTACTGGTTCGCGACACCGTTGGCGATGTCGGAGAAGGTCGCGGTGCCCTTGTCGGCGGCGACGACCAGGTAGGTGTCGTCACCGTCGTGGCGCACCACGTCCTTCGGCGGCACGACCTCGCCGGCGACCAGGTTGTCGGTGATGTCGAGCAGACCGGAGATGAAGGTCTTGTACGAGGAGATGCCCTCGTCCATCCAGGCCTGGCGGTCCAGCGACGGGTCCGGCAGCTGCTTGGCGAAGAAGCCGCCCTTGGAGCCGACCGGCACGATGACGGTGTTCTTCACCATCTGCGCCTTGACCAGCCCGAGGACCTCGGTGCGGAAGTCCTCACGACGGTCGGACCAGCGCAGACCGCCTCGGGCGACCTTGCCGAAGCGCAGGTGCACACCCTCGACCTGGGGCGAGTAGACCCAGATCTCGTACGCCGGGCGCGGGGCCGGCAGGTCCGGAATGGCCTGCGGGTCGAACTTCATCGACACGTAGGCGTGCGGCTCGCCGGCCTCGGTGCGCTGGAAGAAGTTGGTGCGCAGGGTGGCCTTGATCAGCGTCAGGAAGGAACGCAGGATCCGGTCCTCGTCGAGGCTGACGACCTGGTCCAGCGCGCCGTCCAGCTCCTCCAGCAGACCCTCGGTCAGCTCGGCGGCGCTGTGCGTGTGCGCGGGCGACAGGCGGGCCTCGAAGAGGTTCACCAGCAGGCGGGTGACGTGGACGTTGTTGAGGAGCGCGTCCTCCATGTAGTCCTGCGAGTAGGCCACTCCGGCCTGGCGCAGGTACTTGGCGTAGGCGCGCAGCACCATCGCCTGACGCCAGCCCAGACCGGCGCGCAGGACCAGGGAGTTGAAGCCGTCGTTCTCGGCCTGGCCGGTCCAGACGGCGGCGAAGGCCTTCTGGAACCGCTCACGGCTCTCGTCGGTGATGGTGTCGGCGACCTCGGGACGCAGCCTCAGGCCGAAGTCGTAGACCCAGGCGACCGTGCCGTCGGCGCGGCGCAGCTCGTAGGGGTGCTCGTCGAGCACCTCGACGCCCAGGCGCGACAGGACCGGCAGCACCTCGGTCAGCGAGACCGAGCCGCCCTCCCAGTAGATCTTGAAGCGGCGCTCGTCGCCCTCGGCGTCGACCGGCTGGTAGAGGTTGAGCCGGAAGTCGCCGGCGCCCGCGAGGGACTCCAGCTGGCGCAGGTCCGCGACACCGGTGGCCGGGGTGAAGTCGGCGCGGTAGCCGTCGGGGAAGGCGTTGGCGTAGCGGCGCGAGGCCGCGGCCGCACGCTCCTCACCGCACTCGCGGACCAGCACCTCGTTGAAGCCGTCCGCCCAGGAGCGGGCGGTCTCGGCGAGCTTGGCCTCCAGCCGGTCGATGTCCTGCTCGCTCAGGTGCGGCAGCTCGGTGCCGGCCGGCACCCGGATGACGAAGTGCAGGCGGGCCAGGACCGACTCGGTGTTCCACGCGGTGTAGTCGATCGCGGAGCCGCCCAGCTCCTGCATCAGCAGGTCCATCAGACGCAGCCGGACGCGGGTGGTGTAGCGGTCACGCGGCAGGTAGACCAGCGCGGAGAAGTAGCGGCCGTACTCGTCCTGGCGCAGGAACAGGCGCAGCTTGCGGCGCTCCTGGAGGTACAGCACGGAGTGCGCGATGGAGAGCAGCTCGTCGGCGGGCGTCTGGAAGAGCTCGTCGCGCGGGTAGGTCTCCAGGATCTGCAGCAGGTCGCGGCCGTCGTGGCTCTCGGCGGAGAAGCCGGACTGCTCCAGCACCTCCTGCACCTTGCGGCGGGCGACCGGGACGCGGTTGACCGACTCGGTGTAGGCGGCGGCCGAGAAGAGCCCGAGGAAGCGGCGCTCACCGATGACGTTGCCCTGGGCGTCGAACTTCTTGACGCCGACGTAGTCCAGGTAGGACGGACGGTGCACGGTGGCGCGGCTGTTGGCCTTGGTGAGCACCAGCAGCTTCTGCTCGCGGGCCTTGGCGCGGGCCGGGGCCGTCAGGCGGCCGAAGGCGGAGGAGTCGCCGGACCTCGGGTCCGAGCGCAGGATGCCGAGGCCGGTGCCGGCGACGGCGTGCAGCGCGTCCTCGCCGTCCTCGGCCTGGACCAGGTCGTACTCGCGGTAGCCGAGGAAGGTGAAGTGGTCGTCGGCCAGCCAGCGCAGCAGGTCCCAGGTCTCCGCGACCTCCTGCTCGGCGAGGCCCGCCGGCGGGGTCTCGCGCAGCTCGTCGGCGAGGCGCAGCGCGGACTCGCGCATCTTGCCCCAGTCCTCGACGACCTCGCGGACGTCACCGAGGACACGGCGCAGGTCGGCCTCGATGGAGCGCAGGTCGTCGCGGTCGGTCTCGCGGTCGATCTCGACGTGCATCCAGGACTCGACCAGCGCGTCAGCCGGACGCTTCTTGTCGCAGGCGTCCAGGTCGAGGATCTCGATCAGCTTGCCGGTGATGTCACGGCGGACGACCATCTGCGGGTGGATCACGACGTGGATGCCGCGGTCCTGGCGGGTCAGCTCCTGAGTGACCGAGTCGACCAGGAAGGGCATGTCGTCGGTGACGATCTCCACCACGGTGTGGCCGCAGGACCACCCGTTCTCCTCGACGGTCGGGGTGTAGACCCGGACCTCGGCGGCGCCCTGCGGGCGCTTGCCCGCGAGCCGGTGGTGGGAGGCCGCCGCACCGTAGACGTCGACCGGGTCGCGGTCGAGCAGGTCCTCGGGGGCCGTGTGCAGGTAGTAGTGCTTCAGGTACGAGGCAAGGGCGCCGTTGCCGAGCGCCTCCCCCTGAGCCGCCTTGCTGAGCAGTTCGGCCTTAGCTGCGTCCAGCTGGGTCTGCATGACTATCTGGCTCCTGTCGCGCGCCGTTGCGTGACTCGGTGGGTGCGGTTGCGTGGTTCTGCATGGTGTTGCACAAGATCCACCGGGTCTGTCCCTATCCTCCCCTATGGCGAGGGATGGTCGGGTCGGCCCCTGTGGTTCCGGTCGAGCCTAACTTGGGTAAGAGACTGTGTCCCGGGCCGATTCGGTGCAGTGCGTCAGGATCTTTGGTACCGGCTGTACGAGTTGTCCAAGGGACCCTCGCACCTTCTTCACCAGATCAGGGTCTCTTCGACCGAACGCCGGGACATCCAGGGCATCAGGTACTCCTTGCCTCCCGCCTGTGCCGCGCCCGAGGGCTCGACTCCGTTGACGGCGAGCGCGTCCGCCGCACCCCGCAACCGCGCCCTGACCTGGGCGATCACGCTGCGGTCCGAGGCGATGACGGAACCGGCCGCGACGGCCGGCCGCGCGGCGGCGACCAGGTCGAGCGTCTGCTCGAACCGTGCGTCGTCGTAGACGTGGACGGCCAGCACCGGGCCGCGCAGCCCCGCGGTGAAGAGCTCCTGGCGCGGATCGGTCCCGGTGATCACGGTCGGCTCGACGAAGTACCCGATCGCGTCGTCGCTGTGCCCGCCGACCACGACGTCGAGGCTGTGCACGGTCCGGGCGCGGGCGATCGCCCCGGCGGCGCGCTCGTGGGCGTGCGCGTCGACCAGCGCCCCCATGGTGTTGGACAGGTCGGCCACGTCCCCGACCGCGAGGGCGCGGACCTCGTCGAGGAAGGCCGCCTTGACCGCCTGCCACAGGACGCGCGGGAGGTAGGCCCGCGACACCGCCGACCGCCGCTGCCCCTGGTACGCGAAGGCCCCCTGGACCAGCGCGGTCCGCAGCACCGCCGGATCTGCCCCGGGGTGGGCGAGCAGGAACCCCTTGCCGCCCGTCTCGCCGACCAGCCGCGGCCGGCTCGCACAGCGGTCGAGGTGGCGGCCCACCTCGCACCAGTACCCGTGGAAGTCCGCGGCCTCCCCCGCGAAGTGGAGACCGGCGAGGCGGGGGTGGCCGAGCGCCGCCCGGGCGAGGGCCTGCCCCTCTCCGGTCACCATGTTGATCACCCCGGGCGGCAGCCCCGCCGCCTCCAGCACGCGCAGCACGCACGTGGCGGACAGGGTCTGCGCGGGCGCGGGCCTCCAAACGACCGTGTTGCCCGCCAACGCCGGAGCGGTCGCCAGCCTGCCCGCGGCAGCGGTGGATTCGAAGGGCGTGACGGCGCAGACGAAGCCCTCCAGCGGCCGGAGCTCCGTCCGCCGCCGCACACCGCGCGCTGCGCGCGCACCACCGTCCTCGACCGCGCCGGTCTGCCCGGTCTGCCCGGCCGTCCCGATCGCCCCGATCGCCCCGATCGCCTCAACGGTCTCGGCTGCCTCGATCGTCTCAGCCGCCCGGGCCGCCACGCGCCAGAAACGGACCAGCTCACGACTCTCGGCCTCGGCCTGCCAGGCCGTCATCGACTGGCCGAGCATCGTCGCCGCCACGACCGTCTCCCGCCAGGGACCAGCCAGCAGCTCGGCCGCCCGCAGGAAGACGGCGGCCCGGTCGTAGCAGGGGAGCGCCCGCCAGCCCGGTCCGGCCGTGAGCGCGGCGTCGACGGCGAGGCCCACGTCCTCGGGGGTGGCCTCGCCCAGCATGCCCAGCCGGGCGGAGTGGTGGTGCGGCTGGACGACGTCCACCCGCTCCCCGCCGCCCGCGCGCCGGGCACCGCCGATCGTCATCATCAGTGGCGCGTCGGCGGCCGCCAGCTCCTTCAGCCGCAGTTCCAGGCAGGCCCGCTCGGGGCTCGCGGGGGCGTAGGTCCTGTCGATTCGGGCAATTCCGTCGAAATCTGACATACGGTCATCATGCGACCAGCGCCTCCGCGAGGGAGACAGCCTCGGCCAGAGTGTCGGCGACCGGCACCCCGACGCGGGACAGCTCCCGCCGCGACCCGGCCCCGCCCGTGTACAACACCGCGCGGACCCCCGCCTCGGCCGCGGCCGCCGCGTCGTCCGGCACGTCGCCTATCAGCACCGTGCGCGTCGGATCCACCGCGTCGCCCAGCGCGGCGAGATGACGTACCAGGTACTGCCCCTTGCCGGACGTGCCCGAGGTGCCGTCCCGCCCGTCGACCCGGCGGAAGTGCTCGTGGATACCGAAGCTGCGCACCAGCGGCACCAGTTCCTCGTGCCCGTACATCGACAGCAGCGACTGCGACCGCCCTGCGGCGGCGAGCAGATCCAGCGCCCCCGCGGTCAGCCCGCAGGCGTCACGCATCGCCGTGTAGTGGCCGTGGAACACGGCGTCCATCCGCTGCCACTCCTGCGGCGAGGGCATCCGCCCGAGCCGGTCCGCGTAGCAGTCGATGACCGGTATCCGGTACCACTCCCGGTACTCCTCCACCGTCATCGGCGGCAGACCGAGCTCGCCGAAGGCGGCGTTGCTCGCGTCGACGACCGCGGCGATGTCGTCGAAGAGGGTGCCGTTCCAGTCCCAGACGATGTGTGGTGCGTACATGAGCAGGACGCTATCGGGCGGGTCTGACATTCACGGCAACAGCCCGGGAATCTCCTGGGTCGCGAACCAGAGCAGCTCGTGGTCCTCGGCCCCGTCCACGGTGAACCTGGCGTCCTCGTCGCCGGCGTCCGCCGCGGCCAGCGCGAGCGCGGCGGCGGCGACGTCCTCCAGCACCTCCGCGTCGTCCGCGTCGGCGTGCACGGCCGCGGCCTTCGCCAGCCGTAGCGGCTCGTCCAGCCGCACGGCACCGAGGGTGTGCGGCTCCTCGTGCTCGGCCTGCACGTTCAGCGTGATCGCGGCGTCCGGCACGTCGGCGGCCACGACCACCCTCCGGCGCGACGCCTCCGGCTCCTCGGCGAGCATCCGCAGGGACGCCTGCGCGGCACGGACCAGCGCGGCGTACTCCAGCTCCTCGATGTCGTCGCTGAGATACCACTCGCGCAGCGCGGGCGTCACCGCGTACGCCCGCAGCGGCGGCGCGACGGCGCCTTCGGCGTGAGCCTTGGCAAGACCGGTCAAGGTGAGGGGCACGTAGACGCGCATGCGCTCAGGATAAGGCGTCAGCGGCGGACGACGACGCCGGTCGCACAACGTCACCGATCGAGTGGCATTTCGCCACGCTGCGTGATGGGGCCGGTACGGGTGCTTCCGGTATCGCCGCAGCTCAAGGGGATGGTTTCACTCGGATAAGTGATTCTCCGCGGGCCTTTCTCGCCGCTCCGAGCATCCTTGCCGGGGCCCCCGGGGACGGATACACCCCTGCCATGACGACGACGCACACCGGCAATGTCCGCATCGGCCGCCTCCACGGTGTCGGCGCCAGGCGCCGGCCGACGCCGTGCACCACGCCCCAGAACCCGCTCGCCCGCGCCTACGCGCAGCGGCTGCTGGAAGTGCTCACCGGCAAGCGCCCGCACGAGCAGCTCCTCGCGTTCGCGACGGAGGACGTCTACGACCGCGTCCGCACCCTGCGCGCCCTCGGCTGCCTGCGCTCCGGCGCGCTGCAGCGGGTCTTCGACTCCTCGCCCCGCGAGGACGCCCTGGAGGTCACCGCGCTCTACCAGGTCGCGGGAGGCCGCACCGAGACCCTCGCCTTCCGCCTCGAATGCCGCGCCCTCCGCCGCAGCCAGAGCCCGACCTGGCGCTTCACGGCCCTGGAGTCACGTTGGTGACGAGAGCCGGTTGCAACGCTCAGGGGCGCGGGGAACTGCGCGACAATCCCCCACCCTTCGGGCGGGGGTGCCCCCTGCCTGTGTGGTGACTCGCCGACGAGCAGGACCATCCGCACTGGGTGGTTGCTCGCGCAGTTCCCCGCGCCCCTGGGGTTACTTCTTGCGGCGACGCCCGCCCTTGGCGGCCTTGCGGCGCTCGGCGCGGGTGAGGCCGTCGCCGTCCTCCGCGTCGTCGTCGAGGTCGATGTCCGTCTCGACGATGCCGTCGGCGGTGTCGATCGTCGGCGCCTTGTAGTGCAGGCGGTCCGGGCGCTGCGGAGCGTCCAGGCCCTTGGCGTGGATCTCCGGCGTCACGACGGCGTCCGCGACCGGGACCTCCTCCACCTGCTGCTCGACCTGGACCTCCAGGTTGAACAGGTAGGAGATGGACTCCTCCTTGATCCCGTCCATCATCGCGCCGAACATGTCGAAGCCCTCACGCTGGTACTCCACCAGCGGGTCGCGCTGCGCGAGCGCGCGCATGCCGATGCCCTCCTGGAGGTAGTCCATCTCGTAGAGGTGCTCGCGCCAGCGCCGGTCCAGGACCGACAGCACGACCCGGCGCTCCAGCTCGCGCATGACCGTCTCGCCGAGCTGCTCCTCGCGCTCGACGTAGCGGCCGTGCACGTCCTCCTTGACCGCCTCGGACAGCGACTCGGCCGTCGCGTTGCTGCGGTCGCCGTTCTCGTCCTCGAAGTCCTCGACCTTGAGGGAGATCGGGTAGAGCTGGCCCAGAGCGGTCCAGAGCTTGTCCCAGTCCCACTCCTCGGCGAAGCCGTCCTTCGTGGCGTCACCGACGTACGCGTCGACGGTGTCGTCGATGAAGTGGTCGATCTGCTCGTGCAGGTCCTCGCCCTCGAGCACGCGGCGGCGCTCGCCGTAGATGACCTCGCGCTGACGGTTGAGGACCTCGTCGTACTTGAGGACGTTCTTGCGGATCTCGAAGTTCTGCTGCTCGACCTGGGTCTGCGCGGAGGCGATCGCGCGCGTCACCATCTTCGACTCGATCGGCACGTCCTCCGGCACGTTGGCCATGGACAGGACGCGCTCGACCATGCCGGCCTTGAACAGGCGCATCAGGTCGTCGCCCAGCGACAGGTAGAAGCGGGACTCGCCCGGGTCGCCCTGACGGCCGGAACGACCGCGCAGCTGGTTGTCGATACGGCGGGACTCGTGGCGCTCGGTGCCCAGCACGTAGAGACCGCCCAGATCCTGGACCTCCTCCTGCTCGGCCTTGACGGCCTCCTTGGCCTTGTCCAGCGCGCCGCCCCACGCGGCCTCGTACTCGTCCGGGGTGTCCACCGGCGAGAGCCCGCGCTGCGCCAGCTCGGCTGCGGCCAGGTGCTCGGGGTTGCCGCCGAGCATGATGTCGGTGCCACGACCGGCCATGTTGGTGGCCACGGTCACCGAGCCCTTACGGCCGGCCTGGGCGACGACGAGCGCCTCGCGCTCGTGGTTCTTGGCGTTGAGGACCTCGTGCGGGACGCCGCGCTTGCGCAGCTCCTGCGAGAGGTACTCGGACTTCTCGACCGAGGTGGTGCCGACGAGGACCGGCTGGCCCTTCTCGTGGCGGACCACGATGTCCTCGACCACGGCGGCGAACTTGGCCGGCTCGGACTTGTAGATCAGGTCCGGCTGGTCGATGCGCAGCGGGTTCTTGTTGGTCGGGATCGGGACCACACCGAGCTTGTAGATCTGGTGGAACTCGGCCGCCTCGGTGGTCGCCGTACCGGTCATGCCGGAGAGCTTCTCGTAGAGACGGAAGAAGTTCTGCAGGGTGATGGTGGCCAGGGTCTGGTTCTCGTTCTGGACCTCCACCCCCTCCTTGGCCTCGATCGCCTGGTGCATGCCCTCGTTGTAGCGGCGACCGGCGAGGATACGGCCGGTGTGCTCATCGACGATCATGACTTCGCCGTTCATGACGACGTAGTCCTTGTCCGCCTTGTAGAGCTCCTTCGCCTTGATGGCGTTGTTCAGGAAGCCGACCAGCGGGGTGTTGGTGACGTCGTAGAGGTTCTCGATGCCCAGGTAGTCCTCGACCCGGGTGACACCGGCCTCCAGGATGCCGACCGTGCGCTTCTTCTCGTCGACCTCGTAGTCGCGGTCGATCTTCAGGCGCTGCACCATCTTGGCGAAGTCGCCGTACCACTTGGTGGCGGCGTCGGCCGGGCCGGAGATGATCAGCGGGGTACGGGCCTCGTCGATGAGGATCGAGTCGACCTCGTCGACGACCGCGAAGTTGTGGCCGCGCTGGACCAGCTCGTCCTTCGACCACGCCATGTTGTCGCGCAGGTAGTCGAAGCCGAACTCGTTGTTGGTGCCGTAGGTGATGTCGCAGGCGTACTGCGCGCGGCGCTCGGCCGGCGACATGTTCGCCAGGATGCAGCCGACCTCCAGGCCGAGGAAGCGGTGCACCCGGCCCATCCACTCCGAGTCGCGCTCGGCGAGGTAGTCGTTGGTCGTGATCAGGTGCACGCCCTTGCCGGCCAGCGCGTTCAGGTACGTGGGGAGCGTGCCGACGAGGGTCTTGCCCTCACCGGTGCGCATCTCGGCGACGTACCCGAGGTGGAGCGCGGCGCCACCCATGATCTGCACGTCGTAGTGACGCTGACCGAGGGTGCGCTTGGCGGCCTCGCGCACGGTGGCGAAGGCCTCGGGGAGGATGTCGTCCAGCGTCTCGCCGTCGGCCAGGCGCTCCCGGAACTCGTCGGTCAGCGCGCGCAGCTCGGCGTCGGTGAGGTTGACGAAGTCCTCTTCGATCGAGTTGACCTGGTCTGCGATCTTGGAGAGCTTGCGAAGGATCTTCCCTTCGCCTGCACGCAGGATCTTGTCGAAGACGGACACGTGGGCTGGCTCCTTGCCTGGATGGACCGGGCGACTGTATCGGGCACCTTGCTCGCGGTGGTAACGAATAGGCCACCGCGAGCCCATCGTATGCGAGGAGCCCATGCTGCCGGGAGGTCCGTCAGCACGGCGCATGGTGTCGTCCGCGCGAGTGGCATTCTTTTTCAGTCGACAGCGGTCGAAAACGGACAGTGGGAATTTCCTTCGAGCGGACTTCGGGCGGACTCAGCAGGTCTGCCTCCAGGCGTCGAGCTCCAGACGCTTGCGGATCGCGCTGATTCCCAGACCCCGGGTGAGCGTGCAGAAGCCGGAGGTCGGCACGGCGTACTCGGCGTCGAAGACGGGCTTGCCGGCCCTGACGAAGGCGCTCAGCGCGGAGCAGGTGTCCAGCTCGGCGCACTGCTCGTCGACGCCGTAGTCGAAGTCCGGCGCGAGCGCGGCCACCTGGTCGAAATCGTTCTTCAACCCGACGGCCAGCCCCCGCTGGTGCGCGAGGCGCGCGAGCGCGCGGTCGAAGGCGAGCTGGTCGGCGGCGGTCAGCGCAAAGCCCGTGTCGTTGGTGTAGCCGTCCACGTTGTCCGGTTCCACGCCGTCGAAGCCCTTGGCCTTGCAGGTGTCGAGCCGGTGGGCCAGCAGCGGCGCCAGCAGGTCCAGCCGCCGGATGTCGAGCCACCGTTCGTCCGGCCACCCGTCGAGGGCCTTGCCGAGCAACACCTTCGGGTAGTTCCCGGCATCCGCCCGGTACGGTTCCCACGCACCGGCGTTGACATAGCAGATGACCCGCCGTCCGGCCCGGTGCAGCGCGGCCACGACATCGGCCGCGTTGTCGTCGGCGTCGATGTCGTAGACATCGGCGCGGACGGACGTGTCCACAGGCGTGGTGAGCTGCCACTGCCATCCGAGCCCGGCCCGCGGCTGCCACCACCCAGCGGGCGCGGCCGTCCCGGCCACCCGCGGCGCGGCCACCGACATCGGCGCCTTGGCGGCGCGGCCGCCCGCCGTGCTCGCAACGACCGCCCGCCCCGCTCCCCCCGCCCCGGCGCAGGCGGCAAGAACGAAGACCGACAACAGCACCACCACTCCGTGCCCCCGCATCGCGCGCCCAACGCGCGCCCGCCACCGCGTCCCGCTTCCGCCGGGCGGCGCCTGCCCAGGCAAGGCCCGCCCAGCCAGCGCCCGTCCAGCACCGGGCCGCCCGGGCTCGGTCCCCCCGCGAACCGCCCGCCCCGCACCCGCCCGCTGCCGCGCTGCGCTCCCGTCGGGCAGCACCTTCCCGGCCAGGGCCCGCCCAGGCCCGGTCCCGGGCAACGCCATCCGCCAAGCCCCCGACACCACCCACCCGAGCACAGTCCGCCAAGCGCCCGTCCGCCAAGCGCCGGTCCCCTGCCGCGCCGTACTTCCGTCGGGCAGCACCTTCCCGGCCAGGGCCCGCCCAGCGCCGGGCCGCCCAGGCTCGGTCCCCCCGCGAACCGCCCGCCCCGCACCCGCCCGCTGCCACGGCCCGCTACCGCCGGGCGGTGCTTCGCGGCGGGCCGGCCTTCGTGCTGCCACCATGTGTCGCCTCCGATCCGTCACCACCGATCCCGTTCCCCCCGCGCTCCGCGCGGCCCTCATCGGTGTCGGGTTGCCGTCGTCACCGCCAGGGCCGCGACCGCGGCGAGGGTCGCGGCGGCGACGAGACTGACCGTGGTCTGGGCCGTGGCCGCGGCGACGCCTGCCGCGCGGGCGCCGACCAGGGCGGCGGCGGCTGCGCAGACGCCGGTCGTGGCACGCGGGAGCAGGCCGAGGGACTGGAGGAGCTGGGCGCTCCAGATCGCGGCCGCGAGGGCGCCCAGGTCGGGGGCGCCGGGGCCCGGCGCGCCGGGCCAGACCTGTTCGGCGAGCCAGGCGAGCGTCATGACCAGCAGCACGTAGCCGCCGAGGCAGCGCGCCAGCGCGCCGAGGACGAGGCCGTGGAACTCGCGGGGCGCCCCGGCCCGGCCGAGGGCGAGGTCGGTGGTGGCCCGGCAGCGGGCCAGGAACCACTCCGCCCCGCCCATGCTGAGCGTCAGCGCCACGGTGGTGGGCCCGACCCGGGCCAGGGTCAGCACGGCCACCGCGAGGCCGAACGCCCCGGCCTGCACAGCCCCGGCCCACTCCCCCGCCCGCTCGACCGCGCCCGCGCCACCGGCCGCGCGCCCGCGCGCCGTCCACGGCGCCGCGCCGCCGGTTTCGCGCCAGCCGGCCCGCAGCGTCAGCGCCAGCGAGAGAAGAACGAGCACCGGACCGAGGGGACCCGGCGGTCCGGGCAGGCCCGTCGGGCGCGCGAGCAGCAGCCACGCCGAACCGAGCGCCACGGGGGCGAGGGCGGCGGCGAGAGCACGCTCGCGGCCGAGGACCAGCAGCGCCGTCGCCGCGGCGAAGTAGAGGGCCTGACCGGCGGCGAACCCGACGGCGGGCGCCGTCGCGCCCGTCGGCAGGGCGAACGCCACGGCCACGACCAGGCAGAGGGCCGCGCCCGTCGCACCGCCACGGGCCATGGCCGTGGCGGCGCCGACCCGGTCGCCGCGGCCGAGGCGTGTGTAGCCGAGGTGGGCGACGGCCTGGCTCCAGCTCCAGCTGAACAGCAGCGCCGAGCCCGCGCACCAGATCGAGCCGCGCGGCGGCGCCGCCAACACGAACGCCAGGCCCGGTAAGGCGAACAGCACCCCGCGCAGCGCGCTGCGCGGGACCGGCACCCCCCAGGCCGACGCGCGGGTCGTGCGGTGCATCCGCGCCCGCACGCGCTTCGGCACGGCGGCGCCGTGGCCCCGGGACCTGGACGCCTCCGGGTGGCTGCGGGCGAACAGCTCCTCGCCCAACTCGAAGGCGTCCCGGCGGCCATAGCGCTGCTGTATCTGCCCGTCGGTCAGCCCCTCGGCCTCGATCGCGGCGACGAGCTCCCACGCGTGCACCGCCCCCGCCGCGACCCCGGCGAACCGCGCCGCGATCTCCTCGGCGGGATCGTCCGCGACCACGTGCGGCAGCGGAGCGGGTGCGGCCTCCAGGCGCAGGCCCCGCACCAGCTCGACGAATCCGCTCACGCGGCCACCCCGTCGACGCCGAGGCCCGCCTTTGCCCGGGCCGAGCCGGCACCGAGCACCGTGCCTGCCGAAGGCCCGCTCCCCGGGTCCGCCGCCGGGCCGGGTCCGGCCACCACGCCCTGCTGCGGACCGCGTTGCCGCGGCAGAACCGGCCGGGCCGCATCCGCGACCTGACCCGCGGAGCGGGCGAGCTCCGCGTAGAGCCCGTGGAACTCGGCGACCGTGCGCTCCACGGTGAAGTGCTCCACCACCCGGCGCCGCGCGGCCGCGCCCAGCCGGGCACGCTCCCACGGATCGCGCAGCAGGGCGAGCGTCGCCGCCGCCAGCGCCTCGGGCTCGCGCGGCGGGACGACCAGGCCGGTGTCGCCGACCGCCTCCCGCACCCCGCCGACGTCCGTCGAGACAGTCGCGCGGCCGCAGGCCATCGCCTCGATCAGGCTGAACGGGAAGCCCTCGGAGATGCTGGAGAGCAGCACCACCGAGCCCGCCGCATACGCGTCCTTGACCGCGTCGATCCGGCCCTCGAAGAGAACCGCGTCGGTGACGCCGAGCTCCGCCGCGAGCGCGTCGAGACGGGCCCGGTACTCCTCTCCCCCGGCCGGGACGCCGCCGAAGAGGCGCAGCCGCACCTGCGGCAGCTCGGCCCGGATCAGGGCGAAGGCCCGCAGCAGCGTCTCCAAGTCCTTGATCGGATCGATCCGCCCGGCCCAACTGAGCGTCAGCTCCTCGGGTTCGGGACCGGCGAGCGGGAACTGCCGCAGATCCACCCCGTTGTAGACGGTGCGGATGCGCGCCGGGTCGCAGCCGCCGCGCTCCTCCCAGCGCCGGTTGTAGCGGTTGCAGGGAGCGACCACGTCCGCGCTTGCGTAGCTCTCGGTGGCGAGCATCCGGTAGAAGCCCAGCAGCAGCGTCTTCACGGGGCGGGCGAACGGCGCGCTGCGGAAGCCGAGGAAGCGCTCGCGCAGGTAGATGCCGTGCTCGGACAGGAGCAGCGGCACGCCGTGGAAGCGCCGGGCGGCGAGCGCGGGCAACGCCGCCAGCCCACCGGTGGCGACGTGCGCGACGCCGCGCGCGGGCGGCTGGACGGCGAGCGGGCGCAGCGCGTGCTCCAGCAGGTCGGTGCCCTCCAACGCGTCGCGCAGGGTGGGACGATCGCCGCTGGTGGGCAGGAACGGGAGCCGCCAGACACCCTGGAGCGAGCGCAGCGCCCCCTCGGTGCGCAGCGCCGCCGTCAACGAGCCGCCGGTGAGGGCGAACTCGGAGAGCTCGTAGAGCTCGTCGGCGAAGTGGTGCTCGAAGTCGGGGTCGAGCAGGGAGAGCAGGAAGCGCTCGTAGCCGGCGAGGAAGCGCCGCAGCGCCCGCCCGCGCGGGGCGCGGCCCTGCGGCGCCGGACCCCACATGGGCACCGAGCTGACCGAGGCGATCTGCGGTGGCAGCGGCCAGACGACGGGCTCCTCCCCGGAGCCGGTGATCCCCAGGACGTGGAAGCGGACGTCGGGCATCCCCTGGACCAACTGGTCGCACCAGGTGCTGACGCCGCCGTGGATGTACGGATAGGTGCCCTCCGTCAGCAAGGTGACCTCCAGCGGCCCAGGGCTGTTCCTGCGGGCGCTGTTCATACGGGCTCGGCCCCCCTCGGGCGGTTCGCGGCGGATCAGGGCCCGGGGCGTCGTGCTCCCGGACCCTGACCCTGGACGGTCTTGCCAGGTGTGACTCTTGCTCCGGCGCTTACTTCTTGCTCTTCGGAAGCGCCGCCACCGCGCTCGTGGTGAGCGGCACCTGACGCGCCACCGAGGCCGGCTGGTAGGGCTTGACCGCGGCCGGGGCGACCGCCGGAGCGGCCTTCGCCGTCGTGGTCGCCGGGGCGGCCGCCGGGGTGCCCGCCGCGTTGAGGGTCAGCGTGACGCCGCTCTGCAGCAGCTTGGGCGTGAGCCAGCCGGAGAGCTCACCGGCGTACGCGGTACCGGCAGGGGTGGAGACCAGACCCAGCAGACCCGGCTGGACCGTGCCGGTCGGCATGGTGACCGGCACCTGCACGCCGGCCGGGGCCTGGACGGTGACGGTGCTGCCCACCCGGTAGGCGGTGACCTTGCCGGCCGTCACCGCGGACTGCCAGGTGGAGCGCTGCTGCAGCTCGGCGCCGATGGCGGACTCGCGCAGGTTGACCATCGGGGCGTCGCTCGCCAGCAGCTGGTTGTAGGAGGCGAACAAGGTGTCCAGCACCGGGTAGAGGAGGCGGTCCTCGGTCAGGTTGGACTGGTGGGCGTAGTGCGGGTCGGGGTTGTCCCCGAGGATGTGGCCCATGTCGATGCGGGCCTCCAGCGGGACGATGTAGCTGCTGTAGCCGGTGCTCTCGTCCAACGGCGCGGGCAGGCAGGTGCTGGTGGCCGGGTTGGCGGTGCAGATGCCGCTGCCGCCCTGGGCGGTGGCGGTGTAGAGCCAGTTGTACTCGTCGACCTCGTCGGCGACCTTGCCGGCGTTGTAGTAGACGTTCATCGGGAAACGCGGCACGGTGAGCGTGCTGCTGCCGACGGCCCGCTGGTCGGGCTCGCGGGAGTGGTCGCTGCCCGTCCACTTCACGCCGGTGGCGGCCAGGGCGGGGGCGAGGTTGGGGTTGTCGACGGGCTGCTGCGGCAGCGTCTTCAGGCCCGAGTGCTCGCCGGTGACCAACTCACTTGAGTCGATGGAGAGCCCGTGCTGGGCGGCCCAGGTGACGTTGTTGCTGATCGCGCTCTGGATGGTCTGCTGGTCGACCCACTGGGTGGCGCCGTTCGCGCCCGTGGTGCAGGACCACGGGACGGTGGCGGTGTTCTGCACGCAGCCCAGGAACGGGTGGTCGTAGGTGTGGTTGACCCAGCGGAACGAGGACTTGTTCTGCAGCAGGGAGTCCGTCAACGGGTCGTCGACGGTGCCGTTCTGGGTGGCGTCGTCGCTGCCGCCACCGTTGAAGAGGAAGTCGAAGGTGAAGTTGTTCGCCTTCTCCCACTGCTGCGCGTAGGTGACGTCGGCGGGCGTCATCCGGATCTCGGAGGCGGCCGGGGTGCCCTGACAGGCGGAGGCCGCGTCGCCTGGGGTGCACTTGGCCGTGGAGCTCCACCGGTCGTCCGGCAGGAAGACGTCGTCGACGTGCATGGCGAAGTAGTTGCGGTCGTAGCCGAGGTGGATGCCCTGGGTCATCCAGTCGACGATGCCGCGGGCCAGCAGGCGGTACTGCTGCTGGTACTGGTTGTAGGCGAAGGTGAGCACCAGCTCGGAGACGCCGCCGTGGTCGTACTCCCCGGCCAGCACGCCCTGGGCGCCGCCGGCGTTCGGGATCGGCATGGTGACCAGCGGGGTGAACGAGGCACCGGCCGCCTGGGTGGCGAGCGGGGTGGCCAGGTAGCCGTAGCTCTCGGTCACGTTCGGGTCGTTGTCCTCGAACGGGACGCCACCCTTGAGGTAGCGGAAGGAGCCGCCGAGCCCGGCCGAGGTGACCGTGCCCTGCATGCCGTCCAGGGCGCCGATGTAGCCCGGGCTGGCCGCCCAGTTGAGGCCGACCGACGGCTGCGCGTAGGTGTAGGCGTCGACCTGCCGCACGGCGAACTGCTGCTCGTAGCTCTGCAGCGCCGCCATCTCGGCCGAACCGGCCGGGAACGGCGCGTTGTTGGGCAGCACCACGGCCTGGTACCGGCCCTCGGCACGGCCCGAGGAGTCGGTGCCGCTGAGGAACGCGGCGTTGATCACCGGCCGGCTCGCGTCGTTCAGGCTCACCCGTGTGTAGGGCGTGCCGGTGAGGTCCAGCTCGTTGACGATGGCGGCCACGGACGGCCCACCGTCGTCGACCACGAGCACCTTGAGGTCGATCCGCTGCGTGCTGCTCGCGGCCTGCGCCCCGACCGCCGGCGCCGTACACGCCAGCAGCCCCGCCGCGACGAACGCGGCGGCCCATCGGGTCCTGCGACCCATGTCGTCCCCTCCCGGGCGCGGGCAGCACTGAGCGCACGCGCCAAGAAATAGAAAGAAATCACCGAAGAATGAGGAATCCCCGTAAGCCCCCACAGGGCAGCTCCATCAGCTGCGTGACCAGGCTAGGAGCGGGGTCCGTCAGGAACGGGCCCCGAGCTGTTTTCTCCACTCCTGAGCGTGAGGTTCGGGACACGCGTTTGATTAGGCTCACTCGATCAGGCGGGTCGTGTCAGTCGGTCCGCCTAGGCTTCGGAGCATGAGCACTGCGTCCGAGCCGTCCACCGCCGAGTCATCCACGACCGAGCTGTCCAACGACGAGGCCCGCCGGATCGCGCTGCGCGCCCAGGGCCTCCTCGGTGCGCCCGACCGGCGCGGCGGCGTCCGGGCGATGCTGCGGCGGCTGGGCTCGGTCCAGTTGGACACCATCTCCGTGCTGGCCCGCTCCCACGAGCTGATCCCCTACGCCCGTCTCGGCGCGGTCGGGCGCGAGGCGGTGGAGGCGGCCTACTGGAGCGGCAACCGCTCCTTCGAGTACTGGTCGCACGCCGCCTGCGTGCTTCCCGTCGAGGAGTGGCCGCTCTTCGCCTTCCGGCGGCGCGCCTTCGAGCGGCGCGGCCACCGCTGGCACCGGATGGAGGACGCGGAGCGCTCCTGCGCCGAGATCGTCGCCAGGCTGCGCGCCGAGGGCCCGCTCACCACCAAGGAGCTGGGCGGCGCCAAGAAGGGCGGCGAGTGGTGGGACTGGTCCGAGTCCAAGATCGCCGTCGAGTGGCTGCTCGACACCGGCGTCGTGGTCTGCGCGGAGCGCCGCGGCTGGCGCCGCGTCTACACGCTGGCGGAGCAGGCCGTCCCGGCCGAGCTGCTGGCCGCCGAGCCGGACGACGAGGCATGCCTGCGGCAGCTGGTCCTCCAGTCCGGCCGGGCCCTGGGGGTGGCCACCGAGAAGGATCTGGCCGACTACCACCGGCTCAAGGTCGAACAGGTCGCCGCGGCCCTGCCGGCCTCCGGCCTGGTGCCGGTCGAGGTGGCCGGCTGGGGCCGCCCCGGCTCCGCCGCGGAGCCTGCCCGCGCCTGGGCGGATCCGGCCGCACTCGCCGCCTTCGAGGCGCAGCCGCGTGGGCGGCACCGCACCACCCTGCTCTCCCCGTTCGACTCCCTGATCTGGGACCGCGCCCGCACCGAGCGCGTCTTCGGCTTCACGCACCGCCTGGAGGCCTACACGCCCAAGCACAAGCGCGTGCACGGGTACTTCACCATGCCGCTGCTCTCCGGCGGGCAGCTGGTCGGCCGGGTTGATCCGGCACGCGAGGGCTCGACGCTGGTGGCACGTCAGGTCTCCCTCACCACGCCGAAGGCCGTCCCGGCGCTCGCGGAGTCGCTGCGCGAGGCCGCCGAGTGGGTCGGCTGCTCGTCCGTCCGCGTCGAGCAGCTCCACGACGAGGCACTGCGCCCGGCCCTGGAGAAGCTGCTCGCCGCCTGAGCCCGGTCAGCCTATTTCGAGGATCTTCTCGCGCATCGCGTAGACCACGGCCTCCATGCGCGAGTGGAGCTGGAGCTTCTCCAGAATGTTGCGCACGTGGTTCTTCACGGTGTTCTCGCTGATGAAGAGCTGCTTGGCGATGTCCCGGTTGTTGAGCCCCGTGGCCACCAGCTTCAGCACCTCCATCTCGCGGTCCGTCAGCCGCGGTGCGGGCAGCAGATCCTGCTGGTCCGTCCGCTTTTGGATCATGGACTTGAACTCGGTCAGCAGCTTGGCCGCCATCGAGGGGCTGATCTGCGACTGCCCGTCGGCCACCGCACGGATCGCGGTGGCCACCTCGTCCGTGGAGATCTCCTTGAGCAGGTACCCGGTGGCCCCCGCCTTGATCGCCTCGTAGAGGTCGGCCTCCTCGTCGCTGATCGTCAGCATGATGATCTTCGTGCTGGGCGCGACCTCCTTGATGGCCGTGCAGGCCTCGATGCCGCCACGACGCGGCATCCGCACGTCCATCAGGATGATGTCGGGCAGCAGATCGGCGGCCTTCTCGACGGCCTCCGCGCCGTCTCCGGCCTCGCCGACGACGGCGATGTCCTCCTCCTGGGCAAGGACGATCTCCAGTCCGCGCCGGAACAGCGCGTGGTCGTCCACGACCAGTACCCGGATCGGCTCCACCATCCGGTCCCTCCCCCTCGGTGGGCGGCTGTCACCGACATGATTCCACGCTTCGCGGGGGTCGCGATCACGCGCCCGAAGAGGGTTCCCCCGGAAGTGTGCCGGAGGAACCCTCTGTCGGTCCTGCTGTAGCGGTCAGTCCGTCAGGCGGCCGTTGTTGAGGCAGCCGTTGTTGAGGCAGCCGTCGCTGGGGCGGCCGTCACTCCTCGACCTTCAGGTGGATCACACCGTAGTCGTAGGCGTGCCGCCGGTACACCACGCTCGGCTGGAGCGTGTCCGAGTCCACGAACAGGTAGAAGTCGTGGCCGACCAGCTCCATCTCGTAGAGCGCCTGGTCCAGCGCCATCGGGGCGGCCGGGTGGGTCTTCTCGCGGACCACGAGCGGCCCGTCGCCCTCCACCGCCACAGATCCCTGCATCGTCCTCTTGGGCGGGCTCAGCTCCTCGGGCGTCGCCTGCCCCGGCGTGTCCGACAGCGCGGCGGTCGCCTCGGCGACGCTCATCGGGGACCGCGGCCCCTTGCTGACCCGCCGCCGGTCCGCCGCCTTCCGCAGCTGGGCGTCCAGCTTGGCGGAGGCGAGGTCGAGGGCGGAGTACGGGTCGGAGGAGCTGGCCTCCGCCCGGATGATCGGGCCACGGCTGCGGAGGGTGATCTCCACCTGGTCGGCGTGGTCGGACTGGCGCGGGTTGTGCTCCTTCGACAGCTCCACGTCGACACTGATCACCTTGCCGTCGAGCTTGTTGATCCGCTCGAGCTTCTCGGCGACGTGCCTGCGGAACCGCTCAGGAACCTCGGTCTTGCGACCCTTGACGACGATGTCCACGCAGAACTCCGATCCTTCGCGCTTCATGCCCGCGAACCCAGAGGTCCGCAAGGCCCGTCGAGTACGCAGCCCACCCGCTCGGGGTCGGGCGGGACCGCCGCTCTGTCCCCTTCATCCCCAGTGGGAACGGTGGGAACCCCATGGAACAACGGTTCCCTGGGTTTCGCCTGTCCTACTCGGGTCTGAAGTCCCGGGTCAGAGGGCCATAGGTCCTGACGTCCAAATTCGCCGGGCACGCGGTGCTTGTACAGCCCCCGCGCGGCCACGGCCCCCGTTCGGATGAACATCGCGTGAATGGCCCTCGTCATCGGGGTGGTCGGGGCACTCTTGGCACTCCTTCCGTGTGTATCTCCGACCGTAACTCCTTCTCGATGGGGAGGCGCCGTGGAACGGTCACCGATTCGCGCGCTCGACGCCGTACTGGACCTGCTGCTGCCCACCGTGTGCGTCGGTTGCGGCGGGCCGCACGCCCAGCTCTGCGCGCCCTGCCGGGCCCTGCTCGAGGAGGCCGATCCGACTCTGGCCCGGCCCGGCCACCCCGCGCCCGGCCTGCCCGAGACCTACGCCGCCCTGCCCTACGCCGGCGCGGTGCGCCAGGCCCTGCTCGCCCACAAGGAGCGCGGAGCATTGCGGCTCGCGCCGCCGCTGGGGCGCGCCCTCGCGCACGCCGTGCACGCGGCGGTCCCCCTGGCCCCCGCGCCCCACCGACGCGACGCGCGCCCGCTGCTGCTCGTCCCGATGCCCTCGACCGTGTCCGCCACCCGCGCCCGCGGCCACGACCCCACCGTCCGCCTCGCCCGCGCGGCGACGCGGTCACTGCGGGCCCGGGGTGTTCCCGCCCGCGTCGTCCCCGCGCTGCGTCACACCCGCGCGGTCGCCGACCAGTCCGGCCTCGACGCCGCGGCCCGGCTCCGCAACCTCTCCGGCGCGCTCGGGGCCACCCACGACGCCGGTCTCCTCCGCGACGGCCACGTGGTCCTCGTCGACGACCTGGTCACCACCGGCGCGAGCCTCGCCGAGGCATCCCGCGCCCTCGCCGAGGCCGGCATCGACGTTCTCGCCGCAGCGGTCGTCGCCGCGGCGTGAGCCCCTGGGTGGCCGTGTGGGGCGCAGCCCGGCGTCAGCCGGGGAAGCGCACGCCGCTGCCCTTGCTGGACCCACCGTTCTGCACCTGGACCCAGCGGAACTCCGTCAGCTGGGACGCGAAGATCTCCTCGTCGGGGCTCTTGGCGGTGGCGAACAGCCACTGCCCCAGATCCCCGGGCAGAGCGGTGACGTCGGTGACGCCGTTGAGTGTCTGGATCGTCCCCGCCGTGGACGGGGAGCCGTCCATCTCGACGGGGATCACGCTCGTGGTCCCCGTCTGCTGACCCACGACCACCAGTCCGTCGCCGTCCTGCCACGCCATGGAGGAGATGGAGCTGATCCCCACCGCCGTCGTCCGCAGGTCCTGCACCGAGAACGCCGGGGACGGGTGGCTCTGGTCGTCGGCACCCCCGACGCGCTGCACCCGCCCGATCTGGAGGGTCGTGCTGGCGCCGCTCTGCACCAGCAGGGCGATCCGCACACCGTCCGGAGCGACCCGGACCTGCTGGATCGTCGCGCCGTCCGGCAGGCCCTGGATGTCCACCGGTACCGGTGTGCCGCCGATGACCGCGCGCAGCGGCTTGCCGCCCGGGTCCGAGTCGGCCACCCACAGCGTGCCGGTCCCGTCGAAGCTCGGCGACGACAGCGCACCGGCGCCGGCGCCGCGCAGCACCGGCGTGGTCGGCGCGGTGCCGTGCCCCAGAGCGCTCAGGTAGAGGTCACGGCCGTCCGCCGAGACGGAGGCCACCGAACCGTCACCCGTCGGCGAGACCGCGAAGGAGCCGATCGTCACGCCCGGCGGGACCAGCTTGCCGGCAACGTCCTCGATGACGAACCTGTCCCCGTTGCTCGCGTCCACGCTGGGCGAGACGCTCTTGAGCTGGTGGTCCGGCCCCAGGAAGTACGCCGTCGTCCCGACCTGGACGGGGTTGAACGCACCCTCCGTACCGGCTGCGCACTGAGCCGGGCCGCCCTTGCCCTGGTAGAGCGTCACGGAGGTCGACTGGTTCGCCGTCGCGGTCAGGGTGGCGTACAGCTGCGTCGCCATGGTCTTGCACGACGTCCCGCTCCAGTCGCCGCCCGTGCCCAGCGTGAGGTACGCCTTGACGGCCTGGGCGTTGCTGGTGTCCAGCTGCACCTTCGTCCCGGGAGGGAAGACCGAGTTCACAGCCGGCTGCAACCAGGTGCTGGGTCCGTTCACCAGCTGCTGCGCCGCCGTCTGTAGGGGGTTGTCCACCCGGGTGCGGATGAACACCGGATCGGCCACCAGCGGACTCACCCCGGCACCGGTCTGACCGGCCACGGCGGGGAAGTACAGGTTGACCGAGGCGTATATCCGCTGGAAGTCCCGCTGGCTGATGAGGACCGTCGACGGCGGGTTCACGATCCGCCACTGGCCCTTGTCGTTCTTCGTGAAGTGGAACTGCACACTGACGGACCGGCGCGGCAGCGTGGTCGTGTAGGAGCCGTGCGTGTCCAGCGAGGCGATCTCGTTGCCGGTCGCCGTGATGGACAGGCTCTTCACGTCCGTGTTGGCCGGGATCGGCGGAAAAGCGGGGGCGGCGTCCAGCACGGTCACCGCGCCGGACGGCTTCCAGCCCGGATCGCTCAGGTACTGGCGCGCGGTGCGGTAGTCGCCCTGGTCGCTGGCGAGCGAGTCGAGGTAGCCGTGGAGCAGCTCCACCGGCTCCTCCCCCGGCGCCGGGGGCACCGGGACCAGCTCGACCCGGGTGTTCTGGGTGTTCCCGGATTCGGTCGGGCCCAGAGTGGCCGGACCGTTGCTGGGCATGGTGGCGCAGCCGGCCAGCCCGAGGACGGCGCCGGTGAGCGCCACACCGCGCAGCGTGCGGCGGCGTCGCAACAGCTCAGACCTCTTCACGGGTTCCCTCATCCTCGCCGTCGGGGCCACTGCCGTGCGCGCTTTCGGCGTCCCACCTCGCAGCGTCAAGGCTCTCGGGCCGGTCGTCCGTCCGGGTCGCCGCCGTGCCGGGGACGACCACGTGGCCGCCCACGGTACCGAAGCCCGCCCCGAGTCCGGAGACGGAGCCCAGGTCGGCGGGGTTGCTGGCCGGGGTGCCCCGAGTGGGGCCGGGCAGCGCCGGGATGACCGAGCCGTAGCCCAGCACGCCGCCGAGCCCGGGGCCCAGGCTGGGCTGGGTCGCTGCCTGGTCCGCCTCCGCGGCAGGAAGCGCCGTCGCACCCGCGGGCCGCGCCCGGCGGTAAGGGCTGCCGGAGAGGTCGAGGCCGAGGTTGCCGCGCGAGTCCTCGGGCTCCAGCGGGATCGGCGACCGGCTGATCTCCGAGCCCGCGCTGCGCGGAACCGTGAGGCGGAACTGCGAGCCACCGCCGGGCTCGCCCCAGGCATGCAGCCAGCCGCCGTGCAGCGCTGCGTCCTCCAGCGCGATGGACAGGCCGAGGCCCGTCCCGCCCGTCGTCCGGGCACGCGCCGGGTCGGCCCGCCAGAACCGGTTGAAAACACGTGCGGCCTCGCCGGGCTTGAGCCCGATGCCGTGGTCGCGCACCGCGACCGCGACCGCGCCGTCCCCGGCCGCCATCCGGACCTCGATGTCGCGGCCCTCACCGTGCTCCAGCGCGTTGACCACCAGGTTGCGCAGAATGCGCTCGATCCGGCGCGGGTCGCACTCGGCCACGACGGGCTCGTCGGCCCCGATGACGCGCACCGCGCTGCCCTTCCGCTCGGCCAGCGGTCCGGCCGCGTCGATGACCCGGCCCACCACCTCGCGTAGGTCGGTCGGCTCGGAGTCCAGAATGGCGGCACCCGCGTCGAACCGGCTGATCTCCAGCAGGTCCGCGAGCAGCGACTCGAAGCGGTCCAGCTGGTTCTGCAACAGCTCGGCGGAGCGCTCCGCCATGGGGTCGCCGAAGTCCTCGCGGGCCTCGTAGAGCAGGTCTGCGGCCATCCGGACGGTTGTCAGCGGGGTGCGCAGCTCGTGGGACACGTCGGACACGAAGCGGCGCTGGACGCGTGAGAGCTCCTCCAGCTGCCGGATCTGCGCCTGGAGAGCCCCGGCCATGCGGTTGAACGATTCTCCGAGGCGGGTGATGTCATCCGTGCCGGAGACCTTCATCCGCTCCTCCAGCCGGCCCGAGGCCAACTGCTCGGAGATCTCGGCCGCCATGCGCAGGGGGGTCACCACCTGGCGCACCACCAGCCAGGAGATCGCCCCCAGCAGGATCACCACGAACACGCCGGCGGTCGCCAGAGTCCCGGTGACCAGGTTCAGCGTGCTGGTCTCCTGGGTGAACGGGAACACGTAGTACAGCTGGTACGCGTTGCCGGGTGTGGCCACGTCGGAGACCACGCTGCTCGGCAGCGCGATCTGCTCACCGATCACCACGCCCGGCTCGGTCTGCGCGCCGTTACGGTAGGTCACCGACGTGAACGAGGCCGCGTCACCGCCCGCGCCCGCCGCCACGCGCTGCTGGAGCTCCGCAGGGATCGTCGCCGTCGGGTCCACCGACCCCGAAGCCGGCATGGCCCGGGACGAGGCGGCCCGCGGGTCCTTGCCCGACGGCAGCATCCCCACGACGTAGTAGGAACCCGCCCCGCTCTGCGCGAGCGCGTTGACCTCGTCGGTCATGACCGCACCGAGGTCCAGGGCCGTATCGGTACCGGCGGTCGGGCTGATACCGGACTGCCCCGACGCCGGGGAGCCGGACTTGTGAGCAAGCGTGCTGAGGTCGTTCGCCGCGGACCTGGCCGCGGCGAAGCCGCTCTCTGCCTGAGTCTGCGCCGACTGCATCTTCGTCTGCAGCAGGCCGTTGCGGACCTGGTTCATCACGACGACGCCGAGCAGCAGCACCACACCGAGCGAGAGCACCAGCGTCATCGCCACGACGCGGAGCTGGATCGAACGCCGGTACAGCCCGACGGCCCGCCGGAACGGCCGCCGGAGCTGCCGCACGAGCGCGCTGAAGAAGGGCTGCTGGGTCGTCTTGTGGTTCGTCGCGTTCGCCGAGGTGGACCGCGTGTCCTGCACGGTCGACCGCCCGCCGTCCGGGTCGGGCAGGGCGGCGGGGGTCTGACCGCTCATCTCAGTTCGGGCCCGCCTTGTAGCCCACGCCGCGGACCGTCACGACGATCTCGGGGCGCTCGGGATCCCGCTCGATCTTCGAGCGGAGTCGCTGCACGTGGACGTTGACCAGGCGGGTGTCGGCGGCGTGCCGGTAACCCCAGACCTGCTCCAGCAGCACCTCGCGGGTGAACACCTGCCAGGGCTTGCGGGCCAAGGCGACCAGCAGGTCGAACTCCAGCGGCGTCAGCGGGATGCTGCGGCCGTCACGCTTGACCGAGTGACCGGCGACGTCGATCACCAGGTCGCCGATGGTCAGCTGCTCCGGGCTCGGCTCCTCAGCACGGCGCAGACGCGCGCGCACGCGGGCGACGAGTTCCTTCGGCTTGAACGGCTTGGTCATGTAGTCGTCGGCGCCGGACTCAAGCCCGACCACCACGTCCACGGTGTCGGTCTTGGCGGTCAGCATGACGATCGGCACGCCGGACTCGGCGCGGATCTGCCGGCAGACGTCGATCCCGTCTCTGCCCGGCAGCATCAGGTCCAACAGGACGAGGTCAGGCTTGACCTCGCGGAAGACAGCCAGAGCCTTGTCGCCGTCCGCGACGAAGCTCGGCTCGAACCCCTCTCCACGCAGCACGATGCCAAGCATCTCGGCCAGAGCAGTGTCGTCATCGACGATCAGGACGCGTCCCTTCATGGTGTCCATGGTCGCAGATCCGAAACGTGACCCGGGCCACAGTCGGCGAGACTTCTGCCACAACCTGCGGGAACGCAGTGAAGCCCCCTGACCGGAGGTCAGGGGGCTTCACTGTAATAGTTGTTCGGCGGCGTCCTACTCTCCCACAGGGTCCCCCCTGCAGT
>NZ_JBGCCA010000027.1:0-135704 GCF_041261265.1 Streptacidiphilus sp. MAP12-33
CAACGCCGCCGCAACGACACCAGGGGTTGACGAGACATAGAAGCTTCACTCACCCAAACACCGTTACGCTCACCCCTTCAACTTCACAGGCCGGCTGTTGAAGACCCCGGGCGTGCCGCCCCGACGACCCGGGCCAAGGACACGGTCAGGCTCCGTCCGACCGCAGCACGAGCCAGCGGACGCGGCGAAGTCGAAGTCCGTGGTGCCGATGTGGCGTGCGGGACTGGCCTGGCCGGCGCCGAGGGTGTCGACCACGGCGTGCCGCTTGCGGCCGTTGAATCTGTCTTCGCACCGCATCGGTTCAGTCTGTGTCGGCCAGCCACTGGTCGATGAGCGCCTTGCCAATCGAATCGACCCGGTACGGGCCGCCGAGAGCAGCGTCCGCCAGCCGCGCGCGCAGTTCCGCGGCCGTGAACCAGCGTGCCTCCACCACTTCCACGTTGTCCACATCGATCGCATCGGAAACGGCCTCGGCGCGAAACCCGATCATCACCCCGGCCGGGAACGGCCACCCCTGGGAACCCTGGTAGGTCACCGCACCCACGGTGACGCCGGCTTCCTCCCGCACCTCGCGGCGCACCGTGTCCTCGAAGCTCTCGCCAATCTCGACGAACCCGGCCAGTGTGCTGAAGCGGTTCGGGCCGGATGCCGCATGGCGGCCGAGCAGGCAGCGCCGGGGCGTGCCCGGAAGCTCGACTAGCACGATCACGGCCGGTTCGATTCGCGGGAACAGCAGCTTCCCACAGTTCTGGCAGGTCCGCAGGTGGCCACCATTGCAGGACCGGGCCGGGCCCCCGCAGGCGCCACAGAACCGCTGATTGCGGTTCCAGTGCAGAATTCCCCGCGCGTACGCCAGCAGACCCGCTTCGTCCGGCGTGATGGTGGGAACCATCGCCCGCACGTCCAGCATCGTGTCCGCGCCGACCAGTTCGACGGCGCTCTCCCGATCGAGCCCGGACACATCGGCCGCGAACACCGCCCTCTCGCCTTCGAGGCCGAGCAGCACCCGGTCGCCGGCCGCGACGAGGATGTCCCTCGCCTGGGCCAAGGGCAGCCGCAACGGCGTTTCGTTTCGCACCAGGCACTGGTCCTGCCACAGGGGAATGACCTGGGTACTGGCCCTGGTCAGCAGTGCCTCGATCCAGTCCGAGTCTCCCCGCCGATCGACGACACGGTCGAGCCCCAACCCGCTGTAGTACACCGCTCCTCCTGGATCACAGTGTCCGCCTGTCCTCGACACTAGCGGATACGTCCGCCGACACCCTCGGAGCCAGAACTTGCCAACATGCCTTGGTGGTTGTTGTTTTTCCGGCCTTGAGGGGTGCGTTTCCGCTGGTCAGGAATAGGGTCGGCGGTGTCGGGGAGTGGTGATGTGTTGAGTCGTTGCTCGGGTGAAGGTCGGGGATGCCGTCGGTCGTGGGGCTGCTGGAACAGCGTGAGCTAATCGCTCGCCGTCGCCTGGACGAACTGCGGGAGGAGGCCGACCGACTCCAGGCCGAGATGGCCGTGGTCGAGCGGGAGTGGAACCAGTGGGTCATCGCCCGCTCGCGCGTCGGCGAGGTCCTGGCCCCGGGCGACGACGATGCCGGCCCCGATGCCCGCGAGGACCTGGCGGATCGCAGTCAGTCGCCGAGAGCATCCGGGCCTTCGGGGGCGGCGAAGCCGAAAACGATGGTTCCGATGTGGCGTCCGGGCCTGGTCTGGTCGGCGCTGTTCCACGTGCTGGATTGTCGCCTGATCCCGGGTGATTTGTCCCAGGTGATCATGCTGGGACCCAGCGGCGTGCGACATGCCCGGAGACTCCGCGGCTTCAGGATTTCCGACAACTGCGTTCAGTGACGCGACTGGCGGATGCCCCTGTCGGGCCGTCAGCTGGGGCTGGTTCGGACAAGCCTGTGCGCTGCCCCGTCGAGATCGTCAGCCCGAGCGAGCGGCCCCGCCTGATCGAGATCCGCGACGACCTCCAGGACCGCATTGCTGAAGCCGAACGGGAGGGCTGGCTCGGCGAGGTTGGAGGTCTCCGCGTCAGCGTGGTTGTGGGGGAGAAGAAGATCACCCAGTGTGATGCCCGACGAGAGCGCAGGGCCTGGCTTCCTGGAAGGCCCGTCGTTCGAACAGCTCGGAGCTCGTGATCCCGAAGCTTCCGGTCCAGGTCAGTCCACAGGGATGATGGGGCGGTGACCACGATCAGCAACGGCCACGTGAAGATCCACTTCCGGCTGGAGGTGGACGAGGACGGCTGGCCGCCCGCAGGCGTCGAAAGTCTGTGGGCGGTTGACCTGGGCGACGGCACTGTCCGGCTCGACAACGTCCCGTGGTTCGTTCGGGGGGTCGCGAGCGACGACATCGTCCGGGTCGAAGTCGACGAGGACGGCTTGCGCTGGGCCACCGAGATCGTTCAGGCATCGGACAACTGCACGATCCGGTTGATCGTGATGAGGGACAAGGGCTCAGAAGCAGCACGACGCACCGTGCTGGAGACCTTTCATCGACTCGGTACGACTGGCGAGGGCATCGAGCAGTTCCGGATGGTCGCGCTCGACGTTCCTGCGACGGCCGACTTGGTCCGGATTCGGAAGCTGCTCGAGCACGGCGAAGCCGAGGGCTGGTGGGAGTGGGAGGAAGGCTGCGTCACCGAAGCGTGGACCGCTCTGGATCCGTCCTAGAGCTCGGTGGGCAACCGAGTCCCGCTCATGACGAGTCCGGCCTTGATCGGGGAGGACCCCGTGTCCGGTATCACCATGCTGCTGCCCCAGACCCCGACCTCGCCGTGAAACGGCGACCGCCCGGTCGCGGTGCTGGTGGGCGTCGCGGCCGGGCGGTCGGCTGAGGCGGGAGGCGTCAGTGGGCGAAGACCGGGGGTGCGTCCTCAGTGGTCGCCTTGTCGTCGCCCTCGGGGCCGGAGTGACCCGCGGCGGGGCCGCCCGTCTGCGGACGGGCGTTGATCAGCAGGCCCGCCGACAGGGCCGCCAGGGCCAGCAGGCCCCCGGCGATCCAGTACGCGACGGAGAACCCGTGGACCATCGCCTGGAGGCCGAGCTGAACGCCGTCCGCCTTCGAGTGGACCTGGGCGGCGTGCGAGTGGGCGTAGTTCGCGGTGGCGCTGTTGGCGATGGTGCTCAGCAGCGAGGTGCCGATCGCGCCGCCGACCTGCTGCGAGGTGCTGACCATCGCGGAGGCGACGCCCGCGTCCTGCGGCTTGACGCCGCGGGTCGCCAGGTTCATCGCGGGCATGAACACCAGGCCCATGCCGAAGCCCAGCATCAGCAGCGCCGGCAGGACGTGCGTAGCGTACGAGCCACCGACCGAGATCTGCGTCAGGATCAGCATCGCCGCCGAGGCGATCAGCGCGCCGGGGACCATCAGCGCCCGCGTCGGGACCCTGGGCAGCAGCCGGACGGCGACCTGCGTCGCGCCGATCATCATGCCGACGACCATCGGCAGGAAGGCCAGGCCGCTCTTGAGCGGGCTGTAGCCGAGGACGACCTGCAGGTAGTAGGTCAGGAACAGGAACGCGCCGAACATGCCGACCACGGCGATGCCGATGGTCAGGTACGCGCCGCCGCGGTTGCGGTCCAGCACCACGCGCAGCGGCAGCAGCGGCGCCTTGGTGCGGGCCTGGACGAGGACGAACGCGGACAGCAGCACCAGGGAGGCGATGATGAACCCGAGCGTGGTCGAGGAGCTCCAGCCGTCAGTCGATGCCTTGCTGAAGCCGTAGACCAGTGAGGCCAGACCGGAGCCGGCCAGGAGGATGCCGGGGACGTCGAGGCGGTTGGTGTTGCGGCTGCCGTGCGGCTCCTTGATCTCGAAGACCGCGCCGGCGACGGCGACGATCGCGAAGATGACGTTGACGTACAGCGTCCAGCGCCAGCTCGCGTACTCGGTGAGGGCGCCGCCGAGGATCAGGCCGATGGCGGCGCCGCCACCGGAGATGGCGCCGTAGACGCCGAACGCCTTCGCGCGCTCCTTGGGCTGGGTGAACATCACCGTCAGCAGCGACAGTGCGGCCGGGGCGAGTATCGCGCCGAACGCGCCCTGCAGTGCGCGGGCGCCCAGCAGCATGCCGGTGTTGACGGCCGCGCCGCCGAGCGCGGAGGCGCCGGCGAAGCCGATCAGGCCGATGATGAAGGCGCGGCGGCGGCCCCAGCGGTCGGCGATGCGCCCACCGAAGAGCAGCAGCCCGCCGAAGGCCAGGGCGTAGGCGGTGACGACCCACTGGCGGTTCGCGTCGGAGATGCCCAGGTCGTGCTGCGCGGACGGGAGGGCGATGTTCACGATGGTGCCGTCGAGGACGACCATCAGCTGGGCGAGGCCGATGAAGGCCAGCGCCCGCCACCGCCGGGGGTCGAGGGCTGGGGCTGTCGACTCGTTCATGACGAGGGAGTCCTTGTCTGGTGCTGGTTCTGGTGCTGCTTCGAGCGGTTGCTCTGCGTCTGGGGTGTCGCCTGGGCGAGCGGCAGGACGATCTCGTCGATCACCCTGAGGATGAACGCGGCGTCCGGGGGGCGGCCGGTCAGGATCATTTGGTGGAAGACCAGGGAGGGGACGATGTCCGAGAGCAGCTCCGCGTTCGGGACCGGCGCGATCTCGCCGCGCTCGACCGCGTGCTCGAAGACGGTACGGAACACCGCCTTGCGGGGCGCCACGAACCGCTCCGCGAAGACCTCCCGCAGCTGGGCGTCGCGGACGAGCCCGGAGACCAGGCCCGCCTGGACGTCGACCCGGAACGAGTCGTCGCCCGCGGTGGCGTGGGAGGTGAGCGCGATCAGGTCGCCGCGCAGCGAGCCGGTGTCCGGCTGCTCCAGGCGGGCCTTCATGTGGCTGACCGCGTCGACGACCAGCTCGGCTTTGCCCGCCCAGCGGCGGTAGCACGTCGCCTTGCCGGCACCGGCGCGGGCCGCGACGGCGTCGACCGTGAGGCGGTCGTAACCGACCTCGGCCAGGACCTCGAGCGCTGCCTGGCGCAGGGCATCGTCGCGCGAGGCGTCGCGCTTGCGCCCGGGGGCGGGGACGGAGCTGGTCTGCGTCATCTGGTGCGGGTCACCACCATGCGGAACGGAACGGTATCGGAACGTCTTTGTATCGGAACGACAGCGTATCGAAACTCGCCCGTCTCGTAAAGTCGGCTTGCCGGCTGGCAGGGATGCTCGCCGCCCGCGTCGCCCCCCGGGCCGGAATGGCCGTGGGGCTCTGTCCGCCTCGTGCGGTCGCGCACTCGGCGTCACTGTCGATCTTGAAGTGACGGAGGTCGAGAGTCCAAACGTTGCCCAACGGGCCTGTCCGGAAGTTGGCTCTTACGCGATCCCCGTAGCGGCGGGTGCTTCGATGCACCCGTGATGCCCCTGGTGGAAGGTCGCCAGGCCGGCGAAGTGTGTAGTCGAAGCGATGGATCTGCTCACGCAGTTGGCTGCGGCGAACGTCGAACGGGTGGAGGCGGGACGGGGGTTGTCGCGAATCCGGGCCAGGGCCAGGGACGGCACGCCGGTGGCGTGTCCGGGCTGCGGCCAGGACTCATGGCGGACGCACTCGCGGTACGTGGGGCACGTCGCAGGACGAGGCAGTGGGTGGCCGCCCAGTGGTGACCGCCGGCGGTACGCAGGCGCTGCTGTTCAGTGCCATGACGCCTGAGGCGAAGGCGGAGTTCCTGGCCGAGCATCCCGCGTGCGAGGTCCGCGGCAGCGTGGCGCTGCAGGCTGACCACGACCATGACGCCGACCTGGAGCGCGGCGGACTGTGCCGAGGGTACGACTCCAGACGCGGACCGCTGGAGGCGGCGCTCGGTCCTCGTACGTGTATGTGGACCGAGGTGACCTCACGCCTGCCCAGCCGCACGACGACCTGGACGAAGATCGGGCCACTCCCGCACTCCAGCGAGGCGGAACGGCACGTGCCCGCCTGGCCGCGACCGCGCCGCCAGACCTGTGGATCATGGTCACGCTGGAGCCCGACGAAGCGTGAATTCCCCGTACTCTCGCAGCCTGGTCGCGCACGGCTTCACGGACGGAGCCGCCGAGGCCTGCCGAGCACCGCCCGTGGCGGATCCGCACGACATGAGCGCGTACGACGAGCGGAACCCGGCCTTCGCCGGCCCGATCGCTTCGGTGCGCATACCTCCCCGAGTCGAGGTGAGCCACGCCCAGCCGGGCCCTGGCACTGGCACTTGTTGCTCGCCTGGCCCCGGGGTGTTGCCGGGCGGGCCGGCGACTTGAACTCCTGGGTGGGACGGTGTTGCACGTCTGGACCCATGAACGGTCTTGTCTCGCGTGGATGGAGGTGCAGGGCGCGCTTCGGCGGGTCGGGGGTTGGCACGCGGCGCGGCAGTCGCGAAGGTGCGGCTGCCGCGCCGTTGTTCGTTGTTCGGGGGCTGGTCAGGCGTGCAGCCAGGAGACCGGGAAGGAGGTGCCGTTGAGTGTGCCGTCCTGGGTGAGTAGGACGCCGCCGCGTTCGAGGTTGGTGGTGTTGACGGTCCCGGCGGAGCCGAAGCCCTGGCCGTTGGCGGTGACGTCGGTGAACTGGACCTGGTGGAAGTCGGGGCAGGCCGGGATGCTCGCGCTCCCGATCGCCTCGACGATGACCTCCGCGGAACTGAGTGGTGCGCTGGTGAGGGTCTTGGTGTAGGTCTTGGTCCAGCCCCGGGTCGGGTCGGCGAGGGTGAGTGTGAACGATCCGCTGCCGTTGGTGGTCACCGAGGATGTCATGGTGTCGCCCGCCTTGACCGTCTCGGTGAAGTAGATCGAGTTCGCCGGGTACATCTCGACCCACGGGTTGTACTGCACGGCGCCCTTGCGGGTGCAGACGGCGTCGAGGCCTATCTGCTCGACGCTGCTGCTGGTCCATCCGTCGAGGCCGGACCAGAAGGATATGTCCCCCGAGGTGGCGGAGCAGTCCAGCGCCGGGACGGTCCAGTTCCCGGTGACGGTCCGGTAGGTTCCGCCGGTCACGGCGTAGCCGCCCCAGTTGGAGTCGCCGCTGGCGTGGCGGTCGATCCGGTGGTCCAGGTGCGGCACGGGCGCGGACCTCCCGGCCGCCGAGGCGGTGCCGGTGGCCGGGGCGGTGAGGGTGGCGGCGAGGCCGAGCGTGAGGAGCGCGGCGGAGATGGTGCGGCGCATGGTTTCCCCTGTCAACATGCCTGTGGTTCAGGCGTTCTGGCGGTGCGACAGAGGATTCAGATTGATCCTGGCCATGTCAATGGTCGGGGAGTGATTCGTAGGGATGATCCCGAGGTTAGGTCAGATTGGCTTGGCCCGGGGCAGGTCAGGGCGTCGGGCCGGGGAAGTCTGCCATCGGGCAAGTAGCCTGGCCGGTGATCAACCTCGGCACCGACAAGGCCCACCAGGACGGCGAGGGCCTCGACCTGGTCCGCCTGCACGACCGCCCGGACCTGCAGCCGGCCAGCCGGGTGCGCGCCTGGATCGGATTGCTCAAGGCGCAGGGGAGCTCGCTGCGACCCGCACGCCCAGCGCCCCCACGACCCTGCAGTCCGAGCACCCCCTGCAAACTGCGGACTCGCATGATCACCGGGACTTGAAGCGCCCTGGATGAGCGACTGGCACCCGGTTGCCGTCGAGACAGACGATCTGGCCGGGTGCCATCTGACTTGGCATCAGCAACAGCGGAAGAGAGGTCGGCGCGCCGGTGCGCCGCTGGCACCCCTGCACACAGTTTCAGTATGCTCACCAGCCCGTACTTTAAATGGGCATGACGGGGGATCAGGGTGGCTGACGAACCACGCAGCGGCGGCAGGATCGAGTGGAAGCTGGTCTTCGGGGCAATCGGTGCGGTCCTCTCGCTCGCCGCGTTCTTCGGCGTCAACCGCTGGTCGGATGTGGCGTCCGCGTTCGGCAGCGGCGGCACGCCTGCCACGACGGCCGGCGTCACGCCCAGCCCGCACCCGGCACCGACACAGAAATCGAAGCCCAGGCCGAAGCCGAAGCCCACATGCACCTTCGCGTGCCACAAGGCGTCCTTCGAGCCGCCGAACCCCGAGGCCGACGGGACCTGCAGCAGCGACAGCCGATGCACGCTGACTTCGACCTTCATCAACTATGGTGCTGCGGCGGGGAACGCCTCGGCCGTCTTCAGCCTTGCCGCGACCCTGGACGATGAGATGAACGGCCGCTACCTCGGAACCTGTACGGCCATCATCCCGGTGACCCCTCCGCACGAGACGACCTCCGCCAGCTGTGTCATCAACTTCCCGGCGACTCCTGGGACCCTGTACCCGGGCAAAATCGTGGTCGTCAACCCCTAGTGGGTCTCCGTTAGGTCTTCTCGGCGATGAAGATGAAGGGGACGGCCGCTCGCGTGTTGGGTGCGGCCGTTCGCTTCGCGGGGGGACGGCTCGTCAGCTCTGGTCGGCGGCCCTGTGGCGGAGGAGGAAGCCGGTGGCCGTGGTGAGCGCGCCGAAGGCGAGGGTGGCGACACCGGCGACGCCTGCGGGCAGGGCGTCCAGGCGGTGGGCGGTGTTCGTGGCCAGCGCGGCGATCAGGAGCAGGATGCCGAGGTTGGCGACGAGGCCGCCGGTGCCGAGCATGCCGGTGGGGATCTCGTGCTTCCGGCGTACGTGAGTCCTTCTCAGGTCTGACGGACCGCTGTGCGTGCGCCTGCCGCGTCGGGGCGGTCAGAACAAGGTTTCCTGCGCAGCCGGTGGGCGGACGCCGGGAGGACCGGCGTCCGCGCGCTTCCTCGGGTCTGCTGTCCTCATGGTGCGGTGTTGCGGTAGGGGTCGGGAGTGGTGGGGATCCGGGTCACGGAGGTGGCGTCGATCGTGGGATCGGTGTCGTGTCGGTTCCAGGTGCCGGTGACGGTCACCTACTTGTTCGCCGAGGCGCTACGGGCCCGTGGACGGTGGCGGCGACCACGCGGCGTCGGCAGCGCGGCAGCTGACATTCGGCAAGCCTCGCGATCGCACGGTCATCATGGGTTCGCAGATCGAGGTGTAGCCCGGCTCGTTCCGCGCGTCAGGCTCAGCTGCCCTGCCACGCGGGAAGGTCGAGCACCATCGTCAGGCCGCCGCCCGGGGTGTCCTCCGGGGTGAGGGTGGCGCCCATGCAGTCGGCGAAGCCGTGGGCGAGGGCGAGGTGCAAGGTCGCGCCGGCCCGTGAGGACGGGGAAGGCGTCGCGCCGCCGTAGAAGGGGACGGCGGGTTCGAAGAGCCGGTCCGCCTCGCCGGGGCGGAGGCTGGGGCCGTGATCGACCACGCGGACTTCGACACGGTTCCCGAGCGTGCTTCCCGCGACGACGATCTCCGTGCCGTCGACGGCGCCGCGGCAGTGTTCGACGGCATCCGCGACGAGGTTGGCGAGCACGCGTTCCAGCAGTGTGGGGTCCGCGTCGACGGGCGGGACGTTGTCGAGGCCGCGCTGGCGAAGGAGCACCGGGCCGCTGTCGGCCAGCTCCTCGCTCACCGCGGCGAAGGCCTCGGCGGGGTCCGTTCGCTCCGGGCGGGGAACCAGGACACCGGTGTGCAGGCGGCTCAGGTCGTGGAGATCCTCCGCGAGTTGGGCCAGGCGCTCCAGCGACTCCTCGGCGATGCCGAGGAGTTGCTCCTGCCGCGGCGAGAGCGGGTTCTCCTCCTCGGTGCGCAGCGCACCGACGGCGGTCAGCGCGGCGGCGAGTGGGTCGCGCAGGTCGTGGCTGACGGCGGAGAGCAGGGCCGCGCGGGTGCGGTGGGTCTCCTGGGTCGGGGCGGCCTCGGCGGCGGCGTGGGCGAGGCGGGCCCGGTCGAGGGCGGCGCGGACGTGGGCGGCGAACGCGGTGAGCACGCGCCGGTCGGCGGCGGGCAGCGGACGGCCGCGCAGGACCAGGGCGGCGTCGTCGGTGACGGCGACCTCCTCGTCGACCGCGCCGTGGCGCGCGGAACCGGCGGATGTTCCGGTGAGGGTGTCGGTCGACAGGACTGTCTCCGCTCCTGTCCGGTCGCGGGTGATCAGCGTGACGCGGTCCATGCCGAAGGTCTCGCGCAGGCGGGTGAGCAGCGCGGGGATGGTCTCCTCGCCGCCGAGCACGTCGTGCGTCAGCACGGACAGCGTCTCCGCCTCCGCGGTGGCCCGCGCCGCACGTTGGGCGAGCTGCGCGGCCCGGTCGACCACCATCGCCACCACCAGCGCCACGGCGACCAGGATGACCAGCGCCAGCACGTTGTTGGGTTCCTGCACGGTGAAGCGGTGGATCGGTGGGATGAAGTAGTAGTTGAGCAGCAGCGATGCGGCGACCGATGCCACGAGCGCGGAGACCATGCCGCCGAACAGGGCGACGCCCACCACGGCCGCGAGGTAGAGCAGGGTGTCACTGGTGAGGTTGATGCCGTGGCGGGCCTGGGTCAGCACCAGGGTGAGCAGCACCGGGACGACCACCGCCGCGACCGGCCCGGCGAGTCGCTGTGCACCTCGGGCGGAGGCCCCTGTTGGGCGCTGGTGGCGTCCTCGTCCGGCCGCCTCGTGGGTGACCATGTGGACGTCGATGTCGCCGGAGAGCGCAACAGCGGCCTCGCCGATGCCGATCCCGGTGAGCGAGCGGCTGAGTTTGCTGCGGCGGCTGGTGCCGAGCACGAGCTGGGTGGCGTTCTCGGCGCGGGCGAAGTCGATCAATGCCTGCGGGATGTCGTCGCCGACGACGGAGTGGTAGCTGCCGCCGATGCTCTCGACCAACTGCCGCTGCGCGGCGAGCGCGGCGGGGTTGGAATCGGTGAGACCGTCGCTGCGGGCCACGTGGACGGCGAGCAGTTCGCCACCGGCCGAGCGCGCGGCGATGCGCGCGGCGCGGCGGATCAGCGTCTCGCCTTCCGGCCCGCCGGTCAGCGCGACGACGACGCGCTCCTTGGTCTCCCACACGCCGCCGATGCCGTGCTCGGCCCGGTAGCGTTGCAGGCCCTCGTCGACGCGGCCCGCGACCCAGAGCAGCGCGAGTTCACGCAGGGCGGTCAGGTTGCCGACGCGGAAGTAGTTCGACAGAGCGGCGTCGACCTTCTCCGGGCCGTAGACGTTGCCGTGCACCATGCGCCGCCGCAGGCCCTCCGGGGGCATGTCGACCAGCTCGATCTGGTCGGCGCGGCGGACGACCTCGTCGGGGACGGTCTCGCGTTGCGGAACCCCGGTGATCTTCTGGACGACGTCGTTGAGCGACTCCAGGTGCTGCACGTTGACGGTGGTCAGCACGTCGATCCCGGCGGCGAGCAGCTCCTCGACGTCCTGCCAGCGCTTGGCGTACCGGCCGCCGGGGATGTTGGTGTGGGCGAGCTCGTCGATGACGGCGACCTCGGGGCGGCGGGCGAGGACGGCGTCGGTGTCCATCTCGGTGAAGCGGGTGCCGCGGTAGTCGCGCTCCAGGCGCGGCACCGCCTCCAGTCCGACGAGCCGTTCCTCGGTGCGCGGGCGGCCGTGGCACTCGACCAGGCCGATGACCACGTCCGTTCCGCGCGCGGCGCGCCGGTGGGCCTCGTCGAGCATGCGGAAGGTCTTGCCGACGCCCGGTGCCGCACCGAGGTAGACCTTGAGACGGCCCGGTACGGACCGGACGTGGGCGCGGGGCTCGGTCACATCGCTCTCCCCTCTCGGGCCACTGGTCCTCGCCGGTTGGTTGGCGCAGGCGTCAGCCGAGGCGGGCGAGGGCCAGGTTGAGTGCCACCACGTTCACGCGCTGCTGTCCGAGGAAGCCGAGGACGCGTCCGTCGACATGCTCGGCCACGAGGGCGCGGACCTCGGCGGCGGGCAGCCTGCGGCTGTGCGCGACGCGGTTGACCTGCTCATAAGCGTAGGCGGGCGAGATGTCCGGGTCGAGGCCCGAGCCGCTTCCGGTGACGGCGTCCGGGGGCACGGAAGAAGGCTTGACTCCGTCGAACAGTGCGATCGCGATCCGGCGCGCCTGTACGGTCCTGGTCAGCCCGGTGTCGTTCGGGCCGAGGTTGGAGGCGCCGGAGGCGGTGGGGTCGTAGCCGCTGTTACCGGCCGCCGACGGGCGTGGCTGGAACCAGCGCGGGTCGGGGACGGACGGGGCCTTGGGGTCGATCCGGCGGAGCGTGAAGTTCTGTCCGAGCAGGCTCGATCCGACGACCTGGCCGTCCAGCTTCACCTGCGAGCCGTTGGCCTGGCCGGGGAGGATCAGCTGGCCGATGCCGGTGATCAGCAGCGGGTAGGCGATGCCGCAGATCACCGTGAAGACGAGCAGCAGACGCAGTCCGGTCAGGTGCAGCCGGACCAAGGGCGGGAGAGGTTTGGCCATGACCTGCTCCTTTCAGTGGAGCCCGGGGATGAACTGCACGATGAGGTCGATGATCTTGATGCCGACGAAGGGCAGGATCAGCCCGCCGATGCCGTAGACGCCGAGGTTGCGGCGCAGCAGGGCCGAGGCGGAGGAGGGCTTGTAGCGCACGCCGCGCAGGGCGAGCGGGATCAGGCCGATGATGATCAGGGCGTTGAAGATGATCGCTGAGGTGATCGCCGACGTCGGGCTGTGCAGGTGCATGATGTTGAGCCTGCTCAGGCCCGGATAGACGCTGGCGAACATGGCCGGGATGATCGCGAAGTACTTCGCGACGTCGTTGGCGATGGAGAAGGTGGTCAGTGCGCCTCTGGTGATCAGGAGCTGTTTGCCGATCTCGACGATCTCGATGAGCTTGGTGGGGTTGGAGTCGAGATCCACCATGTTCCCGGCCTCCTTGGCGGCGGAGGTGCCGGTGTTCATCGCCACGCCGACATCCGCCTGGGCCAGGGCCGGCGCGTCGTTGGTGCCGTCGCCCGTCATCGCGACGAGTTTGCCGCCCGCCTGTTCCTGGCGGATCAGCGCCATCTTGTCCTCGGGGGTGGCCTCGGCGAGGAAGTCGTCGACGCCGGCCTCCTCGGCAATGGCGGCGGCCGTCAGCGGGTTGTCGCCCGTGATCATGACCGTCTTGATGCCCATCGCCCGCAGGTCGTCGAAGCGCTCCTTGATGCCGTGCTTGACCACGTCCTTGAGGTAGATCACCCCGAGCACACGGGCCGGATCGGCTCCGGTCTTCTCCGCCACGACGAGCGGGGTGCCGCCGAGGTTGGAGATCCGGTCCACGACCTCGTCCAGCGCGGCGTCGGCCTGGCCGCCGTGGTCACGCACCCAGCCCGCGACGGCGGCGGCGGCGCCCTTGCGGGTGGCGTGCACACCCGTGGGTTCCGCGAGGTCGACGCCGGACATGCGGGTCTGTGCGGTGAACTCGATCCAGGTGGCGTGTTCCAACTCGCCCTGGTGACGCGCCCGCAGCCCGTAGTTCTCCTTGGCCAGCACCACGATGGAGCGGCCCTCGGGCGTTTCGTCGGCGAGCGAGGACAGTTGGGCGGCGTCGGCGAGCCGGTTCACGTCCACGTCGCCGACCGGCAGGAACTCGGCGGCCTGACGGTTGCCGAAGGTGATGGTGCCGGTCTTGTCGAGCAGCAGCGTCGACACGTCGCCGGCCGCCTCGACCGCCCGCCCCGACATGGCCAGCACGTTGCGCTGCACCAGCCGGTCCATGCCGGCGATGCCGATGGCGGACAGCAGCGCCCCGATCGTGGTCGGGATGAGGGCGACGAGCAGGGCGACGAGCACGACGATGGTCTGCTCGGCCCCCGCATAGGTCGCCATCGGCTGGAGGGTGACGACCGCGAGCAGAAAGACGATGGTGAGCGAGGCCAGCAGGATGTTGAGGGCGATCTCGTTCGGCGTCTTCTGCCGGGCCGCGCCCTCGACGAGCGCGATCATGCGGTCGATGAAGGTCTTGCCCGGCTCCGAGGTGATCTTCACGACGATGCGGTCCGACAGGACCTTGGTGCCGCCGGTCACCGCGGAGCGGTCGCCACCGGACTCGCGGATGACCGGCGCGGACTCGCCCGTGATCGCCGACTCGTCGACCGACGCGACGCCCTCGACCACGTCACCGTCGCCCGGGATGATCTGCCCGGCCTCGACCACCACGAAGTCGCCGAGCCGCAGGTGCGTCGCCGCGACCTCCTCCTCACGCACGCCCGTCGCGCCGGGCGCCCAGTCGCCGACGACGCGGCGGGCCATGGTGTCGGTGCGGGTCTTGCGCAGGGTGTCGGCCTGCGCCTTGCCGCGGCCCTCGGCGACGGCCTCGGCGAGGTTGGCGAAGATGACGGTCAGCCAGAGCCAGACCGTGATCACCCAGGCGAAGACGCTGCTGTGCCGGATCGCCGCGTAGGTGGTGAGCAGCGACCCGATCTCGACCACGAACATGACCGGGTTCTTGAACATGACCCGCGGGTCGACCTTGCGCACCGCGTCCGGCAGGGACTCCAGGAGCTGCTTGGGGTCCATCAGCCCGCCGGAGACGCGGCCGGCGTCCTGCTTGGGCGCCTGGTCTGGGGTGGTGGCGCTCATTTGTGCAGGCCTTCCGCGAGCGGTCCGAGGGCCAGAGCAGGGAAGTAGGTCAGACCGACGACGATCAACACCACGCCGGACAGCATGCCGACGAAGAGCGGATCGTGGGTGTGCAGCGTGCCTGCCGTGCTCGGGACGGGCTTCTGCCGGGCCAGCGAACCGGCGAGCGCGAGCACGAACACCATGGGCAGGAACCGGCCGAAGAGCATCACCAGGCCCAGCGCAGTGTTCCACCAGTCGCTGGTGACGGTCAGTCCGGCGAAGGCCGAGCCGTTGTTGTTGGCGGCGGAGGTGAACGCGTAGAGCACCTCCGAGAAGCCGTGCGCGCCGCTGTTGAGCATCGCCGCGCGTTCGGCCTTGAACGTCATCGCCACGCCCGTGCCGATGAGCACGATCGCGGGGGTGGTGAGGATGTAGAGGGAGGCGAACTTCATCTCCCGGGAGCTGAGCTTCTTGCCCAGGTACTCGGGGGTGCGGCCGACCATCAGGCCTGCGACGAAGACGGTCACGATCGCGAGGACGAGGATGCCGTAGAGGCCGGATCCGGTGCCGCCGGGGGCGATCTCACCGAGCATCATGTCGAAGATCGCGATGCCGCCGCCGAGCGGTGAGAGCGAGTCGTGGGCCGCGTCGACGGCGCCCGTCGAGGTCAGGGTCGTAGAGCTCGCGAAGAGCGAGCTCGCGGCGATGCCGAACCGGACCTCCTTGCCCTCCATGGCAGCGCCCGCGGCCTGGAGCGCGGTGCCGTGGTGCTGCCACTCGAAGAAGGTCATCAGACTGGCGGAGGCCACCCAGAACAGGCCCATCACCGACACGATGGCGTAGCCCTGGCGGTTGTCGCCGACCATGCGGCCGAAGGTGCGCGGCAGCGCGAAGGCGATGACCAGGAGGAGGTAGATCTCCAGCCAGTTGGTCCAGGCGTTGGGGTTCTCGAAGGGATGGGCGGAGTTGGCGTTGTAGAAACCGCCACCGTTGGTGCCCAGCTCCTTGATGACCTCCTGCGAGGCCACCGGACCGCCCGGCAGCGACTGGGTACCGCCGGCGATGGTGTGGATCGTCTGGAAGCCGTGGAGGTTCTCCACGACACCGGAGGCCAGCAGCACGATGGCGAAGACGACCGAGACCGGAAGCAGCAGCCGGACGACGAGCCGGGTCAGGTCGACCCAGAAGTTGCCGACCCGGTCCGTCTCGGTCCGGGTGAAGCCGCGGATCAGCGTGGCGACGACGGCGATGCCGACGGCGGCGGAGAGGAAGTTCTGCACCGCCAGGCCCGCCATCTGCACCAGGTGGCCCATCGTCTGCTCACCCGAGTACGACTGCCAGTTGGTGTTGGTGACGAACGACGCCGCGGTGTTCCACGCCGTCGGCGCGGGCACGGCCGGGAAGCCCAGGGAGAGCCACAGGTGGTTCTGGATCCGCTGGAACAGGTACAGGAAGAGCACCGAGATCGCCGAGAACGCGAGCACACTGCGCAGGTAGGCGTACCAGGTCTGCTCCGCCGCCGGGTCCACGCCGATCAGCTTGTAGAGCGGTCGCTCCACGCGCAGGTGGCGCGAGCCGGTGAGGATCCGGGCGATGTAGTCGCCGAGCGGCCGGTAGGACGCGGCCAGCGCGGCTACCAGCAGCACTGCCTGCAGGAACCCGGCCAGGGTCGGGTTCATCAGAAGCGCTCCGGCATGATCAGGGCGGCGATCAGATAGCCCACCAGTGCGATCGCCGCGATCAGTCCCACGACGTTGTCGGCGTTCACAGCTTCAGCACCCCTCGGGCGATGAGTGCGAGCGCGCCGAACACGCCTACGGTGACGGCAACGAAGATCACGTCGGCCATTCGCAACAGCCTCGCACTTCGGGTCGGGTCCGGTACCGGTTCCCGGATCAGACCGCATGCGTCACCGGCCCACCGCTCGGCCAAACGCCGACGGCCCGGGATACGCCCTTCAGGGGGTATCCCAGGCCGTCGTTGCGGCGCGGGTTCTGTCAGGAACCGGCGCGCTTGCCGTGGTTGCCGGCCTTCTTGCGGCGGTCGTGCTTCTTGCGGGCGCGCTTGGACATCGCTTCGGGGTTCCTCGGGTTCTCGGGTGGGCGGTGGAAGGCGGTGTGGCGCACCTTCAGAGAGCGGGTTCGAGTGCGGCGGTGAGCTTCTCGCTGAGCTTGAGCAGGCGGTCCACGGAGCGCTTCTCGGTGACCTGCGGGCCCGCCTGGCCGAGGTCGAGGCCCTCGTAGTAGCCGCCGTTGACCACGGCGAAGCCCGGGTCGCAGAGGGCGACGACGGTCTCGGCGACCTCGCCGGACGGGCGCCCGGTGGTGCCGTAGAGCGGGCGGGTCGCGGTCTCGGCGACGCCCGGGTGCACGGTCACGGCGGTGTGCCCGGCCGGAAGGTACGGGGCGAGGGAGGTGATGAAGGTGGTCAGGGCGAGCTTCGACTGGCCGTAGGCGGCGATGCGGGAGTACCGCTTGGCGCGGGTCAGGTCGGTCCAGTCGATGTTGGCGGTGCGGTGCAGGGAGGAGCCGAGCGCGACGATGCGGGTGTCGGTGCCGCGTGCGAGCGGGCGCTCCAGCAGCCGGGTCAGTAGGTAGGGCGCCAGGTAGTTGACCTGGAAGCTCAGCTCGTTGCCCGCCTCGGTGAGGGTGCGCCGTTCGGGCGCGGCGATGCCGGCGTTCAGCACCAGCAGGTCGAGCCGCTCGTGGTGCTCGCTCAGTTGCTCGGCCAGGGCGCGTACCTGGTCCAGGTGGCGGAAGTCGGCGACGGCCTGCTCCAGCCGCCCGGTCGGCGCCCCCAGCTCGGTGAGGGCGGCGACGGCAGTGTCGGTGTTCTGCGCGGTCTGGCCGTGCACGACGACGCGGGCGCCGCCGCGGGCGAGCCGCAGTGCGGTCTGCAGTCCCAGTCCGTTGGTGGCACCGGTCACCAGAGCGGTGCGGTCGGCGAAGGCAAAGGTGTCAGTGGACACGTCGATCCATTCGGGAAGGAGAGAGTGGGGTCCCCGCGGCGTCAGCCGTCAAGGACACGTGGGCGCGAGGGCGCTGCACGCAGCGTCAGCGCGCGCGATGAGGCGGACGGTCCTCGAGCCGCGCGATAGCCGCGGCAGGGCAGCCCGGCGCGACGAGCGCGCTGACGAGGCTGCGGAGGAGGTCCATGCGGTCCATCCCAGCGACACCCGTGCCCGGGGCGCAAGCGCAGGCAGCGAACCCTGATGGCGCCGATATGTCCGGGATATGTTCCTTAGCTGGCGTTTAGCGCTCGTGGCCGTGGCAGCGGCCGTCACGTGCCGCCGAGGCCGGTTTCCTCCAGATCGAGTTCGTGCTGGAGGCGGCGGCGCGTGGTGTCGCTGATCTCGTGGTCGTCGTAGAGGCGGCGCAGTTCCGCGCTCTGGACGGCGATGACCTCGCGCCGCAGTTCGCGGTAGGCGGCCAGGACGGTCTGGGCACCTGGGGCACCGGTTTCGTCGGAGTCGGCGTTCTGGTCGAGCTGGGCGTCGAGGCGTCGTCGGACGCGGTCGAGGGCGGCGTCGGGGACGGTCTCCAGGCCGGTGATCTCGTCGAGGTGGATCAGGGCGGTGCGGGCGAGAGCGGTGCGGGTGTCGGCTTCCTCGCGGGCGGTGTGTTCGGGCTCCAGCGCGAGACCGGAGCGGTTGACCACGGCGGCGAGGGAGAGTCCCTGGACGACGAGGGTGAAGATGACGACCGCCGTGGTCAGCGTGAGGACGAGGGCGCGGCCTTGGAGCGGCTGGTGGTTCTGGGTGGTCAGCGGAATGGACAGGGCGGCGGCAAGCGGCATGACGCCGCGCGTGCCGGCCCAGGAGGCGACGGCGGCCAGCTGCCAGGAGGGGCGACCGGCGGTCGGCTTGACGGCGGCGGAGAGCGGGAGCATCCACAGCAGCCGGAGCGCGATCAGAGCCAGGGCGATGGCCAGTGCCTGGAGCGGCCATGCGCCGGTGCCGGCGGGCAGGTCGCGCACCAGGGTGGGCAGTTCCAGGCCCACGATGGCGAAGACGACGCTCTCCAGCAGGAACACCACGACCGCGTAGACGGCCTGGAGCTGGAGCTGGAGCCGGATGCGGGCGTCGGTGAGGCGGTGGCCGGAGCGGCCGAGCAGGACTCCGGCGATGACGACGCAGGTGACGCCGGAGGTGTGCAGCTCTTCCGCGAGCACGTAGGCGGCGTAGGGGGTGACCAGGGCGATCACGGTCTCCAGCACCGGGTCGGTGGTGCGCCGCCGGATCAGGGCGACGACCCCGGCGATGGCGGCGCCGACGACGGTGCCGCCACCGGCCAGCAGGAAGAACTCGCCGCCGGCCTGGGTCCAGCTCACCGCCGTGGTGGAGACCGCGACGGCCACCGCCACCTTGAACATGACCAGGGACGTGGCGTCGTTGAACAGGCTCTCGCCCTGCACCAGCATCTGCACACGTCCTGGCAGCGCGAGGCGACGGCCGAGCGCGGTGACGGCGACGGGGTCGGTGCTGGCCAGCACCGTGCCGAGCACGAAGGCCATGGCACCGCTGAGCGGGGTCAGCCACGCCCCGAGCAGACCGATCACCGCCGCGGAGGCGAGGACCAGCCCGAACGCCAGGATGATGACCGGCTTCCACACGCTGCGCAGGTCACGCAGCGACAGCTCCTCCGCCGAGGCGTAGAGCAGCGGCGGCAGCACCACGAGACCGATGGTCTCGGGCGCGATGTGGAGTTCGGGTGTCCCGGGTATCAGTGCGACGCCGAGGCCGACCAGGACCAGCAGCGAAGGTGCGGGGATACGCCAGCGCTTCGCCCCGGTGGCCACGGCGGTGGCCAGGACGACGAGGAGGAGGACGGTGCCCACGGCGCGCATCGGAAACGGGTTCCTTCAGTCTCACCGGAGGGCGTGGCCGCGTGCTCGCAGCCAGTCGGCCCCTCCGCGCCGACCAGACTTCCCGGCACACCGTGCCGCGATCTTATCAACCCGTTAACCCGTTCACCAGCGGATTCGTCGCTCGCTCAGGTGGGATCAGGGCTGGTACCGGTAGCCCATGCCGGGTTCGGTGATGAGATGGCGCGGGCGCGAGGGGTCGGGTTCGAGCTTGCGGCGCAGTCCGGTGAAGTAGACCCGGAGGTAGTTGGTGTTCTGCTCGTGCCCCGGCCCCCAGACGCTGTTGAGCAGGTGACCGGCGGTCACCAGGCGCCCGGGGTGCTGGAGCAGCACGGAGAGGATCTTCCACTCCGTTGGCGTGAGCCGCAGCGTCGCCTGCTCCGCCGCGCCGTCGTCGTCGGTCAGCCGGATGGTGTGCGTGAGCAGGTCGACGGTCCACCGCCCGATGTCGGCGCTGATGCTGCTCGTGCCCTCGGCCGTCGGGCGGCGCAGAGCCGCGCGCAGCCGGGCGAGCAGCTCGTTCATGGCGAACGGCTTGGTGACGTAGTCGTCGGCGCCGGCGTCGAGGGCGGCCACCTTCTCGGTCGCGTCCGCGCGGCCGGACAGCACGATCACCGGCACGCTGGACCAGGTCCGGACCGTCTGGATGACCTTGATTCCGTCCATGTCCGGTAGGCCGAGATCGAGGATGATCGCGTCCGGGGTGGCGCGGGCGGCCTCGCGGATGGCCTCCGCGCCGTCCGCCGCTGTGGTCACGTTGTACTTGCGGGCCTGGAGGTTGATCCGCAGCGCCCGCAGCATCTGGGGCTCGTCGTCGACGACCAGGATCTGGGTCACGTCAGTCCCTCTCGGGGAGGGCCGGGGCAGCCTGGTCGAGGCCGTCCGGCTCGGGAAACTCCTCGTCGTCGAGGATATGAGCGGGGAGGGTGAGGACCATGGTCAGGCCTCCGCCCGGAGTGTCCTCGGGTGCGAGGGTGCCGCCCATGGCCTCGGTGAGGCCGCGAGCCAGTGCCAGGCCGAGGCCGACGCCGTTGGTGTTGTCGGTGTCACCGAGGCGTTGGAAGGGCTGGAATACCCGGTCCCGCGCGTCTTCGGGCAGGCCCGGCCCCCGATCGATGACCCGGATCTGAACGGTGTCGCCGAGCGCGCTGGCGGAGATCAGCAGCGGGGAGCCGGGGGCGTGCCGCAGCGCGTTCGCCACGAGGTTGGCGAGCACCCGCTCCAGCAGGGGGGCGTCCGCGTGGACGGGCGGCACGTCGTCGAGGCCCTGCGCCTCGACCGGAGCCGTCGGCTCGGACAGTGAACCCAGCGCGGCCGACCAGACATCCTCGATAGCGGTGGGTCCGAGGTCGAGGGTGAGGGCGCCCGCCTGAAGGCGGCTCATGTCGAGCAGGTTCTCCACCAGCGAGGAGAGCCGGCCGAGCGACTCCTCGGCGGCGAGCAGCAGATCTGCCTGCTCCTCGTGGGAGAACTCCACGTCGTCACTGCGCAGCGAGGAGACGGAGGCCAGCGCGACCGCGAGCGGCGTGCGCAGGTCGTGGCTGACGGCGGCGAGGAGCGCGGTGCGCAGCCGGTCGGCGGCCTTGACGGGCTCGACCTCGGCCGCGACCTCGGCGAGGCGAGAGCGTTCCAGGGCCACGGCCACGTGGGCGGCGAAGGCGGCCAGCACGCGCCGGTCCGAGGCCGGGAGGGGGCGGCCGCGCAGGACGATGGCCGCATCGCCGCCGATCGGAACGATCTCCTCGCCCGTCTCGGGCTGCGGCACACCGTCGACGAGGTCGACGCTCACCATGCCGAAGGTCTCGCGCAGCCGGTCCAGCAGGGCCGGGACGGCCTGGTCGCCGCGCAGCACGCTGCCCGCGAGCGCGGAGAGCGTCTCGGCCTCCGCGGTCGCCCGCGCGGCACGGCTCGACTGCTTCCTCGCCGTGTCGACGATGGCGGCCACGACGATCGCCACGATCGCGAAAACCACCAGCGCCAGCACGTTGTTGGGTTGCGCGATGGTGAACTTGTGAATGGGCGGGATGAAGTAGTAGTTGAGCAGTACCGACGCCACCAGCGAGGCGACCAGCGCCGACGCGATACCGCCGAGCAGCGAGATGCCGACGACCAGGGCGAGGAAGAGCAGGGTGTCGCTGGTCAGGTTGATCGCGCCACGCGTCTGGGTCAGCAGCAGGGTGAGCAGCGGCGGCAGGATGAGCCCGCTCAGCAGGCCGGCCCAACGGCGCGCGGCCGAGCGTCCTTCGGGCGTGGCGCGCTTGTCGTTCGTCACGAACGGCAGCCGTGCACGCCCTGCCTGCTCGTGGGTGACCATGTGGACGTCGATGTCGCCGGAGAGCTCGATGCTGGTCTCGCCGATGCCGCGTCCGGCGGTCAGCGCGCGGCGCAGGGCGCTGCGGCGGCTGGTGCCGATGACGAGCTGGGTGGCATTGGAGGCGCGGGCGAAGTCCAGCAGAGCCGTTGGGATGTTGTCGCCGACGACGGAGTGGAAGGTCCCGCCGAGCTGCTCGACCAGCCGGCGTTGTTGCGCGAGGGCGGCGGGGTTGGCATCGGTGAGGCCGTCGCTGCGGGCGACGTGGACGGCGAGAAGCGAGTCGCTGCCGGCACGGTCGGCGATCCGGGCTGCCCGGCGGATCAGGGTCTCGCCCTCGGGGCCGCCGGTCAGTGCGACGACGACGGTCTCGCGGGTCTCCCAGACCTTGCTGATCTCGTGTTCGGCGCGGTAGCGGCGCAGCCCCTCGTCCACGCGTCCGGCGAGCCAGAGGAGTGCGAGTTCGCGCAGGGCGGTGAGGTTGCCGACGCGGAAGTAGTTGGAGAGCGCCGCGTCGACCTTCTCGGCGGCGTAGACGTTGCCGTGGGCCATGCGGCGGCGCAGGCCCTCGGGGGCCATGTCGACCAGTTCGATCTGGTCGGCGCGGCGGACCACCTCGTCGGGGACGGTCTCGCGCTGGGGGACGCCGGTGATCTTGCGGACGACGTCGTTGAGCGATTCGAGGTGCTGGACGTTGACCGTGGTCAGCACGTCGATGCCGGCGTCCAGGATGTCGTCGATGTCCTGCCAGCGCTTCGCGTGGCGGCCCCCAGGAACGTTGGTGTGCGGCAGCTCGTCCACGACGGCGACCTCGGGGTGCCGCGCGATGACGGCGTCCGTGTCGAGTTCGGTGAACGAGGTGCTCCGGTACTCGCGCTCCAGACGCGGCAGCACTTCGAGGCCGTCGAGGATCTGCGCGGTGAGCGGGCGGCCGTGGGTCTCGACGTAGGCGACGACGACGTCCGTGCCGCGCTCGGCGCGACGGTGGGCCTCGTCCAGCATCTTGTAGGTCTTGCCGACGCCCGGAGCCGAGCCGAGGAAGACCTTGAGCATACCCCGGCCGCGGACACCCGACAGGGGTGGGGGCAGGGGGGCTTGCGATGCCACGACTCATCTCCGTTCCCCGGCCGCCGCGCGACGGTCCGGAAGGGGTGGTGTGGTCCGGTCGCGCGGTGCGCGGCCGGACCACACGGTGGTTTGCGCCCGGTCAGCTGAGCTTGGTCAGGGCGATGTTGAGCTCCAGGACGTCGACGCGGGGCTCGCCGAGGAAGCCGAGGGTGCGGTCCTGGGTGTACTGCTTGACGAGCGCCTGGACCTTGTCGACGGACAGGCCGCGGGCCTGGGCGACGCGCTTGACCTGGATGGCGGCGTAGGCCGGGCTGATGTCCGGGTCCAGGCCGGAGCCGGACGAGGTGATCGCGTCGGCCGGCACCTGGCTCTCCGTCACGCCGTTGAACTTGGCGATGTCGGACTTGAGCTGGGTGTAGTTGCCCACCAGCACCTGGGAGTTGGTGCCCAGGTTGGTGCCCGCCGAGGCGGTCGGGTCGTAGCCGAGGCTGCCGGCCGCGGACGGACGGGACTGGAAGAACTTCGGGTCGGGCGTCTGGGACTTGCCGTCCTTCGAGACGATGGTGAAGTTCTGGCCGATCAGCGACGAGCCGACGACCTGACCGGCGGAGTTCCGCACCAGCGAGCCGTTGGCCTGCTTGCTGAACGCGGCCTGGGAGATGCCGGTGATCAGCAGGGGATAGGCGAGGCCGCAGATCACCGTGAACAGGAGCAGGATCCGCAGACCCGTCAGGTGGTTCCGCACCGGGGTGGGAAGAGGCTTGGCCATGACGATTTCAACTCTCTTCATTCTCAGTGCAGGCCGGGGATGAACTGGACGATCAGGTCGATCGCCTTGATACCGACGAAGGGCAGGATCAGTCCGCCGACGCCGTAGAGGCCGAGGTTGCGGCGCAGCAGCGACTGCGCGGAGGAGGGCCGGTAGCGCACGCCGCGCAGGGCGAGCGGGATCAGGCCGATGATGATCAGGGCGTTGAAGATGATCGCCGAGGTGATCGCGGACTTCGGCGAGTGCAACCCCATGATGTTGAGGTGCCCCAGGCCCGGGTACACGCTGGCGAACATCGCGGGGATGATCGCGAAGTACTTGGCCACGTCGTTGGCGATCGAGAAGGTCGTCAGCGCGCCTCGGGTGATGAGGAGTTGCTTGCCGATCTCGACGATCTCGATGAGCTTGGTCGGGTTGGAGTCCAGGTCCACCATGTTCCCGGCCTCCTTGGCGGCCGAGGTCCCGGTGTTCATGGCCACACCCACGTCGGCCTGGGCCAGAGCCGGGGCGTCGTTGGTGCCGTCGCCGGTCATCGCGACGAGCTTGCCGCCTGCCTGCTCCTTCTTGATCAGCGCCATCTTGTCCTCGGGAGTGGCCTCCGCGAGGTAGTCGTCGACGCCGGCCTCCTCGGCGATCGCGGCGGCCGTCAGCGGGTTGTCACCCGTGATCATGACCGTCTTGATGCCCATGGCGCGCATCTCCGCGAAGCGCTCCTTGATGCCCGGCTTGACCACGTCCTTCAGGTAGATGACACCCAGGACCCGGGCGGGCGCGGAGCCCTTCTTCTCCGCCACGACGAGCGGGGTGCCGCCGAGGTTGGAGATCCGCTCGACCGCGACATCCAGCTCGTTGTCGGTCGAGCCGCCGTTCTCCTTGACCCAGTTGGCGACGGCTGCGGCCGCGCCCTTGCGGATCGAGTGGCCGTCGACGTCGACGCCGGACATGCGGGTCTGGGCGGTGAACTCGATCCAGGTGGCGTGCGCGAGCTCGCCCTGGACGCGCTCGCGCAGGCCGTACTTGTCCTTGGCCAGCACCACGATGGAGCGGCCTTCCGGCGTCTCGTCCGCGAGGGAGGAGAGCTGGGCGGCGTTGGCCAGGTCGGCCTCGCCGACGCCGCTGACCGGGACGAACTCGGCGGCCTGGCGGTTGCCGAAGGTGATGGTGCCGGTCTTGTCGAGCAGCAGGGTGGAGACGTCGCCCGCGGCCTCGACGGCGCGGCCGGACATCGCCAGCACGTTGCGCTGGACCAGGCGGTCCATCCCGGCGATACCGATTGCGGACAGCAGGGCGCCGATGGTGGTCGGGATCAGGGCCACCAGCAGAGCTACCAGGACGATGATCGTCTGCTCGGCCCCGGCGTACTTCGCCATCGGCTGCAGCGTGACGACCGCGAGCAGGAAGACGATCGTCAGGGACGCGAGCAGGATGTTCAGGGCGATCTCGTTCGGCGTCTTCTGCCGGGCCGCGCCCTCGACGAGCGCGATCATGCGGTCGATGAAGGTCTTGCCCGGCTCCGAGGTGATCTTCACGACGACGCGGTCCGACAGCACCTTCGTCCCACCCGTGACGGCACTGCGGTCACCACCGGACTCGCGGATGACGGGCGCGGACTCGCCGGTGATCGCCGACTCGTCGACCGAGGCGACGCCCTCGACGACGTCACCGTCGCCGGGGATGACCTGGCCGGCCTCGACGATCACGAAGTCGCCGAGACGGAGCTGCGCGGCCGGAATGTCCTCCTCACGGACCTGGTCCGCTGGAGTGCCGGACTTCCAGTCGCCCACGATGCGACGGGCGGCGGTGTCGGTCTTGGTCTTGCGCAGCGTGTCGGCCTGCGCCTTGCCGCGGCCCTCCGCGACGGCCTCGGCGAGGTTGGCGAAGACGACGGTGAGCCAGAGCCAGACGGTGATCACCCAGGCGAACACCGACGGCTTCTCGACCGCCGAGATCGTGGTCAGCACCGAGCCGACCTCGACCACGAACATGACCGGGTTCTTGATCATCACCCGCGGGTCGAGCTTCTTGCACGCGTCGGGGAAGGACTTGAGCAGCTGCTTCGGGTCGAGCAGGCCGCCACCGATCTTGCGCTCGGAGACCTCCGAGAGGTCGACTGCGTCCGGCGCGTCGGGAGTGGTGACAGTGGGGGTGGACATCAGTGCAGGCCCTCCGCGAGCGGCCCGAGTGCCAGGGCCGGGAAGTAGGTGAGCCCGACGACGATGAGGATCACGCCCGAGAGCATGCCGACGAACAGGGGGCTGTGGGTCTTGAGGGTGCCGGTGGACTCCGGCGTGTGCTGCTGCTTGGCCAGCGAACCGGCCAGCGCGAGCACGAACACCATCGGCAGGAAGCGGCCGAAGAGCATTGCCAAGCCGAGCGCCAGCTGCCAGTGCGTGCTGGTGACCGTCAGGCCCGCGAACGCCGAACCGTTGTTGTTGGCCGCGGAGGTGAAGGCGTAGAGCACCTCGGAGAAGCCGTGCGGGCCGGTGTTCAGCATCCCGCCGCCGTGACCGGCCTTGAGTGACATCGCCAGGCCGGTGCCGCAGAGCACGATCGCCGGGGTGGCGAGGATGTAGAGGGAGGCGAACTTCATCTCCCGCGAGCTGATCTTCTTGCCCAGGTACTCCGGCGTGCGGCCGACCATCAGACCCGCGACGAAGACCGTGACGATGGCCAGCACCAGGATGCCGTACAGGCCCGAACCAGTACCGCCGGGAGCGATCTCGCCGAACATCATGTTGAGGATGTCCATACCGCCACCGAGCGGAGTGTACGAGTCGTGCATCGAGTTGACCGCACCGGTGGACGTCAGCGTGGTCGAGGCTGAGAAGAGCGCCGAGGCGGGGATGCCGAAGCGCACCTCCTTGCCCTCCATGGCGGCGCCCGCGATCTTCGCGGCGGCGCCGGAGTGCTGGTGCTCGAAGAACGTGATCAGCGCGGCCGAGGCCGCCCAGTACAGGCCCATGACCGAGACAATCGCGTAGCCCTGCTTGTTGGAGCCGACCAACTTGCCGAAGGTCCGGCACAGCGCGAACGAGATCACCAGGAGGAGGTAGATCTCCAGCCAGTTGGTGAAGGGGTTCGGGTTCTCGAACGGGTGGGCCGAGTTGGCGTTGTAGAAGCCACCGCCGTTGGTGCCCAGCTCCTTGATGACCTCCTGCGAGGCCACCGGACCGCCGGTGATCGACTGAGCGCCGCCAGTCAGGGTGTGCACGACCTGGTCCGCGTGGAAGTTCTGGATGACGCCGCCGGCCACCAGCACCATCGCGAAGACGACGGAGATCGGCAGCAGTACGCGCACCACGATCCGGGTCAGGTCGACCCAGAAGTTGCCGAGTTGGTCGGTCCGTTGCCGGGTGAAGCCCCGGATCAGCGCGGCGACCACCGCGATGCCGACGGCGGCGGAGACGAAGTTCTGCACCGCCAGGCCCCCCATCTGCACCAGGTGGCCCATGGTCGACTCACCCGAGTACGACTGCCAGTTGGTGTTGGTGACGAAGGAGGCGGCGGTGTTCCAGGCGGTCGCAGGGGTGACCGCCGGGAAGCCCAGTGAGAGCCACAGGTCGTTCTGCAGGCGCTGGAACGCGTAGAGGAACAGCACCGAGACGAAGGAGAAGGCCAGAATGGAGCGCAGGTAAGCGGTCCAGGTCTGCTCCGCGTCACCGTTGACGCCGATCAGCTTGTAGATGCCGCGCTCGACTCGCCAGTGCTTGCGCGTGGTGAGCACGTGGGCCATGTAGTCACCCAGCGGCCGGTAGGACAGAGCCAGGGCGGCGACGAGGGCGAGGGCTTGAAGGAAGCCCGCGAGGGTTGCGTTCACTAGAACTTCTCCGGGCGGATCAGAGCGGCGACCAGGTACGCGGTGAGGGCTATCGCGACGATCAGCCCGACGATGTTGTCCGCACTCACCGGACCACCTCCGCGAGGAGCACGGAGGTGGCCACGGCGGTGGAGCGCTGGAAGGAGGTCACAGCTTCTCCACCCCCTTGACGATCAGGGCGATGACCACGAAAACCGCGACCGTCACCCCGACGAAGAGCACGTCGAGCATGAGGGATGCACCCCAGGAGTGGTAGGGACGTCTGACCCGCCGTGGATCACCCGGTCGGCGGCGCCGCATCGGCGGCATCGCCCAGCAAACCGTGTCGGTGCGGGCGTTAACGCATCCCTTAACGCCACCCATGCGGTCGCATGTGGAACCTTTGCACTCCCTTAGCGGTCATGATCGATCCGGAGCTCGACTCCGCGGCGGTTCAGCCGCGGAACTCGCGCAGCCGCGGGCGCACCCCGACCAGGCACAGCACCAGCGCGAGCCCGAGACCCCCGGCCAGCAGCGGGATCCGCGAGGCGAGCTCGCCGCGACCGTCCTTGACACCCTGGTCGAACGCCGCGCTGTTGATCCCGATCAGCTTCTGCAGGGCGGCGTCGTGGTCGGCGAAGGTGGCGTTGGAGGCCCCCGGCGCGTAGCTGGTGCAGAAGGCGATCGCCTGGTCCAGCTTCCCGCTCGCAGCGAGGGCACGGATCGTGCGGTCGTCGCGCTCGTAGGCCTGGTAGGCGGCCAGAGTCTGCTCGGCCGCAGCCCGCTCACCGGTGAAGGTGATGTTGTGGAACTCGGTGCCGTAGAAGCCACGGAACCGCACGTCGGCGTGGTCGGCCCGGTAGGCGGTCACGGCGGCGGCCAGCGCCGAGTCGTAGTCGCTGATCGAGGCGCCGGACAGCGCGAGGATCTGCTGGCTCTTGGCCTCGAACGCGTCCTGGTACTGCGCGGCGCGCCCCGGGTCCAGCAGGTAGCGGCTCTCGTCCGCGTTCGCGTCGTAGACCACGGCGCGGGCACGGCTGAGCGCCACAACGGAGTCGAACGCGTCCCGGCGGGCGTAGCGCAGGTGCTCGCGCTCGTCCGCCCACATGCTGCCGGCGAGGCCGGTGAAGAGCAGCACGAGCAGGGTGCTGGCCGCGAGGGCGGGGTTGATCAGGCGCTTGAAGCGCGCGGCAAGCCAGACCTGGAGGCCGATCAGGGCGGCCAGCGCGGCGACGCCCAGGGCGACCGTCCACCACAGGCCCGTGGCCAGAGTGGACCGCTCGGTGTCGTAGGTCTGGTTGTAGGCGTCGTTGTTCGCCTGCACCAGCCGGTCCGCGGCCGGGAGCAGGGTGGTCCGCATCAGGTCGGTGGCCTGGCTGTAGTCGGCGACGGCCGCGGCGTCGGAGCGCCCCGCCGGTCGGTGTGCGGCGTCGTTGAGGGCGAGCGCGCGACCGTCCAGGTCCTGATAGCGGCCCATGCCGTCGAGGACGTCCTGCAGGGCCTGCTGCACGCTCGCATTCCCGGCCGCGTCGAGGGTGGCCCGTTGCAGGTCACGGTCGGCGGTCGCGCGGTCCGCCGTGTACGCGGACAGGGCGGCGGTGCGCTGGCTCGCCAGGGAACCGTCCGCTCCGAACATGATCAGGTTGGCGCTCTGCGCGTCCAGGTCGGTCAGGGCCTGGTAGAGCCCGGCGGCGTCGACGACCTGCGGCGCCTGCCGGTCGCCGATGGCGGACCAGGCGCTCTGCGCGCCGAAGGCCGTCGTGAGCCCGACGGCGCCAAGGACCGCGGTCAGCAGCAGACAGCCTGCAGTGAACCAGCGCAGCCGGGACGGCACCGTGCGCGGACGCAGCCGACGGAGTCGCCGCAGGCCCACGGCCCCGGAAGCCCGCATTGGTGGTGCGTTCCGTTCGGTGGTGGGTGGCAGGGTCTCCTCGCCGACAGTGGCCATCGTCGCGCACATTCCTTCCGCGAGCCGCGCCGTGCGCGACCCCACCCCGTTCCGGGCCGTCCCCGGTGTTGCGAACGAACACTCTGCCGAGGGGTGTGGATGTGTTGCGGCTGTCCTGACGGGCCTCTGACGTGGAGAGGTGAGATCTTGTCAGTTCCTTAGCCTGAGGCCCGTCGGAGGCCGGTCCGGCCTGCCGCTCGGGTCTGCGGCCGACCGGTACCGCCCCGTGCTGCGTGGTGCGCGTCACACGCCGCTGACCTGCGTGGACGTGGCCCGTCAAGGAAGTGTCAGGGTTGGCCGGGCGAACGCCAAGGGGGCGTAAGGGACGGTCGGAGCCCTCTGCGAGCGGGGGTAGCTTGATCGACCGGGGGACCGGCTCGGAAACTCGTGGGGAGCTGAGGAGCCGGGATGCTTTCCGGTGGCGGTCAGGACTCGCAAGGCGCCTGACCGCGCCCTGGTGGGAGAGCGAGCGCAGGGGCATGTGGCCAGGGACGGCGCATGCCCCTGCTGCACTGTGGGGGGACAGGGTGGGGGCAGTGGCAGCACGGGTGTGGCGGAGGCTGGCCGCCGCCCGCCGGCGCTGGGCGCGACCGTTACGGTGGTCGGCTACGACCACTCTGGTCGTAGCCGGGTTCGTGCTCTTCGTCCTCGGGGCGGACAACACCCCGCAGCCGTACTGCGACCTCTTCTTCGTCTCGGCCTGGCCGGTCTGGCTCATGGCCGCCACCTGGCCGGTCTGGCGCGCGCCCGGGCGACACCTCCCAGCCCTGCTGCGACTGCGCAGCCGGCACCGGCGCATCGGCTGGCGGCTGTCCGTGCTGCTGCTCTTCGGAGCCTGCGGCGCTGTGGTGGGTGCCGCCGTCTGGGAGTGGTGCGAACTCTGGCAGCTGGGCGGCGGACCGGACGGTGCGTTCGTCGACTGTTCGGTCCGATCGCGACAGTGGCTGGATGCGGCGCGCACGCTGGCGCTCCTCTCGCCCTTGCCGGGCCTTGCGGAACCCGTCACCTGGCTGCTGTGGCCAGGCGCTCTGCGCGAGGCGGTGCGGCGGACGAGCACACGCAGGAGGATCGCGGACACACTGACCGATCCGCGCCGTTGGGGCACGGTCGAGGCGACGGCGGCGGCCGTCCGGGACTTCGACCTGGAGCGCGGGGCCCACGGGCTGCCGCGGCCTCTGCGGGAGGAACCCGCGCCCGACGCCCCGGGCCGGCCGGTGGCGCTGCGCTCGCGAGGTGTGCCGCTGCTGCGCGGGCGCGGACTGCAGCAGGTACGTGACCCACGGGAGACTCCCGTCCTCTGGGACGGCCAGGCGCTGTTGCTGACCACGAAGGGCGGGGACCGCCTCCGGGTCCCCCTCTCCGACACGCCGCAGGATGCCGTGCCGCGTCCGGTCGCGACCGAACCGCCTGTGCCGGGTCTGCGTCGGGTGGCGGCTCTCGTCCAGCGCCCGGCGATGCTCGTGCTGGTGCACGAGTCGGGCCTATGGGGACGGCTGCTGCTGCTCGACGACGACGGGTATGTGCTGGTGCGCTTCCGTTCACGTCGACTGGAGGCGCAGGGCCTTGCCGAGATCGCGGCCGCGGCGCGACTGCCGTTCGCCCACTACGACTTGGGTCGGACGGCCGGGAACGGCGTCCGGGTCTGCCTGGCTGACCTGCTCTTCCCCACCCGGCGTGGCAGCCGCTACCTGAACGACGGCTAGCGACGACGCGCAATCGTGATCCCGCGAACCGGTCGTGGCCGCTAGGCTCTCGTCACGGGGAGCCGGGAAGTCTGGTCGGCACTGCGCGCGGCACCGCTCAGGAGGCGGACGAGATGCCGTCGCGCCGCGTCGGGCGAGGTGACCCCGGGTGTTCTCACGTCAAGGCTTCCGTGTCCACGACTGGCGCCGCGAGCGGCTGCGCACCAACCTGTGGGTCGTGCCGGCGCTGGAGGCGGCCGTCGCCGTGGTGCTCTTCGGCGCGTCGCTCAAGGTTGACTGGGCCGCCTACGAGGGCCACTTGCGGCTGCCCTCCTGGGTGCTGAGCGGAAGCGCGGACGGTGCCAGACAGGTGCTGAGCACCATCGCCGCGGCGATCATCACCGTGGCAGGTCTGGTCTTCTCGATCACCATCGTGGCGCTGACCCTCGCCTCGACCCAGTTCGGGCCGCGCATGCTGCGCAACTTCATCCGCGACCGGGGCACCCAGCTCACCCTCGGCACGTTCGTGGCGACGTTCCTGTACTCCGTGCTCGTGCTGGTCGCCGTCAGCCCCGGGCCGCGCGGCGACTTCGTGCCGCACCTGTCGGTGACGGTCGCCCTCGGGCTGACCCTGGTCGACCTGGCGATGCTGATCTATTTCATCCACCACATCGCCCGCGCGATTCAACTCCCGCATGTCATCGCCGACATCGCCGCGGATCTGGCGCGTGCCATCGAGGTGGAGGGACGCGAGGACGCGACCGGCGTGGGCGGGCGGCAGCGCGGATTGTCGCCACGCGAGCTGATCGAGCGATGCGCGACCTCCGCGCCGGTGCGGACCACCGCATCCGGGTATCTCCAGTACCTGCGGCACGACCGGCTGATCGCCATCGCCCACGAGGCGGATGCGGTCGTCCACCTCCTCTACCGGCCCGGCCACTTTCTCGTCGCGGGCAGTCCGCTGGCACGGGTGTGGCCGGCCGAGGCCGCGCCGAAGGTGGCCGCCGGTCTGGAGCGCGGACAGGTCACCGGGCCGTACCGGACACTGACCCAGGACATCTCCTTCGGCGTCGACCAACTGGTCGAGATTGCCATCCGGGCTCTGTCTCCGGCCGTCAACGACACGTTCACCGCGCTGACCTGCATCGACTGGCTGGGGGAGTGCCTGGCCAGGATCGGCCCGGGCTGGCACTCGCGCCGGATCCACCGCGACGCGGACGGATACGTCCGGCTCATCGCCTACCAGGCGTCCTACGAGCGGCTGGTGCAGCGTTCCTTCGAGAAGGTCCGACAGGCGGGCGTCGGCATGCCGGCAGTGATGATCCGTCAGCTCGATGCGCTCATCAAAGTGATGGAGCGCACCGAGGACCCGGACCGACGGGCGCTGTTGGTCGGGCAGGGCGAACTGATCGCCTCCTCCTGCCGGTCGTCGGTACCGGAGGCGGCGGACCGCGAGGACGTGCTGCGCCGACACCGCGCCCTGCTGGCGTTGGCGAAGTCGGCTGTCATCGATCTGGACGGCGCGCAGGGCTCGGCCGAGTCGGACAGCGGCCTGGCCGAGCCCATGTTCACGCCGCTGCCGGAACCGGGCGGCTCGCGCTGAACGCGGCGACCGCCGCGAGCGCCGCCTCTGCGCAGTACTCGGCGCTCGCTGCCGAATCGAACCCCCCGTCGCGCCAGACCACGAGCGTCCCGCCCTGGGCGCGCAGGGAGAACCGCTCGGGCGCCCCGCTCAGGCGGGATGCGATCGCCCGCGCCGGCTCCCGGTCCTGCGGTGCGGCGCTGTCGTATCGCACCTGCCAGGCCTGGTCCGTCGCGACGTCGCCGGTCGCCTGGACCACGAGGTTGGTGGGCAGTGAGACCGAGGCGGAGGAGTACGGCGGCTCGTGGAAGACCTCCAGGGTTGCGCTCTCCGTCAGCAGGCTGAGCTCGAGCACATCGGACCAGCGCGCGACGCCGTTGTCGACGCAGCAGTAGGCGTAGCTGCGAGCGGGGCGCCCGGCGAGCTGTCCACGTGCCACCTCTTCGCGGCTCCGGTGCGCGCCGTAGTGGAACGGGGCCGCGTGCCAGGGCCATGGACCCACGGCGCCGTCCGGCACCGTGGCCATGCCGTCGTGCGCGGCCAGGGCGGCCGCCGTCGTGCGGCTGCGCTTGCGCGCTTGCCAGACCGGGCGGCGCGGAGTGACCAGCCAGAGCGTGATCAGGCCGCACCACAGCAGGATCGGGATCAGTACACCCATGGAGCACCACCTCCCTGACACCTCGGGCGCTTCGGCGGGCCCGAGGGCACCGAGCAGCCTAGGAGCACGCAGGGGAGAGGGTCAATATCGGACGTATCGGTCCTTAACGTCGCCTTGATGGGTCGTCAGACCGACCGGGGCCGGTCAGCCGGCCAGGGCGACGCGGTGGTGTTCCGAACCGTGGAGGCGCAGACCGAGCCGCTCCCACACAGACGGGCGCGGCGTCTCGGCGAACACGAGGTCGCCCTCGCGCACCGCGACAGCGGCCACGGCGTCACGCAGGGTCTCGGCTCGGACCACGACAGGCTGGACCCGCACCGGCTCCTCCGGGCCGAAGGTGTCGGTCACCAGCTCGTCGAGCTCGGCGCAGGCGTTGCGCTCCCACGCGTGCTCGAGTTCCCGGCTGGGGTGGGTGCGGTACAGCGCCTCGCCGCCGACCGGGGTCCAGGCAAGTACGGGTACCAGCACGGCGTGCCGTCGGCGCGCCTCGGCCGCCGCTCGGCGCAGCAGTGCCGCGTCGCCGACGCGGTCCCGCACACCGACGATCACTCGCGGGGTCGGCGTCGTCGATGTCTGGACCATGGCACTCACTTCTTTCTTGCTGCGGGAGCCCCTGTCCGTCCGGAGGCCACGGATCCATTCCACGCCGTCCGCCGACCCCGATCCAGGCATCTTGACGCTTCCCGTACGTCGGCGGCCCCGTCCTTGACGCCGCCCTGACCGTATGTGCCGACCGGTGTTCGACCGAGGCGCAGACTGGGCAGTGGGGTGGGGTCGGGAGGATGGTGCCCTTCCCGGAGCGGACGTGAAGGGAAGGGGAGTGATGAGCGGAGCCGGCGGGATCGCGACGGCCGTGTTCCTCGGGCTCGGTGGCCTGGCCGCCTACCTCGCGGGTGTATCCGGCCTGGTCGATGCGCGCCGGATCAGCCGCGACGGGCGCCGGGTCCGCGCACTCGTCCGTCGGCGGCCGGGAGCGACCCGGCCGTTGCTGCAGTTCACCACCGAGGACGAGCGCGAGCTGGTCATGGAGGTCTTCGGGCCCGCCGGGCTGTCGGACGGCCGGGAGGTCTGGCTGCGTTACGACCCCGCGGACCCGCGGGAGATCTTGGTCGAGGGCTACGAGGGCAGAGGCAGGGAGCGGGTGTTCATCGCACTGGGCGCGATCGCCGTGCTGGCCGCCCTGGCGGTGCTGCTGGCCGCGACCTGAGCCGAGGCGCTCTGAACGGCCGGGCCGTCGCGCGGGTTCCGCGCGTCGGTCACGTTCCGGTCTCGTCGGTCTCGGTCCGGCATCGGCTCCGCTAAGGCTGTGCTCAGGTTCCGGCAGCGGGCGCATACGAGGCGTCAAGGTTGCCCAGACGCGCCCCTCACATGCGCTTTCCTTTCCGTGCTGCCGTCGGCGGCACCCGCCGGGAAGTCTCCCGGGCCGGGTTGGAGCTCTCGTTCTTCTGGGGTGCGATTCCCGTGCAGGACCTGTTCTTCGTGGGGGTGACGATCGCCGTGTTCGCGATCCTCGCTCTGATCGTCAAGGGGGTGGAGCGGCTGTGAGCGCTGACAACATCGTCGGGTTGATCGTCTCCGTTCTTCTGGTCGGCTACCTCGTCGCGGCTCTGATCCGTCCGGAGAAGTTCTAGTGAACGCTACTCTCGCGGGCCTGCTTCAGGCCCTCGCCCTGGTCCTGATGCTGGGCCTGTCCTACCGGCCGCTGGGCGACTACATGGCCCACGTGCTCTCCACGCGCAAGCACTCGCGTGTCGAGCGCGGCATCTACAGGCTGATCGGCGTCGACGGCGACGCGGAGCAGACCTGGTCCGCATACCTGCGCTCGGTGCTGGCCTTCTCGTTCATATCCGTGGTCTTCCTCTACGGCTTCCAGCGGCTTCAGGAGCACCTGTGGCTGTCGCTGGGCTTCCCGGCGGTCTCGCCGGCGATGGCGTGGAACACCGCGGTCTCGTTCGTCACCAACACCAACTGGCAGTCGTACTCGGGTGAGGCGACGATGGGCCACCTGGTGCAGATGGCCGGTCTGGCGGTGCAGAACTTCCTGTCCGCGGCCGTCGGCATCGCGGTGGTGACCGCGCTGATCCGCGGGTTCATCCGGCACAAGTCCGACACGCTCGGCAACTTCTGGGTCGACCTGACCCGTCTGGTGCTGCGCGTGCTGCTGCCGATCTCGGTTGTCTTCGCGATCGTGCTGGTCGCGGGCGGCGTGGTCGAGAACATGCACGCCGCGCACGTCATCAACACCCTCTCGGGTGCGCAGCAGTCGATTCCGGGCGGTCCGGTGGCCTCGCAGGAGGTCATCAAGGAGCTGGGCACCAACGGCGGTGGCTTCTACAACGCCAACTCGGCCCACCCGTTCGAGAACCCGAACGCCTTCACCAACCTGCTGGAGATCTACCTGCTGCTGGTGATCTCGTTCGCGCTGTGCCGCACGTTCGGCACCATGGTCAAGTCGCAGAAGCAGGGCTACGCGATCGTCTCGGTCATGGGCCTGTACTGGACGGCCTCGGCCGCGCTGATCACCTTCTTCGAGCACCAGCACTCCGGCGCCGCCGCGCAGATCGCCGGTGCCGCGATGGAGGGCAAGGAGGTCCGCTTCGGCATCCCGGGCAGCTCCCTGTTCGCCGCCTCGACGACGCTGACCTCGACCGGTGCGGTCAACTCGATGCACGACTCCTACACGCCGCTCGGCGGTGGCGTGACGATCCTGAACATGATGTTCGGTGAGATCGCGCCCGGCGGTACCGGTTCGGGCCTGTACGGCATCCTGGTGCTGGCGATCGTCACCGTGTTCGTCGCGGGTCTGATGGTCGGCCGCACGCCGGAGTACCTGGGCAAGAAGCTGGGTGCGCGGGAGATGAAGTTCGCCTCCCTCTACATCCTGACCACCCCGGCGATCGTGCTCTGCGGCACGGGCCTGGCGATGTCGCTGAGCGCCGGTCACGGCGGCGGCATGCTGAACACCGGCCCGCACGGCTTCTCCGAGGTGCTCTACGCGTTCACCTCGGCGGCCAACAACAACGGTTCGGCGTTCGCGGGCATCACGGTGACCAGCAACCACTGGCAGGAGGCCCTCGGCCTCGCCATGGCCTTCGGCCGGTTCCTGCCGATGGTGTTCGTGCTCGCGCTGGCCGGTTCGCTGGCCAAGCAGCAGCACACGCCGGAGTCCACCGGCACCCTCAAGACCCACAGCCCGCTCTTCGTCGGCATGCTCTCGGGCGTCGTCCTGATCGTCGTCGGGCTCACCTACTTCCCGGCCCTGGCTCTCGGGCCGCTCGCGGAAGGTCTCCACTGATGTCCACGCCCACCCTGAGCTCCCCGGTGCAGACGCCGGAAGACAGCCAGATCGAGCTCCCGGAGGAGCGTCGTATCGGCGGCGGCCTGCTCGACCCGAAGCAGCTGCTCAAGTCCTTCCCCGACGCGTGCAAGAAGCTCGACCCGCGCGTCATGTTCAAGAACCCGGTCATGTTCGTGGTCGAGGTCGGCTCGGTGCTGACCACGATCTCGGCGGTCGAGAAGCCCTCGGTGTTCGCCTGGGTGATCACCGTCTGGCTCTGGCTCACCGTCGTCTTCGCCAACCTCGCCGAGGCCGTGGCCGAGGGCCGCGGCAAGGCGCAGGCCGACACGCTGCGCAAGACCCGTACCGACACCACCGCGCGCCGCGTCGTCGGCGACTGGACGCCCGGCGCGACCGGCGTGCGTGAGGAGGAGGTCTCCGCGACGCAGCTGCGGCTCGGCGACTTCGTGGTCGTCGAGGCCGGGCAGGTCATCCCGGGCGACGGTGACGTCGTCGAGGGCGTCGCCTCGGTCGACGAGTCGGCGATCACCGGCGAGTCCGCGCCCGTGATCCGCGAGTCCGGTGGTGACCGCAGTGCCGTCACGGGTGGGACGAAGGTGCTGTCGGACCGCGTCGTCGTGAAGATCACCTCGGAGCCGGGCAAGACCTTCATCGACCGCATGATCGCGCTCGTCGAGGGCGCGGCCCGGCAGAAGACGCCGAACGAGATCGCGCTGAACATCCTGCTCGCGTCGCTGACGATCGTCTTCCTGCTCGCGGTCGTCACGCTTCAGCCGATGGCGAAGTACGCGGGCGCCGAGCAGACGATCATCGTGCTGGTCTCGCTGCTGGTGGCGCTGATCCCGACCACGATCGGTGCGTTGCTGTCGGCGATCGGTATCGCCGGGATGGACCGCCTGGTCCAGCGCAACGTGCTGGCGATGTCCGGCCGCGCCGTCGAGGCCGCGGGAGACGTCTCCACCCTGCTGCTCGACAAGACCGGCACGATCACCTTCGGCAACCGCCAGGCCGCCGAGTTCGTGACCGTGGGTGGGGCTGACGAAGCCGGGCTCGCGAGTGCGGCGCAGCTGTCGTCTCTCGCGGACGAGACCCCCGAGGGCCGCTCCATCGTGGTGCTGGCCAAGGAGAAGTACGGCCTGCGCGAGCGCGTCCAGGGCGAGCTCGCGCACGCCACCTGGATCGAGTTCACCGCCCAGACCCGCATGTCGGGCGTGGACCTGGACGAGACCACGGGCAAGCACTCCATCCGCAAGGGTGCTGCGGCCGCAGTCGCGACGTGGGTGTCCGAGAACGGCGGCGAGACGAGCAACGAGCTGGATGTCGCGGTCGAGCGGATCTCCAACCTCGGCGGCACCCCGCTCGTCGTGGCGGAGAAGAAGGGCTCCGCGCCCGCCCGGGTCCTGGGTGTCATCTACCTGAAGGACGTGGTCAAGCCGGGCATCAAGGAGCGCTTCGCGGAGATGCGCGCCATGGGCATCAAGACGGTCATGATCACGGGTGACAACCCGCTGACGGCTGCCGCGATCGCCGAGGAGGCCGGCGTCGACGACTACCTCGCGGAGGCCACTCCCGAGGACAAGATGGCGCTGATCAAGAAGGAGCAGGCAGGCGGCAAGCTCGTCGCGATGACCGGCGACGGCACCAACGACGCCCCGGCTCTGGCCCAGGCCGACGTGGGTGTGGCCATGAACACCGGCACCTCGGCCGCCAAGGAGGCCGGGAACATGGTGGACCTGGACTCCAACCCGACCAAGCTCATCGAGATCGTCGAGATCGGCAAGCAGCTCCTCATCACCAGAGGCGCGCTGACGACCTTCTCGATCGCCAACGACGTGGCCAAGTACTTCGCGATCATCCCCGCGATGTTCGCGAGCGTGTACCCGGGCCTCGGGCACCTCAACATCATGGGGTTGCACTCGCCGAAGTCCGCGATCACCTCGGCGATCATCTTCAACGCCCTGATCATCATCGGCCTGATCCCGCTCGCCCTGCGCGGCGTGCGCTACCGGCCCTCCTCCGCGCAGTCGCTGCTGCGCCGCAACCTCGGCCTCTACGGCATCGGCGGACTGATCCTGCCGTTCGTCGGCATCAAGGCGATCGACCTGATCGTCCAGTTCATCCCCGGCCTGCACTGACCAGAAGTGGTGTGACACACAATGGCTAAGCCCCTTCCGACCCCGGTTCGGAACCACCTCACCGGTCTGCGCCTCCTGCTGCTCTTCACGATCATCTGCGGGATCGCCTACCCGTTCGCGATCACCGGCATCTCGCAGGTGGCCTTCTCCCAGCAGGCCAACGGCTCGCTGGTCAAGGACGCCCACGGCAACGTGGTCGGCTCCTCCCTGATCGGGCAGAACTTCACCATCGTGTCGAAGGACGGCAAGTCCCAGACGCCCGACCCGAAGTTCTTCCAGTCCCGCCCGTCCGCGGCCGGCAGCCTCGGCTACGACCCGACGGCTTCGGCGGGCACCAACCTGGGCACGAACTCCGATGTCCTGGTGAGCAACTACACCCAACTCAAGTCCGACATCGCCAAGTTCAACGGCGTGACGGAGAGCCAGGTGCCGGCGGACGCGATCACCTCGTCCGGCTCCGGCCTGGACCCGGACATCAGCCCGGCCTACGCCGCCATCCAGGTCAAGCGCGTCGCCCAGGCCCGCGGCCTGTCCGTCGACAAGGTCCAGGCGCTCGTCGAGCAGTACACCCAGGACCGCACCCTCGGCTTCCTCGGCGAGCCCCGCGTCGACGTCCTGGAGCTCAACATCGCCCTGACCAAGCTCAGCTGAGCTGACGTCCGGTGACATCACGATCCGGCCGCGCGGCAGCCTTCCCGCTCCGCGCGGCCGGATCCAGTCCTGCAAAAGCTCAGGCTCTGCACCCTTTGATCACTCGCAAGGGAGTTCGTGGTGTCAGCACGGGGTGACGGACCGTTGCCTCCCGGAAGGATGAAGGTCTTCCTCGGATCGGCTCCGGGAGTCGGCAAGACCTACAAGATGCTGGACGAGGCCCACCGGCGGGCCCAGCGCGGCCAGGACGTGGTCGTCGCCTACGCCGAGTGCCACGGCCGCCGTCACACCGAGGCGCAGTTGGACGGGCTGGAGACGGTACCCCGCCTGGAACGGGAATACCGGGGCGGGCGGTTCACCGAGATGGACGTGGACGCGGTGCTGGCCCGTCGTCCCGACGTCGCGCTGGTCGACGAGCTGCCGCACACGAATGTCCCTGGCGGGCGCAACGCCAAGCGCTGGCAGGACATCCAGGAACTGCTCGATGCCGGCATCGACGTGTTGACCAGCGTCAACGTGCAGCACCTCGAATCGCTCAACGACGTCGTCCAGAAGATCACTGGTGTCCCCCAGCGCGAGACCGTGCCGGACGAGGTGGTCCGGCGGGCCGACCAGATCGAACTGGTCGACATGGCCCCCGAGGGCCTGCGTCGCCGCATGGCCCACGGCAACGTCTACGCCGCCGAGAAGGTCGACGCGGCGCTGTCCAACTACTTCCGCGTCGGCAACCTCACCGCCCTGCGCGAACTCGCACTCCTCTGGCTCGCCGGACGCGTCGAGGAAGGCCTGCAGCGTTACCGCGCCCAGCACGAGATCCACAAAGTCTGGGAGACCCGCGAACGCGTCGTCGTCGCCCTGACCGGCGGTCCCGAGGGCGAGACCCTGATCCGCCGAGCCGCTCGGATCGCGGACCGCGCCGGCAGCGGCGCCCTCCTCGCTGTCCACGTCGCCCGCAGCGACGGCCTCGCCGACACCGACCCCGGCGCGCTCGCGGCGCAACGTCAACTCGCCGAGTCGCTGGGCGGCAGCTACCACTCCGTCGTCGGCGACGACATCCCGACCGCGCTCCTCGAATTCGCCCGCGCAGCCAACGCCACCCAGCTCGTTGTCGGCACCAGCCGCCGCAGCGCCCTGCGCCGCGCCCTCACCGCCGGACGCGGCATCGGCGAGACCACCATCGAGCTCTCCGGCGACATCGACGTCCACATCGTCACCCACGAACAGGCCGGACGCGGCCGTCTGCCGCGCCTGCCGGGCGGCCTCCACTCGACCGCGCGCCGTCTCACCGGCCTGGCGGCCGCGCTCGCACTCCCCGCCGCGCTGACGGCGCTGCTGTGCGTGACCCGTTCCTCAGTGAACCTGACCAGCGACGCCCTGCTCTACCTCACGGTCGTCGTCGGTGTCGCACTCCTGGGCGGCATCACCTCGGCGCTCCTGGCCTCGCTGGCCGCGTCCGTGCTGCTGATCTACTACTTCATCCCGCCGGTCCATCAGTTCAGCATCCACGAGGCCAACAACGTGCTGGCCCTCGTCGTCTTCGCGCTGGTCGGCGTCACCGTCGCCGCCGTCGTGGACACCGGGACCCGCTTCTCGCGGCGAGCCGCCCGGGCCACCGCCGAGGCGGAGACCCTGTCGGCACTGGCCGGCAGCGTGCTGCGCGGGGACCAGGCGGTGCCCGCCCTGCTCGCCCGGCTTCGCGAGACCTTCGGCATGGAGTCGGTGACGCTGCTGCACGACGAGGTGGAGGTCGCGTCGGCCGCCGCCGAAGGGCAGACGCCCGTCGCAGGCGGAGCGGTCGAGGAGATCACGATCGACGCGGGGACCGCCCTGCTGCTGCGCGGACGTCCGCTGCCGGCGGCCGACCGCCGCGTCCTGGCGGCCTTCGCCGCCCACGTCGCTGCCGCGTTGGAGCGGGAGCGACTGGCTGATGCCGCCGCCGAGATCGAGCCCGTGCGCGCCGCCGACCGGCTGCGGACCGCGCTGCTCGCCGCCGTCAGCCACGACCTGCGCACCCCGCTCGCAGTCGCGTTGGCCTCCGTCTCCTCCCTGCGCAGCGCTGACGTCGAATTCAGCGCGGAGGACCGGGACGAGCTGCTCGGCACGGCGGAGTCTTCCCTGGTCAAGCTCAACCGGCTGGTGGAGAACCTGCTCGACATGAGCAGGCTCCAGGCGGGCGCGCTCACGCTGCACCTCCATCCCACCGAGCCCGACCACGTGCTGACGGCCGCCCTGGACTCCCTTCCCGACGAGCACGCGCCGGTCCGTCGCCAAGGCCTGGCCGAGGCTCCCGCCGTGCTCGTCGACCCGCCGCTGCTGGAGCGGGTGTTGGCCAATCTCACCGCCAACGCGCTGCGCCACGGCGGCGGTGGAGTGGTGCTGGTCACAGCGAGTTCGCTGGGCGACCGGGTGGAGATCCGCGTCGTGGACCGCGGACCCGGTGTCGCGCCCGCTGACCGCGACCGGATCTTCCAGCCCTTCCAGCGGCAGGGTGACCACGACAACACGACAGGCGTCGGCCTGGGCCTCGCCCTCTCGCGCGGCCTGACCGAGGCCATGGGCGGCACTCTCGTCGCCGAGGACACCCCGGGCGGCGGGCTCACCATGGTCCTCTCGCTGCCGGCCGCCCCCGCAGACCACATCCCGTCAGAACCCCTGCAACCCGGGCGCCACCCGCGCCCGGCCGGCAACGAAACGGCTGTACCGTGACCCGAATCCTCATCGTCGACGACGAACCCCAGATGCTGAAGGCCCTGCAGATCAATCTGCAGGCGCGGCACTACCAGGTGTCCGTGGCCGGGGACGGGAGACAGGCCCTGATGGAGGCGACCAAGAACCCGCCGGACGCCATCATCCTGGACCTCGGCCTGCCGCAGATCGGCGGCATGCAGGTACTCCAGGCACTGCGGGCCTGGAGCGCGGTGCCCATCATCGTCCTGTCCGGGCGATCGGAGTTCGCCGACAAGGTGGCCGCGCTCGACGCGGGCGCCGACGACTACGTCACCAAGCCGTTCGCTATGAACGAGCTGCTCGCCCGCCTGCGCGCGGCCCTGCGTCGGCCCACTCGGGCCGAGCCGCAGGCGCCGAAGGTCGTCATCGGCGACTTCACCGTCGACGTGGGCGGCGCCGTGGTGCGCCGAACCGACGGAGGCATCACCGCCGTGCGGCTCACGCCGACCGAGTGGCGCATCCTCGCCGTCCTGTTGGCCCACCCGGGCAAGCTGGTGACCGGTCATCAGATCCTGCAGCAGGTCTGGGGACCGGGGCACGAGCAGAAGACCAACTACCTGCGCGTCTATTTCGCCGGACTGCGGCGCAAGTTGGAGCGGGAGCCCGCCCGCCCCCGGCACCTCCTCACCGAGCCGGGCATGGGCTACCGCTACGAGCCCTGAAGGGAGCCCGCGGTACGGGCAAGGGCGCGCACTCCGTAGCGGAATGCGCGCCCTTTCAGCTTCCCGGACGTGCCTACGAACGGGGCGGGTCGTATTTGTAGCCGACGCCGCGCACTGTCGCGATCGTCTGTCGGAAGCCGGGCCCGAGCTTGCGGCGCAACCGCGTCACGAGGACGTCCACCGTGCGGCCGTCCCCGACGGCGGGCAGGTCCCAGACGCTTTCGAGCAACTGGTCGCGGGTGAACACCCGCATCGGTTCGGCCACCAGGTGGGCCAGCAGGTCGAACTCGAGCCTGGTCAGCGCGAGGAGACGTCCGCCCGCGGTCGCCATGCGGCGCAGGTCGTCCACGGCGATCTGGCCGGTCGGCACGGTGGGCGGGGCCGTGGGCGCCGGTGACGGTGGCAGTTCCCGGATCGTGAGCCGACGGCAGTGCCGTGCCGCACGCGGGTAGCTGACCGTCACAGGAGGGGTCCTTTCTCGGGAGGCCTGGTCGGCCCGGTTGTCACAGGGAGCGCGCCTTCTCGTTGCGTTCCGCCTCGTCGAAGAGGTACGGAACGCGGTGGCGCGCCGAGCGGGGCAGGGAGTCGAGCAGGGGTGGAGGCGGCACAGCGAGCACGTGGCAACGTGCCCGGGCGAGACAGAACCTGGCGGTCGCGCCGTGGACCAACCGATAGGGCCACCGCCGCTCGCCGGCGCCGACCACCAGCAGGTCCTCACAGTCGTCGGCGATCTCGAGCAACACCGGTCCGGGGCGGCCGCGTACGACGAACGGCAGCGGCACCGGATCCGTGGGCGGGCCGCCCATGGCCTCGTCGAAGCAGCGGGCCAGCCGCGCCTTCGCCTCGCGCTCGCACAGGCGAACGAGCGTGGTGGACGTGGCGCGGCGCTGCGCGAACTCACCTCCAGGAGGGGACCAGGCGAGGACCACGACCAGTGGCCGCTGCGAGGTGCGGGCCTCCCGGGCCGCGATGCGAAGCGCCTCAAGGCTGCTGAGGCTCCCACTGACCCCGACGATCACGCTGCCCTGGGACCGCGGCGTCATGCCGTCGCACCTCTTCTCGGATCTCACGTCGGTCGCCCGCGCCGGCGTTCCGCCGGCACGGTCGGTCCGCAGGCATGCGCCGGGCGGACCCGGGTCCGCCCACGCGGCCTGCCCGCCGACGTGGCGGCGGCGGGATCGACGACGGGGGCGGACCGCCTTCAGTCAACACCGCACGGTTACTGCGGGCGAGAAGGGCGGAGCGGTTCTGACACCGCTCATACGGATGCCGCAGTGGTCTTGACACGTCCTTGTCGCCCGCAGTCGGCAGGCGGGAGGGCCGGGTTCCTCGAGCCGCCGACCCAGTACGCGGTCTGAGTACGCACCGCACGGAAGCCGAGGGCCATGGCGAGGGCGAGACTGCCGGTGTTGCTGGTGGGTGCGGTCCAGGTCGCGTCGCGCCCCCGGGCGCGGACGTCGGCAGCGAGCCGGACAGCCAGCACCGCGGCGAGACCCCGGCGCCGGTGGGCGGGGGCGGTGGCGACGGCGATGTCCTCGTGGTCCCTTCCGCGCAGATAGGTGCAGGCGACCGAGACCAGACGGTCCGCTTCGAACGCACCCCACGCACCCCACGCACCCCACGCACAGCCGCTGCGGGCGAGCGAGTCCGGGGTTCCCCAGGTGTCCCAGATCCACTGGAGGGTCGGATCCCAGCCGGCCAAGGACGGTCCGTCAGAAGGGTCCAGACGCCTGAGCAGGTAGCGCGGCCCGGGACGGCGGCGGGGCGGGATCGGGGCGCCCGACAGTGCCAGCACCGTGCGTTGCCACGGTGCGAACGCTGCGAACGCGCCGGCAAGGAGGGGAGTGAAGGAGGACGGCGCACTCACCTGGCCGCGGGCGAGCAGCGGTACCCAGGAGCGCGGCATCCGGCCCGGATCCCAAATGGTCGCGGTCTTCGCCGTACCGGCCGCCGCGCTCGCCGCCGCAGCCCCGATCGCGGCAGCGCCCTTGGTGGCCGGGACGAGCTGGTGCTTCTACGAAGCCTTCTTCGTCAACCGCCTTGGCCAACTGACCCTGCGCCCCGCGACGGACCTGCTCCCGCTGGGTCTGCTGGCCGCAGCGGCGCTCCTGGGCTGGGCGGTGGGGCGTATCGCGCGCCGCCGTTCTGCTCGCCCGCCGCGAACAGGGGAGGGCAACCCGCTGCGGCGTTCCGGTGACCTCGCCCGCGACCGGCTGCGCCGACGCCGGACCCGGCTGTTGGTGCTGGCCGCCGCCCTCGGCATCGGCGCGGGCGCCTACGCGCAAGAATCCGCCGCCCCGGCGGCCGCCAGGGCGAGCGGGCACCAGCTGACCGCGACGACCCAGGCCCGCCGCCACTCCGGCAGCTGGTCACGAGCCCCATGGGGGTGGAGCACCCCTTCTGGTCCGGGTGCCGGTGCGCCGGGAGTACCCCGTCGGTGTGCGGCACGAGACCACCGGCCGGTCCGGCGCGGCAGCCCACCGGGCACGAAGGTGTCCGTGTGGGTGGACCGTTCCGGGAACCCGGCGGACGCACCAGCTGGAGCTGCGGACGTGCTTGTGCTCTCGGCCTTTGTCACCCTCGGCGTGGCCGGGAGCGGGGCGCTGGTCGTGGCGGCGGGGACGGGCTTGGCCCGGCGCAGGCTCGCCAGGCGCGACTGGCTGGCGTGGGAGCGGGACTGGGCACGGGTGGAACCCGTCTGGTCCGGCCGTCGAAGGAACCACGGCGTCAGCTGACTCGTCTGGCGTGGTCGGCGGGTTTGCCGTCACGCGGTCCAGGCACCCGTCACGCGGGACGGCGTTGGCGGTGCGGGCCGTTGCCGTCCCGCGTGCGGGCGCGCCTCCACGGGCCGGTACGGCCGTCGGCAGGTGTCCCGTCCGTGGAAGTTGGTCGACGGGGCGGGTCTCCGGGAAGGTGCGACGCGCCCCGCCGTCCCGCCGATTCAATACCCACCAGACGTATGGCCGCGCCCTTCCTCACGCAGACCTGACGCCGAACCCGGATCTCTTGACGCGATCTTCGCGGATCCTCCGCCGGCCACCTCCAGGACGGCCAGGCGAGGATCGGGTGGACGGGCCGACAACGGTGAATCGGTGGCCTCCGTCACGTCACCGACACCGCCGCGACAACAACCCCTGTTGCCGCTTCTGGAACGCGTCAGGGCGGACTGCTCACACTGGGATGTGCGAGGAATGCAGGGCTGGCGTCAGATGAATCCGTCTGAGGCGGCACCGTTGGCCTGACGGTCGGCGCTCGGGTTCCGCGGTCAGCGCTCGGCGCTGAGCGGTGTTGAGGCGAGCACCCGCCCGTCGCGGCCGTGGATGTCGATCCGCGCGGGCAGGGTGCGCTCGCGCACGCTGGTGCCGCCGCCCCCGACGGCGTGCTGCCGCAGCAGCACGCCGCGCACCGCGTTCGCGAGCGGCCCGGTGAGGAACTCCTGGGTCAGCAGGGCGGCGTCGTCTCTCAGCAGGTGCAGCTGGAGCACCCAGCCGCGACGCGGCTGGGTGCTGCGTGGCTGCGTCGGCTCGGTGGTCAGGCCCAGTTCGCCGAACGCCTCGATCAACTCCTCCACGTCCACGCCGTCGAGGTGCTGGAAGTTCTCTTCGATCAGGAGCTGGGCCATGTCTTCCCCCGTGTTCGCGGCGGCCGTGGGCGGGCCGCCCTCCGAGGTCATTCCACCGCAGCGGCGGGTGGCCGCTCACGGCTTTGACGGGCCCTGTACGCGGGACCAGGTGATCTTGACGAGTCCTTGCCGCGCGCTGATCCAAGTCCCGTCAGAGATGGGCCTGAGTACCCGGTTCCAGCGTGAGGGCGGCCGCGTCGTGGTCGTAGTCGTACAGCTCCGCGGAGCGTCCCCAGTCGATGGCCGTGTCCAGCTGGGTGCGGGCCTCCTCGGTGGAGTACCCCCGCCACAGCAGGTCGAGGAAGAAGCCCGCGCGCAGCCGGTGGTCGTCGGTGGCCGCCAGCGCCTGCACGACCGCGCCGACCAAGGGTCGCGCCGCGCAGCAGGGTGGGCGAAGAGCTGCTTGCTGGTCAGGATGTCGGCGGCGGTCAGCCCCCGGCCCGCGTCGGTGACCGTCAGCCGGGCGCTCCGGGCCAGGCCGAGCAGGACGGCTGCGTCCATGAGCGGGAGCAGGTTTCGGGGGTCCGGGGCTGTACCGCCAAACCCCCGCTGCGCCCGACCCGACCGCAACGGCCGATGCCGAGCCCTTGCCGCCGTCCGACCAGGGGTGAGGATCAGTGCGGGGCGCGATCCGGCGTGGCCGGCAGGACGGCGGTGGTGAGCTCGCGCGGAGCCAGGGGGACGCGGTGACGCACGCCCCGGGGCAGCGCGGCGAGCAGTTCGGGTGCCGGGACGGTCAGCACCCGGCAGCGGGCGTGGCCGACGCAGTACCGCGTCGTCGAACCGTGGAACAGCCGGGACCATCCGCCGCGCGGCCCGGCGCCGACCACCAGCAGGTCGTCGGCCCGGTCGGCCACGTGCACGAGTGCGGACCCGGCCTCGGCGCGTATCGAGACCAACTCCACCGGCAGGTCCTGCGGCACCCCGCCGAGCGCCTCGTCGAAGCTGTTGCGCAGCCGCCACGCCGCCTCGTCCTCCCAGATCCGCAGCAGCGGCGGGCAGGGCGCGCGCCGGTAGGAGATCTCGCCGCCGGGCGGCGTCCAGGCGAGGACGGCGACCAGCTGAGACCGGGACCGGCGGGCCTCCGCAGCGGCCGCCCGCAGCGCCTGCAGGCTGGTCGGCGTTCCACTGACTCCGACGACGACGCGCCCCGAGTGGGACATGGCGAACTCACTTCTCCTGAGACGAATGGACGACGGTCGAGGGGACCGTCGCAAGCCATTCCAACGTATCCACGAGTGGGTCCCCTGCCACTTTGACGCTTCCCGTACGTCGTCCGCCCAGCTCTTGACGCGGCCTTGTGGCCGCTGTGACGACGGCCACTGCGAGAGCCCTGGCGCGGCCGCTTCCAGGCGCAGCGTCTTCGTCCTGTTCGGCCCGGTGATCGTCTACCTGGGCGGTAGTCAGGTGCAGTGCCGGGCGGGATCTGATGTGTGGAGAAAGGCCGTTGCACTTGGCTTAATCCCTGCTTTGCTTAACGCCGTTCCGCACACGTTCTTAATGCGTTACCGGGGCTGCTCCTCATCCCCAATGGAAGCCTTGGCGCAGGGCGTTGACACAGGGGAGAACCTCTGAAAAAGTCCCGACTCGAACACAACCAGGGGGAGGTTGAACAGATGCAAAAGATCTCGAAGCTGGTGCTCGCCGTGGCGATGGCATTCGGTCTCATCGCGGCAGCCAGCGGTTCCGCCAGTGCCAACACGTTCGGGTCATGGGAAAGCCGTGGAAGCAACCGTTGCTTCTCCGTGGACCCTTCGAGCTTCTCCGGCCTGATCGGCGCCTACTGTCAGGGCACCGCGCACGACAACCCGTTCCGCTACTTCACCGAAATCTCCAACGGCTACACGGTCAAGTTCAGCAGCTACTTCGACGGGCAGTGCATCACCGAGGACGGCAGCAGCGACTGGGACCAGGTCTACATGTCCGACTGCAACGGCAGCAACGCCCAGCAGTGGTACGTCCACGGCGGTGTGAACGGCCAGGCCTTCATGAACGCCGGGAGCGGTATGTGCCTGGACGGTAACGGCTCCGGCTCCATGTACGTGCACACCTGCGACTACAGCGGGCCAGCCGGTCAGAACACAAACCTCTACCAGAACTGGCACTGATCCCGAGAAGCCGCCGCGGCAGGAGCGGTCATCGTGGACGGCCTGGGAAGGGCGGGCAGTGCCCTCCTCCCGGGCCCGTCCCGTATGCCGGTCGATGATCTTCCGAGACGCAGGGCGGTTCTGGTAGCCGGACGGCCTGCCGCCGTCGTCGGAAGGGCCGGGCGCAGAACGGCGGCCGCCCACGGGTGGGGAAGCCGGACGCCCCGAACCGGGCACCGCCGCCGGGGAGGTGTTCCCGCGATTCGGGGGGCCAGGCTCCTGCCCGTGTGTCACATCAGGAACCGCGCCGCGATCCGGCAGTGGGCGTGCGCGTTCCACTCCCCGTCTTCCGCCGGTTCGGGCGCGCACACGCGAATGGGCGCGGTCGGCAGGGGGACCGCATGCTCGGGCCGGCGAAGCCCCGGTCCGGCGTCCGGCGCCGCTACCGTCCCCTGCTCCAGGGTCGTCACCTGCTGGCTCATCCCACTCGCCTCCCGGCTGGACGCGATGCCTGGACTCGGCACCGCTCTCAAGATCCAGGAGAGCACCCTGCCCGCCCGCGTGCTCCGTCCCTTGACGCGATCCCAGCGCGACCACCGCGGACCCTGACGCCGCCTTGACGTGCCCCGCGCCGCCAGACGGACAGGCGCTGGAGATCCGGCCGGGGCGGTGGGACGCTGCCCAGGCTCCCGGCCACCGGCCGGACATTCTGCCCTGCGGGCCCGAAAGGGCCGTCGGATCGGGCCCGCAGGGTGTTCGGAGGCGGGGCCTACCGGTTCGTGAGCGGGAAAGCCCGGCGAGCCCCGCCAGCAGGGATTCAACACCCCGGCGCGGTGTGCGAACGCCTTTCCTCACGCGGGCCTTACGCCGATCGAGGATCTTTTGACGCCGTCTTGGCACGGCACCGGCGACCTGGCCCGCAACCGCCGGAAAACAGACCCGTGCCACCCTGCGGCTGTGCCGCGCGGGAGCGGTGAGCACCCAGTGATGTGACGGCCGCCACTGGACCGCCACTGCGACGACAACTTTCCCCCGCCCCGCGTCAGGAACGCGTCAGGGCCGTACCCGGGCCCGGGATCAGCGGGAATAGCGTCTGTGGCAGGAACGGCCCGCGTCTGCGGAGTCCGGCTCCTGACAACCTGTCCATGCTTCGCCGAAGGATGTTGACGATGAGTGCGTACCTGAACGGCGACGACCCGGAGCCCGAGGAACGCGTCCTGGCCGGGCTGCTTCTGGTCCCGGTCCGGCCGGGTCCTGCCGGGGACGTGCTGCGCCTGTTCCGCACGCCGCTGGGCGCGCGCACGGCGGTCGGATTCACCAGCGGGCGCCAGTTGTCCGCCGTGCTCGGATCCAGGCAACGAAGCGTCACCATCGCCGAGCCGGCGCTGCGACGGATGCTCGCGGCGCTGGGAGTCGCGATGCTGACGGTCGACCCGCAGCTGGCGGCCCCGCCCGTCGAGGCCCTGGAGCAGCCGGACCGGTGGCCCGCGCTCCGCTCCGCGGCGCCCGCGTCCGCGCGCGCCGCAGCCCGCCCGCGCGTCGCCTGAGGAGGCTTCGATGACCACCACCTTTCCGCGTCCCGAGACCCTCGAGGCGACTCGCCCTCGCTTCCCGGTCTGGCCCGCGTCGACGCGGCCGGCCGCGCACGGGGATCTCACTGTCGGCGGGGTCTCGCTCGCCGAGGCAGCCGAGCGCTTCGGCACCCCCGTCTACCTTGTCGACGAGGACGAGGTACGGGCCCGTTGCCGTACCTACCGCGAGGCGTTCCCGGACGCAGAGGTGTACTACGCCGCCAAGGCCTTCCTGTGCCGGGCCATGGCCCACTGGGTGGCCGAGGAAGGACTCGGCCTCGATGTCTGCTCGCGCGGCGAGCTGGAGCTCGCCGTCACCACCGGTTTCCCCGCCGAGCACATGGTGCTCCACGGCAACGCCAAGAGCCCGGACGAGCTGGAGGCCGCGCTGCGCCTGGGTGTCGGCCGCATCGTGATCGACTGCACCACCGAGATCGCCCGGATCGCTGCCCTGGTGCCGCACGGAAGCCGGCAGCGCGTGCTGCTGCGGATCGCGCCGGGCATCGCCGCGGGCGTCCATCCGGCGGTGCGCACAGGCACGGTGGACCAGAAGTTCGGACTCTCCAGCACCGACGGCACGGCGCAGTTGGCGATCGCCCGTGTCCTGGAGCAGCCCAGGCTGGAGCTGGTCGGCCTGCACTGCCACCTCGGCTCGCAGATCGACAGTGCCAAACCGTACCTGCAGGCCGTGCGGCGGATGGTCGCGCTGCTGCACTGGACCCGGCAGACCCATGACGTCCTCCTGCCGGAGCTGGACCTCGGCGGCGGTCACGCCATCGCCTACCGCCCCGGCGAGGACGCCCTCGACATCCGGGCGCTCGCCTCCCGCGTGCGCGCCGAACTCCGTTCCGCGTGCACCACGGTGGACCTGCCCGAACCGCGACTGCTGCTGGAACCCGGCCGCGCGATCGCGGGCCCGGCGGGCATCGCGCTGTACCGCGTGCTCGCGGTCAAGCAGAGCGGCCGGCACACCTTCGTGGCCGTCGACGGCGGCATGAGCGACAACCCGCGTCCCGCGCTGTACGGCGTCCGCTACGCCCCATGCCTGGTCGGCCGGACCGCGAGCGCGGAGCTGCGCCCGGTCGACGTCGTCGGCCGGCATTGCGAGGCCGGCGACGTGATCGCCTCCGGTGTGGAGCTGCCCGCCGACATCCGCCCCGGCGACCTGCTCGCCGTCCCGGCCTCCGGCGCGTACCACCTGTCGATGGCCTCGGGCTACAACCTCGTTGGCCGGCCCCCGGTGGTCGCCGTCACGGGGGGCACCGCTCGTCTCCTGGTACGCCGCGAGTCCCTGGCGGACGTGCGCAGCCGCGACGTCGGGCTCTGAGCCGACGCCTGATATTTCCTCCTCCGGTCCCCTGACCGGCGAGGGACCGCCCCGGTCGCCTGAGCGAGCTCGTCCACGCCTGCACCAGCAACGTCGACAGCAACGGTGGGGCCATGGCAGGCTTCAACGGCGCCACCGGCTTCCGGAACCTGGTGACGTGCGCGGCGACGCTCATCGGGCGCTACGTCCCGGTGGTTCCTCCTCGCCCTCGCCCTCGCCCTCGCCCTCGCCCTCGCCCTCGCGGGCCGGCCGGCCAAGCAGCAGCCTGGCATTGTCACGGTCGGCGTGCTCCGCGCCCACGGCGTCAACTTCGTGCCCCTGGCCTCTGGCGCCGCGCTGCTCAGCATCCTGCCCGCGCTGGCAATGGGGCCCATCGCCGAGGGGCTGCTGTGACCGCCGGGGCGTGGTCCCCGCGTTGTCGTAAGCGGGCGTCGCCCCGAGTCTCCGTGAGGAGCCCGGGGCGGCGCCCGCCGCGCGTGTGCGGCAGCGGTGGTTCGCACCCGTATGGAAGGCGTCAGGATTCGGCTCCCGTGTGTCGGGGTTGCGTCAAGACGCGCGGGGCCCGGCCCGCGCCGCCGGGGCAGCCGAGACGCTTGTGGCGTAGAGCCAGGCGCAGGGCTGCCGCAGAGCGGAGGAGAGATGCACAGCGTCGGGGAGAGCATGCTGAGAGGGCTGGTCCAGGCAGTGAGGCGGCCGGCGCGCGGCGGCGACCCGCAGCAGTCGCGCGCCCGGCGGGCGGAAGCAGCCGTCATCGTCTGCACCGCGTCCGTCGCCTGGGCGGCGTTCGCAGGCCTGACGTCACTGGCCGCCGGAGCAATCACTGGTTCGCTGTCCCTGCTCGCGTTCGGGCTCAGCTCGGTGATCGAAGGGGCGGCCTCGGCCGTCCTGGTGTGGCTGTTCAGAGGCGATCGCGACCGTCCTCGCACCTCCGGCGCCCGGAACCGGTACGAGCGTGTCGCCACGCGGGCCGTTGCGGGGACGATGCTGGCGGCGGCCGCCTACGTGCTGGCGCAGGCGGCTGCGCTGCTGGCGAACGGGGCGCATCTGGCACGCAGCGGCCCCTCCCTGACCCTGCTGGCCGGCTCGCTCGTGGTGCTGCCGGCCCTCGGCGCGGTCAAGCTGCGCCTGGGCCGCCTCCTGGGTCATCGGGCCCTGCGCGGCGACGGGATCCTCAGCCTCGTCGGGGGCGCCCTCGCGCTGGCCGCGCTGGCGGGTCTCGCCGCTGACGAGCGGTTCGGCTGGTGGTGGACGGATCCGGTCGCTGCGATGCTGATCGCCTTGGTGCTGCTGGGTGAAGGAGCCCGCACGCTCCGATGGCGAGCGCCGGAGCGTGCGTGGCACGCGGGTCGGGCCGGACGTGTGGTTGCCGGGATCGAGCTGTTCAACTCGCCCGACTGAGTGGGATCGAGCGGGCGGCCACGGAGCCGTCGGAGCAGCCGCGGCCGTTGGCGGGTCGTCGGGCGGCCGACGCCGTGGCTCCGCGTGTCACGTCAACCGAGCCCGGGGATGAACTGGACCACCGTAAGGTCGATGAGTTTGATCCCGACGAAGGGCAGGACCAGCCCGCCCACCCCGTAGACCAGGAGGTTCCGGCGCAGCAAGTCCGCGGCCGAGGAGGGCGAGTAGCGAACCCCGCGCAGCGCGAGCGGGATCAGTACGACGATGATCACGGCGTTGAAGATGATGGCGGAGACGACCGCGGAGCGGGCGCTGTGCAGGCCCATGATGTTGAGGCTGGCCAGGCCCGGGTAGGCGGCCGCGAACATGGCCGGGATGATCGCGAAGTACTTCGCCACGTCGTTCACGATCGAGAACGTCGTCAGCGCCCCGCGGGTGATTAGCAGTTGCTTGCCGACCTCGACGATCTCCAGCAGCTTCGTCGGGTTGGAGTCCAGGTCCACCATGTTGCCGGCCTCCTTGGCGGCCGAGGTTCCGGTGTTCATCGCGACGCCGACGTCGGCCTGCGCGAGCGCGGGCGCGTCGTTGGTGCCGTCGCCGGTCATCGCGACGAGCTTGCCGTCCTCCTGCTCGCGGCGGATCAGCGCCAGTTTGTCCTCGGGGGTCGCCTCCGCGAGGAAGTCGTCGACGCCCGCCTCCGCCGCGATGGCCGCGGCCGTTCGCGGGTTGTCCCCGGTGACCATGACGGTCCGGATGCCCATACGGCGCAGGTCGGCGAAGCGCTCGCGGATGCCGGGCTTGACGACGTCCTTGAGCTGGATGACACCGAGGACAGCGATCCCGTAGGGGTCCTCCAGGGCGACCAGCAGCGGAGTGCCGCCGGCCGCGGCGATGGCGTCCACGGTGCCGCCCGACTCGGCCGGGACCCTCCCGCCGCACTGGGCGACCCAACCGGCGACGGACGCGGCTGCGCCCTTGCGCACCCGCGTGACTGTCCCGTCCTGCCAGCACATGTCCACCCCGCTCATGCGGGTCTGCGCGGTGAACGGCACGAACGTCGCCTGGCCCAGCGCGCCGTCGGCGGGCACCTCGAGGCCGTACTCCTGCTGGGCGAGCGTCACCACCGACCTCCCCTCCGGCGTCTCGTCCGCCAGGCTCGACACCTGCGCCGCCTGCGCGAGTTGCAGCGGATCGACACCGGGCAGCGGGAGAAAGGCGGTCGCTTGGCGGTTGCCGAAGGTGATGGTTCCGGTCTTGTCGAGTAGCAGCGTGGACACGTCCCCGGCCGCCTCGACAGCCCGGCCGGACATGGCCAGCACGTTGCGCTGCACCAGGCGGTCCATGCCCGCGATCCCGATGGCGGACAGCAGCGCGCCGATGGTCGTCGGGATCAGCGTCACCAGCAACGCGACCAGCACGACCGTGCTCTGCTCGGCACCCGCGTAGGAGGCCATCGGCTGGAGCGTGACGACGACGAGGACGAAGATGATCGTCAACGAGGTCAGCAGCATGCTGAGCGCGATCTCGTTCGGGGTCTTCTGTCGCATCGCGCCCTCGACGAGGGCGATCATCCGGTCCATGAAGGTCTGGCCGGGCCGGGAGGTGATTCGCACGACGAGGCGGTCGGAGAGCACCTTGGTCCCACCGGTCACGCCGGAGGTGTCGCTCGCGGCCGCGCGGATCACCGGCGCCGACTCGCCGGTGATGGCGGACTCGTCCACGGCGGCGACCCCGCCGATGACGTCCCCGTCTCCTGGGATGATCTCCCCGGCCTCGACCAGCACGCAGTCCAGCGGCCGCAGCTCCGAGGCGGGAATGATCTCGTGGTTGTAGTCCTGCTGGTAGGGCCGCCAGAGCTTGAGCAGACGTGCAGTGGTGTCCGTGCGCGCCCGCCGCAGGCTCACGGCCTGTGCCCGCCCCCGGCCCTCGGCGACGGCCTCGGCCAGGTTGGCGAAGACCACGGTCAACCAGAGCCATAGGCTGATCACCCAGGCGAACACGCTCGGGTTCATCACCGCGGACAGCACGGTGAGCACACCGCCGACCTCGACGACGAACAGCACCGGGTTCTTCGCCATCGTGCGGGGATGGAGCTTGCGCAGCGCCTCCGGCAGGCAGCTCAGCAGCATCCGGGGTTCGAGCAGCCCAGCTGCCACCCGCCGATGAGTACCACTCACCCCAGCCGGATGCAGAGGCACTTGCGGGGCATCAGGAGCGGTGTCCTTCTTGGGGGACAGGAGCGACATGGTCGGCGAGCCTTCTCTGCGGGGAGGAATCCTTCGGCATTTCACCCAACACGGACATTCGACCTGCGCACGGCCATTCTGACGCACCCTTGTCGGACCATCCTCAAAGATTTGCGCGCGCTTGATGCCCAGACGGCGAATCTCGTCCGCACCCAACGGGGGCGCCCGACAGTGCACAGGTGCGCGCCCGGCCGGGCGCGCACCAGCGGCGTGAACCGAGGCGTCGATCGCGGCTTGCCCTCTGCGACGGATGGCTGGCGTACTCGCGGGACCGGGTCTTCGAGGGTGGCTGCTTCTTCTACGCGGTCTCGGCCCGACGACCCAGCCAGCCCCCAGCCGCGGAGCCTTTGCATCCTGATGCAAAGGCCTGGCCGTCGCCTCGCACACGCTCGATCCTCAAATTCGTTGTTCACCAGCGAGAGGAACGAACCATGACGCTCCGACGGGTCGTCGCCAGCGGCACCGCAGCCCTGGCACTGGTAGCGGGCATCTCCGTCGGCGCTGCCGGCACCGCCTCGGCCGCGCAGACCGGTGGTGGCTGCGTCTACCACGACAAGGACGGCTTCTCGGTCCGCACGTGTATCGATGGGGACGGCGCGGGTGGTATCTGGGCAGATGTCCAGACGTACGGCTCGAACAACACGTCCATCAACATGTGCGTCGAGATCGTGGACAGCAACCAGAACCTCGTCCCCGGAAGCCGGAACTGCCAGATCGTGAACGGGTCGAGCAGCGACACGGGGACCAACATCGTGTTCCCCGGCTCCGGTACCTACTACGGGGTCTCCTACTTCACCAGTCCCACCTACTGGTACGGAGGAGAGTCGCCTTCGATCTCCATCTGAAGGGTGTTGCACAACCCGGTGGGCGGGCAGGCGGTTGTGTGCTCGGAGCTGCGGTTCCACGCGTGCGGGCGAGGTTGTGCATGTGGGTGACGGCCTGGACCGCGTGGTGGAGGCCGTCGCCGCGGCACCGCCCTCGCCGCGCACATGCGCTCCTCCGCCCACATGCTGACGGACCTGCACGGCAGCCAGCTTCCAGACGCCGGCCAGCGTGCTGCAGTTCACGGAGAACCTGTCCGACCGGGCCGCCGCGAACGCGGTCCGCACGCGCATCGACTGGAAGTATGCGATGGGCCTGGAAACTGGACGATCCCGGATTCGACCCGTCGGTGTTGTGCGAGTTCCGGGCCCGTTCGGCCGAGGGGGACGCGGCCGACCGGCTGCTCCGCGCTATGGCACCGCTACAGCCAGGGCCTGGGATCGGCTCCACCCCCGGCTGACCCGCCGCTCGGCCTGGATCGAAGACCAGAACGCCGAACTCCCCATCCTCCACGGCCTGTTGGTCCGCCTGACCGTCGACCACCTGCCCGGCGGGCGCGATCCGGACCCACTGTGGCTGTGGTCCTCACGCACAGGGGCCGACGCCAGACACGTCGACCAACTCTGGCAGGCCTACCTGCGCCGATTCGACCTGGAGCACACCTTTCGCCTGTTGAGGCAGACGCTGGGCTGGACAGCACCCAGGCTGCGGGAGCCGACCAGCGCTGACGTGTGGACGTGGCTGATCATCGCCGTGCACACCCAGCTGTGGCTGGCCCGCGCCGCCGCGAAGGACTTGCGTCGGCCGTGGGAACGTTCATTGCCCGCAGACAAGTTGACGCCTGCCCGGGTCCGGAGAGGGTTTCGCAACATCCGCGCGAAGGTGGCCCGTCCCGCGGCTGCACCGAAACCCACCCGCCCCGGCCCGGGGCGCCCTCCCGGGTCGAGCAACCGAACGAGAGCGCCCCGCCACACGCCGGGAAAGACCGTCAAACGCGCCGACACACTCGACCAGCACTACGGCCGCACTCGTTAAAGATCAAGCTTAGGCCGTCGAGGCGTACCACGCCCAGCTGTGGCTCATCACCGGCGCTACGCGGCGTCCTGTGCCTCGATCAGATCGAGGTCGCGTACGCAGAAGCGGTTGTGCTCGAACGTCTCGTTGAGTACCGTGCCGAGGCATTGCCGCACCGAGCGGCCCCGAGCGTACGGCGGCCATACATCGTCGTCGGGCACCGGAGCCAGCGCTGCGAGCTGCGCCGCGTCGACCTCGTCTAGCCAGGCCTCGAGCTCGGCCGCCTGTGCGTCACGCACGCTCACGATCTCATCGAGTGTCGGGTCGAGCGAGAGGTCGACCCCATGCGCTCCACGGTAGGGCTCAACGGTCGGCCCGACACCCATCGGCGTGAACAGCTCCGTCGAGCCCAGGCAGCAACGGCGGAACCACGAGTCATGCACGAAGACCAGGTGGCGCATCGTCTGCACCGCCGACCACTCGCCGTTCACGCTGCGGCGCTCGAGGCCGGGCGTACGGCGGATCCGCTCAAGCGTGGTCGCCCAGCCGGCACGAAGCTGACGCGATGCCGTGCGCAGATCGGCAGGATCTCCGGAGCGGATCAGCACCCGCACCGGATGACGCCGGTCGAGCTCCGCCTCAACGTACTCGGTGACCTCCACGCCGTTCACCACAAGATTGGTGACGAGGCCGTCGACCACGGCATCCTGCATGACGACGCCGATCAGGCGTGCCCCGGTCAGATCGCACTCGCGGAACTCCGCACCGCGCAGATCCTCATCGATATGTTGTGTCATGCGCCGGATAGTAGCTCCGAGCACCGACAAGCAGCCGTGATCCACAGGTATTGACTATTGCTCTTAAACGTCAGATGTGCGGCCGGGCCGGCTCCAGCCTCTTACGGAAGCGAGTTCTCCTGGCTTGACCCCGTCTGCTTCGCCGAAGTTGCGCTCACGAGTTTCGTGCAGGGTGCTCAGGTGACGTGTGGAGCATGGCTGAAGGGATCTGGCCCACGGCGATGGCGATTGCGTCGGCGGCTGTGGTGACCTGGTGTAGGGCGGGGCCGTTCCACCGTTCTCTGATGACGTAGTTGCCCGATCCCTGGGGTGAGTCGATCGAGACGAAGGACGGGGTGGAGTACAAGCCATCGGGCTGCTCGGCGAAGCCCAGTGCCCAGTGGCTGGTGTAGGGGTAGAGCCTTTGGAGCTGCGGTTCGGCGTGTGCGAACTCGACGAGCGCCTTGTACTGGGGCCACTCGGCGCGATCCGCGTCCTTCAGCAGCGACTGCCACTCCGATGCGATGACGTCGGCGGGGTGGTTGTCGGGGACCTCGAAACGTCCAGTCAGAAGGTCGAAGGTCGCGGCCTGTCCGATCTCGTCGAGGCTTGCTCCCTCTGCCCAGCCGCGGATCACTCGGGGAAGGTCGCGTATGTCCTCGGTGCTGCCGCAGACCATGAGCCTGTCGTTGGACGATCCCCAGATAGACCACTTTCGCTCATGCCGCCACGCGGAGATGTAGCCGGAGTGGCGATGCGGGACGACGCTGGTGATGGTGGCATGACGCAGTGGATCGGACGGGGAGATGGCCAGAGGAAGTGACATGCCTTCGGCCGCGGCTTCGGCTTGGAGGGCTGCGGCGAGGCTGCCGTGGGCGGCCACCTCCGGGTAGAGGACGGCTGGGTCGGGTTCGCGACTCATGATGGTTTGATCCTCATGCCGGTGCTGCTCGTGGGTCGGCCATGCTAGGGGGCCAAAAGGGGAAGCGGTAGGCAGGGTCGGGTCCCAGAACTTACGGAGCGGCACCACCCCACAGAAGTTGGACCAGAACCCCGGGAGGGTCTGGCTCAGGTTTTGAGCCAGACCCCAGATCAGACCGTCAACGCCACCGCTACGGCTTGGCCTGCTTCGCTGCGACGATCGCGCCGATCTCGGAGCGCGCCGCGGCGACGAGGTCCGCGTTGGTGTTTGCGTGGCCGGCCAGTCCCCAGCCGCCGTCGGGGGCTTCGGTGAGCAGGACCCAGGTCCGCTCGGTCGCCGTCGGGTCGCCGGACGCGTCAGCGACCAGCTCGGTGAAGCGGGAGACGACCGCCAGCTGCTTCTCCCGGTCCAGCGCATGTGCGTTCGTCAGTACCTGGACGCGGATGTAGCTGCTGTCGCCGTCCACGTTGGTGAGGTGGTCCGCAGCCAGCTCGTGCACGAAGGCGGCCGTGTTCTTGCGGAACATGGGGATGTCCGGGACCCGCTCGATCTCCATCAGGGTGGCGGCGAGCGTCTGGGCGAGCTTCTTGGCGTCGCCGAACGTTCCGGCGGCGGCGTAGACGTCGATCATGGGCATGAGTTCAGCACCTACAGTCCGGGAGGGTAGTGGCCCAGGCGGGTCGGGATCGGCCTGCCTGGAAGTCTGTCCCCGTCGGTCAGAACCGCGCTCTCACATGAACGGGTGAGGTCATGGTCGGGGGTCGAGCAGGTCCGTGCCGTCGGCCCTGCGCCGTTCGAAGACCAGCCGCACTGCCGCTGACCCCTCGCCCACCGCCGCGGCGACACGTTTGACGCTGCCGCTGCGCGCGTCACCGACGCAGAAGACGCCCGGCATGCTTGTTTCGAAGGGGAAGCGCGGCGTGTGGCGACCGGTCGGGACGGTGTCGAGGTCGTGCCCGGTGAGCAGGAAGCCCTTGGGGTCCGCGGCCAGTTGGCCGCCGAGCCAGTCCGTGCAGGGCGTCGCGCCGATGAACACGAAGACCCCGCCGACGTCCAGTGACGTGTGCCGTCCGGTGGCCCGGTCCACCACCGTCAGTCCGGTCAGCGCCGCATCCGTCGTGAGGCCGACCGCCTCCGTGTGGACCCGGACCCGGATTCTGGGGTTCGAGGCGACCGCGTCGATGAGGTAGCGCGACATCGAGTGGTCCAGGTCCTTGCCCCGAACCAGGAGGTGCACCGGGTCGGAGGTCCGGGACAGGAACAAGGCCGCCTGCCCGGCGGAGTTCGCTCCGCCGATCACCGCCACCGGCTGCCCGTCGGTGTGGCGCGCCTCGGGGACCGTCGCGGAGTAGAAGACCCCGTTGCCCTCCCACGCCGCGATGCCCGGCACCGCCAGGCGCCGGTACTCGGCGCCCGTCGCGATGATCAGGCTCCGGGCCCGGAACGTCCTCCCGTCGTCGCAGGTCACCGCGTGCACGTCGCCCTCGCTCGCGAAGCCGGTCGCGCGGGCGTTGCGATGCAGCCGGACGCCGAACTTCGCAGCCTGGACCGCGCCTCGAGCGGCGAGCTCGGCACCGGAGAGCCCGGCCGGGAAGCCGAGGTAGTTCTCGATCCTCGACGACGTGCCGGCTTGGCCGCCGAACGCGGCGGCGTCGAGCAGCGCGGTCTGCAGCCCCTCCGACGCGCCGTAGACCGCGGCGGCCAAGCCGCCGGGTCCGCCGCCCACGACGAGCAGGTCGCAGATGTCGTCGTCGCCGAAGCCGCCGTCGGCCCTGCCGGACGGCTCCCCGAACTCGGCAGCGATGTCGGCCGGCTGGGGGTTGCGCAGCAGCGGCCGGCCCGGGATCAGCACGATGGGCAGATCGGTCACTGGCACCCGCAGTTCACGCAGCAGCGCCTCGGCGTCGGTCTGGTCCTCCAGGTCCATCCAGGTGAGGCCGGCCCTGCTGCGGGAGAACGACTGCAGCAGCGCGCGGCACCGTTCGTCGTAGCGAGAGCCGATCAGGGTGAGCCCCGCGCCCCTGCGCAGCAGGTTCGCCCGCCGTCCGAGGAACGTGCGCAGGATGTACTCGCTGAGATCAGGGTCCTGCGCGACGAGCGTCTGGATCTGGGCCAGCGGCACGCGCAAGAGGCGCCCGGGAGTCCGCATGACGCCGTCGAAGCGCGCCCGCTCACTCGTCAGCATGCCGATCTCGCCGAGGAACTCGGCCGGTCCGTATGACGCGACCAGACGCTCGTCTGCTTCGCCGAGGCGTTCCACGATGTCGGCGGAGCCCTCCAGCACCACGAAGAAGTCGTACGACGCGTCTCCCGCCGCGAAGAGGACCTCCCCGCCAGGCGCGGCGTGCTCGCTGCCCGCCGCCGCCAGCTTCCGAAGCTGCTCGGCCGAGAGCGGGGCTGCCGGAACCCACGCCGGACGGCCATCGCCTGCGACGTCGTCCATCTGGTGCCTGCTTTCGCCTGGTCGGACAGGGCCTGGGCATGCGTGGGTGCGGTCCCCTCAGTGTGAGCCCTCCGGCGCGGGCGGGGCGGTCAGGCGTCCAGGAACTTGTGCACGTCGGCCGCGAACTCCTGCGCGTGCTGGAAGAGGAACCCATGCGCGGAGTCCGGGTACAGCTTGACGAACGCGTCGGGGATCAGGCTGGCGGTGAGGTGCGAGTACCAGGGCAGGATCATGCGGTCATCGTCGCCGTTCGCCACGAAGACCGGCTGCTCGATCGCCGCGAGCCGCTGCAGAAGCCCGAAGTCCGGCGTTCCCCACTTCAGCACCGAGTCGTACTGCGCGTTCCGGGTTTGCCAACCGGTCGGCGTGTCGCGGCCCTCGGTGCGCCCCCCGAAGATCCGGCTGAGCGACTGCTGACCGGCCGCCTGGCTCGCGGCGGAGTCGGTGTAGAAGGCGTGCAGGACGCCCTCGGCGCCGGTTTCCGGCTCGCCGACGGCGGCGATGATGTCGGGCGCCCAGCCGTGCATGCCGGGCGCGCCCTGCGGCGCGGTCGAGGCCAGGACGAGCTTCGTCACCAAGGCCGCGCGGGTGAGGGCGACCTCCTGGGCGACGAAGCTGCCGATCGAGAACCCGAGCAGGTCGATACGGTCGAGCCCGAGGGCCTCGATGAAGACGATGGCGTCGTCGGCCATCTGGGCGATGGTGCTGGGCGTCCTGCCGGTGGTGGCCCCCACGCCCACGTTGTCGAAGGTGATGACGTCACGGGACTCTGCCAGCGGGTCGATGAGGGCGTGATCCCAGTTGTCGAGGTTGCCGCGGAAGTGCTGCAGCAGGACCAGCGGACGCCCGCCGGTGGAGCCGAGGCGCCGGTAGGCGTAGCGGGCGCCGTTCGCGCCCTCGGCCGTTGACGTCTCCGCGTGCAGGTAGGTGGTGCTCGATGCCATGGCCGTTCCGATCCTCTCCAGGGTGACTGCGCTGGTCCGAACCGCGTGCCGCCTTCGGATCCCTCCACTGTTCACGCCGCCGCTGCTCCCGTCCCTCACGCGAATGCGTGATGTCCGGGAAGGCGCCGACGTGATGACCTGAGTACAGATCCGGGAGCGGGCTGGAAGGGGACGGCGATGAGTGGTCACGTGGGGTCGGCGGCGACGCACGTCGTCGTGCTTCCGGGCGGCGGGTACGCGATGCACGCCGAGCATGAGGCCGAGCCGGTCTCCGACTGGCTCACCGGACTGGGGGTGTCCGCGAGCGTCTTCCGCTACCCGCTCAACGTGCGCCACCCTGCCCCGCTGCTGGCCCTTCGGGCCGAGATCCGGCGGATCCGCCGGCAGGGCGCCGACCGGGTCGGCGTGATCGGCTTCTCGGCGGGCGGGCACCTGGCGGGGCATGCGGGGCTCGCGCCCGACGCCGGGCCGCTGGAGGAGGTCTCGTTCGCCGTCCTCGGCTACGCGATCACCTCGATGGAGACCGAGACCTACCGGCCCTCGCAGGACATCCTGCTGGGCGACGACGCCTCCCCGCAGCTGCGGCGCGCCACGTCGTTGGACCGGCTGGTGACGACCTCCGCGCGGCCCTTCTTCCTGTGGCACACGGCCGAAGACCCCTATGTCCCCCCGGAGCACACCTACCGCCTCGCCGCGGCCCTCGCCGCGCACGAGGTGCCGCACACGGCGCACGTCTTCGCCCACGGCCCGCACAGCCTCGGCCTCGCCGAGGGAGCTGGCGACGCGGCCGTGTGGAGTGGCCTGGCGGCGGCGTGGATCTCCGAGCAGATCGGAGCGCCTCCAGGAGCACGTCGTGCTGACAGGCTCGCCGCGGACCACCGCCGATAAGCGTCCGACCCGGGAAGGAGATGCGGCCGTGACCTCCGCCGAGGACGTGAACAAGGCGATCGCCCTGGAGGCGTTCGACACCTTGTTCAACAAGCGCGACTACGCGGCTGCCGAGCGGATGTGGTCTCCCGACTACATCCAGCACAGCGCGCGCATCGCTCCGGGCCGGGACGGGATTTTCGAACGGGCCAGGAGCATGCCCACCCTGCGCTACGAGTGCGAGTTGGCGATGGCGGAGCGCGGCATCGTCATGCTGCGCGGACGCTTCTCCGGCAACGGCCAGGCCCCCCGTGGATCGTGGCCAACTTCCTGCGCATCGAGAACGGCCTCCTGGCGGAGCACTGGGACGTCGTCGAATCCGAGGCCACCCGCGCGGAGTCGCTGAGCGGACTGCCCTCCTACGGCGACGACTTCCCCGAGGACCGCTGAGCAGGCCACACTACGGCGCTATGACTGGCCTGACACGAGCAAGAGGCGCGGTGAGCGTGCGGCCCTCCGACGAGGAGCACCGCGTCGCCACGCCGCTGGAGCTGCTCTTCGACCTCTGTTTCGCGGTGGCGATCGCCCAGGCCGGACGGGAGTTCTCGACGGCGGTTGCGCACGACCAGATCGGACACGGCCTGGCCTCCTTCGCGACGGTCTTCTTCGCGATCTGGTGGCCCTGGATGAACTACTCGTGGTTCGCCTCCGGCTTCGATCCGGACGACGTGCCGTTCCGGCTCGCCACCTTCGCGCAGATCGCCGGCGCGCTGGTGATTGCGGCCGGGGTGCCCCGAGCGTTCGAGCACCAGGACATCACGGTCGTCGTCATCGGGTACGTCATCGTGCGACTGGCCTTCGCGACGCAGTTGATCCGCGTCTACCGCGACAACCCGGAGATGCGTGGGATGACGGCCCGCTGGTGCGGGGGAGTGCTCGTCGTCCAGCTCGCCTGGGTGCTCCAACAGCTGCTCCACGGCCGCGAGTTCCAGATCGCGTTCGGGGTACTGGTGGTGGCGGAGCTGGCGGTGCCGTTCTGGGCGTCGCGCAGCCGGGACATCCCGTTCCATCCGCGTCACATCGTCGAGCGCTACGGCTGCTTCACGCTCATCGTGCTCGGTGAGACGGTCGCCGCGGCGACCGTCGCGATCCAGGAGGCGACGACGGTCCACGGCCACCTGGCCACGCTGATCGCTCTCGCGGTCGGCGGGCTGCTGATCGTGTTCGCGGCCTGGTGGATCTACTTCGCCTACGATGCCGCCGACCTGCTGAGCGGGGAGGCCTCGGCCTGGGGGTGGGGCTACGGCCACTACTTCGTCTTCGCCTCCGCCGCCGGTATCGGCGCCGGCATCCAGGTCTGCGCCGCCTGGCTCATCGGCGCGGCCCACGTCTCCGCCGTGGTCGCGGCATCGGTGGTGACCGTGCCGTCTGCGCTGTTCTTCGTGCTGGTCTGGCTGTTGCAGGCACGGCACTTCAAGACGGGCTGGGCGCAGGCGGTGCTGCCCGCGGCCGCGGTGGCGATCCTGCTGTGCACCTTCGCCGGGCGCTACGCGGTCGTCCTCGCGGGCCTGTGTTGTGCGGCTTGCGTCGGCGTCGGGCTCTACGAGCGCCGCCTGCAGGACGCGAAGGAAGCCGCGTCCGGCGCATGAACGAAGGGCGAAGCCCCTCGTCGCCGACGAGGGGCTTCGCCCGTGTCCGGTCCGGTCAGGTCAGGTCAGGTCAGGCGCGGGCGCCGACGCGGCGCTGCGCGAGCAGTCCGAGCCCTGCCACCGCCAGGATCGCGACGCCGTAGCCGAGGACGGTGGCGAGCAGACCCAGCGGGGCGATCAGCAGGCCGGCGATGATCGCCGGGATGCCGAAGCTCAGGTAGGCGATGACGTAGACGGCGGCGAAGAGTCCCGCCCGCTCGTGGGGCGCCGCCAGCGGGGCGATTGCGCGGATGGAGCCCGAGAACGAAGCGCCGAAGCCCACGCCGCCGATGATCCCGCCCAGCCACAGCAGGGCGAGCAGGTGCGCGGCGACGCCGGCCTCGATCACCGCGGTACCCAGCAGCACCCCGGTGGCGCCCACCACGATGGTGCGGCGCGGGCTCAGGCGGCCGAGGAAGAGACCGGCCGCCGCAGCTGCTGCGGGCTCGACGAACGCGGTGGCCCCGTTCAGCAGACCGCTGTGCAGGTGCAGGATGTTCTCGATGATCGTCGGCGCGAGTCCCATGAACAGCCCGGCCAGCATCCAGGCGGCCATGTGCACGGGAACGCTCGCCAGGTACTCGCGCCTCGCGGCGGCGGGGACGGAGATCCGGGGGATCAGCGAGCGGGCCGCACCGGGCTTGCCCTCGGCGGTCTCGTGGGAGAAGAGCGTGACCGCGGTTCCGGCGGCCATGACCAGCGCGAGTGCCGTGAAGACGATCAGGCCTGCGCTACTGGTGAACTGGACGGCCGCGCCGGTCAGCAGTGCGCCCAGGCCGAGTCCGGCGGCGGGAGCGACGCTGGTGATGATCGTGCTGAGCCGCTTGTGCCGCTCGGGGGCATGCTCGACGACCGCGGCCGAGAAGGCGCTGGTCGCGGCGCCGGTGGCGATGCCCTGGATGGTGCGGGCAGCGATGACCCAGCCGATGTTCGGGGCGACCGCGAACATGACCATCGCGCCGACCTCGACGAGGAGCGACGCGATGAGGACCGGACGTCGTCCGATGTGGTCGGAGAGCGATCCGGCGACCAGGAGTGCGGCCAGCAGGCCGATGGCGTAGGCGGCGAACGCGACCGTCAGGACCCAGGAGGGGAAGTGCCATTGTCGCTCGAACACGACCAGGAGCGGCGTGGGCGCGCCCGCCGCCACGTAGAGCGCCGCGAAGGCGGTTGCGGCGCCGGCGAAGGCCGCGCGGGAGGGAATCCGACGGCGGGGTCGAGCGATGTGATCGGGCGTTGCGACTGCGATCCGGCGGTCGGACTGTGTTTCGGTGACGGTCATGACCAGCTCCCCTAAAGGCCAAGGTTTGTGCCTTAGGAAGAACATAGACCCGCGGGAGCTTTATTGCCAAGCTCTGTGCGTTAGCATGGGCTCATGAGTGCAGAACCGTCCCCGCGACGCCGGACTGGCGGGCGCAGTGCGCTGGTGCTGGCCTCGATCCGGAAGGCGGTCGAGGAGCTGGTCGCCGAGCAGGGCAGCGACGCCGTGACCGTCCCGATGGTCGCCGAGCGGGCGGGTGTGAACCACTCGAGCATCTACCGGCGGTGGGGTGATGCCCGCAGCATGATCAACGACCTGGCCACCTACCGCCTGCCGGATCGTCCCCTCCCCGACACCGGAGATCTGCCCGCCGACGTGACGGCCTGGGCGCAGGACGTGCTCGCGCACTACCGCTCGCCGGTGAACGCCGCCCTGCTGCGCGGCGGTGCGGCCACGGCCGGCGAGAGCGAATCGGACTGTCTGCGCGCCCGCCGGTCGGAGGCGGCGACCTTCGCCGCCCGCCCCGGCGCCGGGTTCCGCGGCGAGGATGTCGTCGACAAGGTCATCGCCCCCATCATCTACCGGGTGATCTTCCTGCCCTGGACGCTGCCCGACGTGGATGTGCGCGCCTTGGTGGACGACCTCTGCCGGACCGCAGACTGAAGCCTCAACACCTTCTGGCCGCTTTATCGTTGTCATTCGAAGCCAAGGGAGACCGACTGGATGGACTTCGCTTTATCCCGTAGGACCGGCCGTCGTGGGAGCGAGGAGTGATGGGATGCAGCCCCGACCGTTGCGAGGACGAAGCGAGCCGATGGAGCGGGCCCTCGTCGTGGTCCGCGCCGCGCGGCGACACGGCTCCGGAGGGGTGGTGCTGGTCAGCGGACCGGCGGGCATCGGCAAGAGCGCCCTGCTCGCGGAGGTGTGCAGCCAGGCCCGCCGGATCCAGGTCAGGCCCGCCCTCGTCACCTGTGACCCCATCGAGCAGGTCAGCCCCGGCGCGCCCGTGATCACCGCTCTGCGCGCCGGAGCCGAGCCTCTGGTCACCAAGGAGCAGTACGCGGGGATCTTCGAGGTCCTGCACGAGCCGCTGCTGCTGGTCGAACGCATTGCTGCCGCCCTGGAGAGCGCGGCGGCCCAAGGCCCCGTCCTCATCGCCGTCGACGACGTGCAATGGGCCGACCGGGTCAGCACGTTCGTCATCCGCACCCTGCTCGGCCGACTGCTCGGGCTCCCCCTGATCTGGCTGCTTGCGACGCGCGACGACGGCGCCGACGTCCTCGGGCCCGTCCCCACGCGCCTCGAACACATCCAGCTCGCGCCGCTGCCGGCCTCCGAGCTGGCGGCCATCGCACAGGACCGCCTCGGCCACGCGCCGGACGAGCGCACGCGCAGGTTCCTGGAGGCCTCGGCGGGCAATCCGCTGCTGGCCATCGACGTCCTGGACAACCTCGCCCGGGCGGCCGCCCGCGGGGAACCCGACACCGTGCCCGAGGAGTTCGGCGCGGCCATCGCTCGCAGGCTTACCGGTCTGCCCCAGGCGGCGCGCAGTCTCGTCGGGGTGGTGGCGGTCTGCGGAAGCGCGCTCAGCGTCCCGGAGGCACTGCGACTGGCCGCGGAACCGAGCGGCTCCGGTCGCGACGGAGCACTCGCGGCCGCGCTCGAATCCGGATTGATCTCCGTCCACGACCAGTGCCTCGTGCCCCGCCACGACCTGGTGCGGGAGGCGGTCTGCGCGGCCCTGCCCGAGCAGACGGTCCGCGCGCTGCACGGGCGCTTCGCCCGGGCGCATCTGGACGCCGGACAGGCCCTGCTGGCCGCGCCGCACGCCCGCGCGGCGGCGACCCGCGGCGACGTCGCCAGCGCCCTCATCCTGATCGCGGCCGCCGAGCAGCTGGCCGACGCCAGCCCACCCGACGCGGGCGACCTGGCCACCCTCGCCTTCCGCACCGTGCGACCGGAACAGGCCGAATGGTTCGACGTGGGCCGACGCAGCCTCTCCGTGCTCCGCCGCACCCAGCGCGCCGCCGAGGCGGTCAGCGTCGCCGACGCCATCCTCGCGCACGTGGACGACGCCAACCTCGCCGGTGCGATCGAGACCGAGGCGGCCCGTGCGCTCTGGCTGGGCGGCAGGACGGGCGAGCTGCTGGCCCGCGTCACCCCGATGCTCGCCACGGACGAGCTCACCCCCGCTGTGGGCGCCCGTCTCACGGCGGCCCGCGCCCTCGCCGCCACGCGGTCGGGCGCGGGGGACAGCGGCGCGCGTGAGGCGGCTGGGGCTCTCGACGTGGCACGGGTCAGCGGTGACCGGGACGCGTGGGCCCTCGCCCTGCAGGCCGTGGGGGAGGCCGCCCGAAACGAAGGCCGGCACCAGGACGCGCTGCGCAGCTTCCGGGAACTGAGGTCGCTCGCCGGTCCGCACCAGCTCGCCGAGGAGATCACCTCACTTCAGTTCGTCGACCGGTACGACCACGCGCAGCAGTTGCTGGACGAGGCGACCTCGGACTACGGCAACGTCCCCCTCGCGATCCTGCCTGAGCTCCACAGCGCCCAGATGTGGCAGCATTTCAATCTCGGGCGCAGCGACGATGCCGAGTCCGCGGCGCGGACCCTGCTGGATCTCGGCCGGCAACTCGGCAACGGTGTCTGCGCGCGTGACGCGCTGGTCGTGCTCATCGCTGTGGCCCTGTTGCGCGGCGACACCGAGACCGCCGCGACGCACCTGGCACAGGCCGACCACCTCGTCGACGCCGACGACGACGTCCGTCTCCCCGGCCTGACGGTGATGCGCGGCTGGCTCGCGGCGAGCCAGAGCGACCTGCCCAGGGCGCTCACCGTGCTGGAGCCGCTGGTCTCCGGCGCCGTCAGCTCGTGCAGCTACTGGCCCCTGTGGCCGTGCTGGATGGGCATCTTCTTCGGAATCGGCGCTGCTGGTGCGGACGAGGGCTTCATCCGGACCGTTGTCGACATCGCCGAGCTCGCCGCGTCACGCAACCCGGGGGTGGCGAGCTTCGAGGGAGTGGCGCTGAACCTGCGCGGACGGGACAAGGGCGACCTGACAATGCTCTCCGAGGGCGCGCGGGTCCTCGCCCGCAGTCCCCGCCCCATCATGCGCGCCGTCGGCGCCGACTGCTACGGGCGCGCTCTGCTGGCCGAGGGGAACCGCGACGAGGGACTCGCCCTGCTCGACCAGGCGTGGGACGACTACCAGGGGATGGACGCGCGGGTCTACCGCGACGACGTCCAGCATGCGATGCGCCAGGCCGGTGCCCGGCGCACCAAGTGGGCGCGGACGACCACCCGCCCCGACAACGGCTGGGCCGCGCTGACCGGCGCGGAGCGCCGCGTCGCGCTGCTGATCGCGGCCGGACACACCAACCGCACCGCGGCCCTCGAACTCGGGGTGTCCATCAACACGGTGGGGACGCACCTGCGGATGGTGTTCGGCAAGCTCGCCATCCAGTCGCGCGTCCAACTGGCCAACGCGATGAACCGCGGCGAGCTGGTGACGGTTTCCGAGTGACGCCGGCCGCCATGTCCGCCTATGGCTCACGCTAGGCGGCGCCGAGGGCTGCGGGGCCCGCTCAGTGTGAAGGAGGCGTGGGCTCTTCCGGCCGGGCGTCGAGGTGGAAGCGCCTGCGGATGTCCGGTCGGCTGAGCAGCTTGGCCGGGTAGCCGGGGCCGGGCCGGGAGGTGGTGTCCTCCCAGTCGAGCGGCTCCTTGCAGTGCGCGCAGACCACCTCGGCGGTGGTGTCGTGGCCGCAGTGGTCGTGGTGGACGGTCACGGGCGGGCCCGCTTCGTCGGCGAGCCAGCGGTCGCCCCAGGCGACCATGGTCAGGATGACGCCGTAGAAGTCGCGGCCCGAATCGGTGAGCAGGTACTCGTACCGCACCGGCTGCGTCTCGTACTCGTGCTTCTCCAGCAGGCCGCCCTCCACCAGGCGACGCAGCCGGTCGGCCAGGGTGTTCCGGGCGATGCCGAGCTCGCGCTGGAAGTCGTCGAAGCGGCGGATCCCGTAGTAGGCCTCCCGCAGGACCAGCGGTGTCCACCAGTCGCCGAGCAGGTCGAGAGTCCGGGCGGCCGAGCAGGGCCAGTTCGCGAAGGACGTGCGCCTCATGGCCCGATTCTATGGGTCCTATGGCGAAACTCAGCAGGCAGATGCGGCTCCCGCCCTTGTCCTAGTGAGTTTCTTTACGCAACTATGGAGGTCACAGGCGTTGCGGAGGTAAGAGCTGTGGAGTGGACGGGACAGGTCTACGCAGACCACCCAATGGTGACCGCGGACATCTACATCGAGGCACCCCCGGAGCGGGTGTGGGAGTGGGTGAGTGACATCCACCTCATGCCGAGGCTCAGTGCCGAGCTCTAGGAGGTCAAGTGGCTCGGAGCCGCGACCGACCCGGAGGCGGGCAACCGCTTCGTGGGCCGCAGTGCCCACCAAGCGCTGGGGTCCTGGGAGACGGTGAGCACGGTCATCGACTGCGAGGCGCCGCAGCAGTTCACCTGGGCCGTCGGCGAGCCGCTGTTCCCCTCCAGTCTGTGGCGGTTCACCCTGGCAGCGCAGGGAGAAGGCACCGTGTTGCGTCAGTGGGCACAGATGGGCCCGGCCCGCTCCGGGCTGAGTCTCGCCATCGACGCCATGCCGGACAAGGAACAGAAGATCGTCTTCGTGCGGCTGCGGGAATGGGAGGCCGGCATCAAAGCCAACCTCGCCGCCATCAAGGACCTGGTGGAGAAGGGAAACTGATGCGCACCGCGACAACGATCGAGGGCTCGGCCGCGAACTGGCGCGAGACGACCGACTTCGTCGTCGAGGCCGAGCGGCTCGGCCTCGACATCTGCTGGGTGGCCGAGGCCTGGGGCAGCGATGCCCCCAGTCCGCTCGGCTTTCTGGTGGCCCGCACCGAGCGGATCCTGCTCGGCTCCGGCGTCATCCAGCTCGGGACCCGCTCGCCCGTGACGATCGCGCAGACGGCCATGACGCTCGCTCATCTCTCCGGCGGCCGCTTCCTCCTGGGTCTCGGGGCGTCCGGCCCCCAGGTGATCGAGGGCCTGCACGGACTCCCGTTCGCTGCGCCGCTGTCCCGGATGCGCGAGACTGTCCAGATCGTCCGCAGCGCGTTCACCGGAGAGAAGATCGCCTTCAAGGGCCGCCACTTCACCATCCCGCTGCCCGATGGCGAAGGGCGACCCATGAGGCTGAGCGTGGAACCGGTCGAGGTTCCGGTCTACCTGGCCACCCTGTCCCCGAAGATGCTGGAGCTGACTGGCGAGATCGCCGACGGATGGCTGGGCACGAGCTTCGTCCCCGAGGGAGCCGAGGCCTACTTCACCCACCTCGACGCCGGTCTGACCCGCTCCGGGCGTACCCGCGGCGACCTCGACGTTTGCCAGGGAGCAGAGATCAACATCGTCGCCGACGAGGACCGGCTCGCCGACGTCTTGGGCAGCCGGAAGAAGGAGCTGGCCTTCTCCCTCGGCGGCATGGGCTCGGGCTCGACCAACTTCTACAACAACGCCTACAGCCGCCAAGGCTGGGCGGACGTCGCAGCTCAGGTTCGTGAGCGCTGGCAGAGCGGAGACCGGGAGGGCGCGACCGCTCTGGTCACCGACGACATGGTCCTGGCGACCACGCTGATCGGCACCGAGGAGATGGTCCGCGCCCGGCTCAAGGTCTGGCAGGAGGCCGGCGTGGACACGGTCCGGCTCTACCCGGCCGGCGACACCCTCCAGGCCCGCCTGGACAACCTCGGACGCGGCATCGACCTGGTCCGCGCCCTCGGCGATCGGTAGGCCGGAGCGGCCGGGGTGGGCCGGCCCCTGCGCGGGTCTCACACAAACAGGTGAGGCGCGGCGCGTGGGTGGGGTACGACCATGGGAGTCCGACGAGAGCATCCCGCAAGGGCCGGATCGGAGTGCCATGACTTTCGAACCCCAGCTCGGCTACGACGTGTTCGTCTCCGACCCCACGCCCATGCGCGGGACCGGAGCGCTGCCCGATGGGGAGCCGCGCAGCTACCAGCCGATCGCGACCACCCTGGTCCACGGCGGGCGGGACGCGATCCTGGTCGACCCGCCGCTGACCACCGCGCAGGCCCAGGCGGTCGGGGACTGGGTCCAGGCGAGCGGCAAGCGCCTGACGCACATCGTCGCGACGCACGGACACGGCGACCACTGGTTCACCGCGGACACCCTCGCCCACCGCTTCGGCGCGCAGGTCGTCGCCTCTGCCGGCGCCATCGAGCAGATGCACGGCAACGCCTCCGCCCGAGAGGCCCTGTGGGATGCGATGTGGCCGGGCCAGATCCCATCGTCACCCGTGACGGCCGTGACCTGGCCTGCCAACGGCATCAGCCTCGAAGGCCACGACCTCGCCCTCGTCGATGTGGGGCACGCGGACAGCGACGACTGCAGTGTGCTGCACGTGCCGGACCTCGGCCTTGTCGTGGCCGGGGACGTGGTCTACAACGGCGTGCACCTCTACCTCGGTGAGTCGGGCGGCGACCTCGGCCCATGGCGCAAGGCCATCGACACCGTCACGGCGCTGCGCCCGAGCCACATCGTGGCGAGCCATCAGAACAGGCGGCTCGACGACGACGCCGACCGCCTGGTCACCGAGACCCGCCAGTACCTCGACGCAGCCGCAGCGGCTCTGGCTACCCATTCGACCCCCGTCGCGTTCTTCAACGCCATGGTCGAGCGCTACCCCGAGCGCTTGGGCCGGACCGTGCTGTGGGTCAGTGCCCAGGCGCTCTACCTCGCCCGCGAGGGCGGCGACCCCTGGCAGAACCTGCTCAGCGCCTGGCTGTGAATCCGCCGTCGCCGAAAGGGAACCCCATGCGACACACGCCGGCCTACCTGGTGACCGCCGCAGGCGGCGGAGGCGTCGGGGGAGTGAGCCGACGCGTCGTCGAGATGCTCCTCGCGCACGGCGAGACCGGGCGGGCGACTGTGCGTCGGGAGGACGAACGCGCGGAGGAACTGCGGGCCCTCGGCGCCGAGGTGCTGGCCGGAGATCTGGTCGACCCCCGCCACGTCGCCGCCGCGCTCGACGGAAGCACGCGCGTCTTCTTCAACATGGGCGGTGCCCCGGCGCACGATCTTCTGTGACTGCTGGCCCTCCTGGTCGGTCAGTCTCCGGACCTTGACCGGCTCCGCCACCACGCCTCCCCGCACCGGTTGGATATCCGTCCGACATGCAACCGGTTCGGGCGCCGCCACCACCAACCCGGCGAACGTTGTCGGTCACAGCAGTAGCAACGGAAGCTCGGTGCTCACGGGCGCCCCGTAGCGCACATGAACGGTGGCCTCGCCGAGGATCAGTCGGCGGGGCCACCTGCACTATCCCGCGAGTCTGGCCTCCTCGATCAGTCGCTCGGCCTGCCGGAGCCGGTACCCCTGGGCGTTCGGGTTCTGAACCACGCGGCGCCGGTCTTGCCCCCACTGCGGCGCCGGGGCTTCACCTTGTCCGGCCAGGGCAGTCGCGCGGTCCCGCCGTCAGTGACCCATCTGGCGAAGGCGGCTGTGAACGCTGCGATCGGCATTCACACCCCGACCGAGAGCCTCCGTCAGCAGCCGGTCCCGTAGTACACGTAGCCGTACCACGGCGGCGGGGAGTCGTTGTCCTGCACGTACACCTCTACGCAGAGGTAGTCGTTACCCGAAGGGCCGTAGTAGTAGTAGTAGCCGTAACCGTTGTGCGGGGTCACGGCCGTTGTTCCGCTTCCCCAGGTGTACTCGGTGTCCGAGCCGGTCTGGACGCCGCTGCTTCGCCACCACTGCGTGATCCTGACGAAGCAGTTGTCGCCAGCCTGGGAGTAGATCTTTCCGGTGACGTGATTGCTGGTCCAGTTGGTGTAGCCGTAGCAGGCCGGACCGCCGTCTCCGAGCTGGACGGCCCAGTTGCCGCCGTTCGCCATGGCGGCGCTTGGGGCGATGAGGAGCACGGCACTGCTCAGACCGGCGATGATGCCGGCCTTCGCAGCGACGCGGCGCTTTTTCGGGAGCTTGAGCATGCCTGCTGTCTCCTGACGTCGGGCGTCGTGGCCCCGGCTGGGGCGGCGGGAGACAGCAGATCGTGTTCCAACGGCCAGGTCCAGCTATTAGGTGCTGGGCCGAAAAGCTGGGATTCCACATCACGAAGACCCACGGTGGTGGCAGCACTTACGCCGACGGGGGATGGCGTCCCGCGGAGTCGTGGTCCTCATGTGACCCGACGAAATCAGCGACAACCCCTTCCGGGCACCGAAGACGGCCCGCACCGTCTACCGTGTCTGCGGGGCCCGGAAGGTCTGGCGTGAACTGAACCGGCAGGGCCCAGCGGTGGCCCGCTGCACCGTGGAACGCCTGATGCGGCAACTGGGCATCACCGGCGCGGTGCGGGGCTGGAAGGTCGTCACCACCATGCCGGACCCCGCCGCCGCGCGAGCCCCGGACCTGGTCGAACGCGATTTCGTCGCCCCGGCACCGAACAGGACCTGGGTCGCGGACTTCACCCACGTCGCGGCCTGGGCCGGCACCGTCTATGTCGCGTTCGTCGTGGACACCTTCTCCCGCCGCATCGTCGGCTGGTCCGCGGCCACCACCAAGCACACCGAGCTCGTCCTGGCCGCGCTGGAGATGGCCCTGTGGCAGCGCCACCGCACCGGTACCCGCCCAGCCGCAGGCGAGTTGACGCATCATCCGGACGCGAGTTCGCGATACACATCTTTCGCGCTCGCTGGGCACCTGGACCGGGCCGGCTTCGCCGCTTCTATCGGCTCGGGTGGCGACGCGCTGGACAACGCACTGATGGAGTCGACCATCGGCCTGTATAAGACCAAACTGGTCAAGCCCCAACGCCCCTGGCGCACCCTGTCCGAGGCCGAACTCGCCACCGCCGAATGGGTGGACTGGTACAACCACCGCCGGCTCCACGGTGAAATAGGCATGTCCCGGCCGCCGGATACGAAACCAACTACTAACTGACAGCCACAAAACCGCAGGTCACAGTCGCAACCTGGAGTCTCCGACCAAGCCGGTGCGGTTCAGAGCATGCACTAGCTTCGCTGGCAAGACTGCCCCATGGTGCCGTTGATGGTGCCGAGTCCCTGGCCTGCGGCGACTGGATTGGGTGGCTCGGCCCGGCGCGGCGCAGTCAGTATTGCTCTGTTTCGATGAACCTGGCGTCCGTCTCGTCGTCGGCGGCGAAGGTGTCGACAGCGGCGAGGGGGTCGAATCCGGGCGGGCTGTCCTTGAGGGCCAGGCCCATGCCGGCCAGCTTCGCCTTGACCTCATCGATCGACTTTGCACCGAAGTTGCGGATGTCGAGCAGGTCGGCCTCGGAGCGGCCGACGAGCTCGCCCAAGGTATGGACTCCCTCGCGCTTGAGGCAGTTGTACGAGCGGACGGTGAGGTCGAGCTCCTCGATCGGCAGGATCAGGTCGGCGGCGAGTGCCGCGTCGACGGGTGAGGGGCCCATGTCGATGCCTTCGGCGTCGATGTTGAGCTCGCGGGCCAGGCCGAACAGTTCGACCAGGGTCTTACCGGCCGACGCCATGGCGTCACGCGGACGCATGGCCTGCTTGGTCTCGACGTCGACGATCAGCTTGTCGAAGTCGGTGCGCTGCTCGACACGCGTGGCCTCGACCTTGTAGGTGACCTTGAGCACCGGCGAGTAGATCGAGTCGACCGGGATGCGGCCGATCTCCTGGCCCACCTGCTTGTTCTGCACGGCGGAGACGTAGCCGCGACCGCGCTCGACGGTCAGCTCCATCTCCAGCTTGCCCTTGCCGTTGAGCGTGGCGAGGACCAGCTCGGGGTTGTGCACCTCGACACCGGCCGGCGGCGCGATGTCGGCGGCGGTGACCAGACCCGGGCCCTGCTTGCGCAGGTACATCACGACCGGCTCGTCGTGCTCCGAGGAGAGGTCCAGCTGCTTGATGTTGAGGATCAGGTCGGTGACGTCCTCCTTGACGCCCGGCACGGTGGTGAACTCGTGCAGGACACCGTCGACCCGGATGCTGGTGACAGCAGCGCCGGGGATCGAGGACAGGAGCGTGCGACGCAGGGAGTTGCCGAGGGTGTAGCCGAAGCCCGGCTCCAGCGGCTCGATCACGAACCGGGACCGGAACTCGTCGACGACCTCTTCGGTCAACGACGGACGCTGAGCAATCAGCATGAAGTGTTGCCTCCTGTGTTCGGCGCAATGTGGCCGCGTAGACCCTGCGAAGGCTACGGGGCGAAAGGGCTGGGCCTTGACCACCTTGGTCGCCGCCGGCTCTTCCAGATGCCGCTCGCGGACCTGCTTACCGAGATCGGTCGTACGAAGCCCTTCCCAGTATTCCCAGGCTCGGTCTCGACTCCCCGGTCGGAACCGGTGACGACCTGGCAGGCAGTCAGGCTCCCTCCTTCGTGGTGGCGTGTCGGACGGCCGGCGCCGGCCGAAGACGAGAGGTTTGGGCAAACCGTGATCGGAAGGACCGAGATGCCCGAAGTAACAGCGTCGCACTACCCACCCGGAACTCCCTGCTGGATCGACCTGATGGCCCCCGACCAGCAGGCGGCCCTCGACTTCTACCGCGACCTGCTCGGCTGGCAGGGCGAGGTCGGTTCGCCCGAGTTCGGTGGGTACGCGGTGTGCACCCTGAACGGCAAGCCGGTGGCCGGGATCATGAAGGCCCAGCCGATGCAGGAGGGTGACCCCATGCCGCCCACGGTGTGGACCACCTACCTGGCCAGCACCGACGCGGACGCCACCCAGAAGGCGATTGCCGCCGCCGGAGGCACCGTGATGTTCCCGGTGATGGACGTGGGCACCATCGGCCGGATGCTGGTGGCGGCCGACCCGACCGGCGCCGTCTTCGGCGTCTGGCAGCCCGTCGACTTCTGGGGTGCCCAGGTGGTCAACGAACCCGGCGCGCTCACCTGGAACGAGCTGCACACCCCGGACCTGGCCGCCGCCGGGGCCTTCTACCAGAAGGCCGTGGGCCTGAGCTCCGTCCCGATGGAGGGCATGGACGACTACCACTCGATGAACGTGGGTGACCGCTCGGTCGGCGGCATGACCACCATGGGCGAGAGCGCGCCCCCCGGGGCACCCCCGCACTGGCTCACCTACTTCTCGGTGGACGACACCGACAGCACGGTGGACGCGCTGATCAGGGCGGGCGGCAACGTCCTCGTCCCGCCGTTCGATTTCGTCGCCGGCCGGATGTCGGTCGTGACGGACCCGCAGGGTGCCGTCTTCGCCGTGATCAAGGCCGCCCCGATGTAGGGCTCGAGACGCCAGGACCCCGCCCGCCCGGACTCAGGGCAGGCGGGGTCTCTCTTTTGATGGACGGCGCATCCGGGTTTGGCACTGCGCGGCGCCGCGGCCGGCCTGTCACACCGTGACGGCCGAGCACACTCGGGGCGAGAAAATAGACCGGCCTGGGCGCGTTGACAGGCGCTTGCCGCACCGGCGGGTAGCGTCGGATGCGCCCGCCCGTGGCCACGTGGGCGGGCGCCAGGCCGCCGCGTTGCCGGCGGCTCGATGCAGAGGCCTGCGACGTGCCGCCAACTCCACGGCATCGTCGCCCTGTTGGAGGACCGCTTCATGCTCGCGCCAAACATGACCTGGAACGTGTTGCGGGCGATCGCACGGCACGCTGTCCAGGCCTTGGCCGCGATCGAATCCGACGGCCTGCACCGCCGCGCGCGCCGCAACGCCGCCGACGCCGCTGCTTCGGCCAGCGCGGACCGCAGGGAAGCCGACGACGACCGGTGGGCCGCCGCCCGGCTGCCGATGCGCCGGGCCGGCGTCGGATGACCGTCTCCGCCGCGGTCGCCACCGAGGGCGAGCTCGCCGGACCTCGTCCCAGATTGCCACCGAGCTGTTCTCCATGGTCAGCAGCCTCGACGAACGGAACCCGCCGCAACTGCGCGGACCGACGCCCACGGCGCTGTCCGGCGCGGGCACCGCGCTGCGACGGCTGCGGGAGTCCCTGCTGGTATTGCGGGGAAAGCTCTGACAACGGCGATCCCGGGCGGCCACGGGTACATGAGCACAGGCCGGGTAGAGGCTCAGCAGAAGGACCCCAGGAGGTGGGTCATGCTCTCGGAGCGCGAACAGCGGGACCTGGCCATCATCGAGCAGGCACTTCGGGCCGAGGCCCCTGAGCTGGACCGGCGGCTGCGGAACCTTCGAGCCCGAGCGGGGACGCGGCACCTCATCGTTGCAGCCGTTGTGGCCGTGGGCCTGGTCCTGTTCGCCGCGGCGTTCGCGCTGCACAGCGCCGACGCACTGCTGCTGTCGGTGCTGATCCTCCTCGGGGCGGCATCGTGGGTGACCGTGGGCGCGTTCGCCATGTACGCGCGTCGCCGTGCCCGGCGGTGACCACGGCTGCACTTCAGGCGGCTCCAGGTCGACCATGTTCCCGGCCTCCTTGGCGGCCGACGTTCCGGTGTTCATCGCCACCCCGACGTCCGCCTGGGCCAGTGCGGGCGCGTCGTTGGTGCCGTCGCCCGTCATGGCGACGAGCTGGCCGCCCTCCTGCTCACGGCGTATCAGGGCCAGCTTGTCCTCCGGAGTGGCCTCGGCCAGGAAGTCGTCGACTCCCGCCTCCGCCGCGATCGCGGCGGCCGTGCGGGGGTTGTCGCCGGTGACCATGACGGTGCGGATGCCCATCCGGCGCAGGTCCGCGAAGCGCTCACGGATGCCGGGCTTGACGACGTCCTTGAGGTGGACGACGCCCAGCACGGCGATGCCGTAGGGGTCCTCCAGGGCGACCGGCAGCGGGGTCCCGCCCGCCGCGGCGATGGCGTCGGCAGTGCGCGCGGCCTCCACCGGAACGGTGCCGCCGCTCTGGGTGACCCAGCCGGTGACCGACGCGGCGGCGCCCTTGCGCACGCGCGTGACGGTCCCGTCCTGCCAGCGCATGTCCACGCCGCTCATCCGGGTCTCGGCGCTGAACGGCACGAACGTCGCCTGGCCGAGCGCGCCCTCACCGGGCAGGTCGAGCCCGTACTCCTGCTGGGCCAGCGTCACCACCGACCGGCCCTCGGGGGTCTCGTCCGCGAGGCTGGAGACCTGCGCCGCCTGTGCCAACTGGAGTGGATCGACGCCCGGCAGCGGCAGGAACGCGGCCGCACGGCGGTTGCCGAAGGTGATCGTGCCCGTCTTGTCGAGAAGCAGCGTCGACACGTCTCCGGCGGCCTCGACCGCGCGGCCCGACATGGCCAGCACGTTGCGCTGCAGGCGGTCCATACCCGCGATACCGATGGCCGACAGCAGCGCCCCGATCGTGGTCGGGATCAGCGTGACCAGCAGGGCGACCAGCACGACCGTGCTCTGCTCGGCTCCGGCGTAGGAGGCCATCGGCTGGATCGCGACGACGACCATGACGAAAATGATCGTCAGCGAGGTCAGCAGCATGCTCAGCGCGATCTCGTTCGGCGTCTTCTGCCGCGTCGCCCCCTCGACGAGGGCGATCATTCGGTCCAGGAAGGTCTGTCCGGGACGCGAGGTGATGCGGACGACGAGCCGGTCCGACAGCACCCTGGTCCCGCCCGTGACGCCGGAGTGGTCGCTCGCCGCCGCCCGGATCACCGCTGCGGACTCCCCGGTGATCGCCGACTCGTCCACGGAGGCCACGCCCCCGATCCCGTCGCCGTCCCCGGGGATGATCTCCCCGGCCTCGACCAGCACGCAGTCCAGCGGCCGCAGTTCGGAGGCAGGAATGATCTCGTGGTGGAAGTCCTGCTGGTAGGGACGCCAGAGTTTGAGCAGGCGTGCGGTGGTGTCCGTGCGGGCCCGCCGCAGGCTCACCGCCTGTGCGCGTCCGCGTCCCTCGGCCACCGCCTCGGCCAGGTTGGCGAAGACCACGGTGAGCCAGAGCCAGCCGCTGATCACCCAGGCGAACACGCTGGGGTGCATCACCGCGGACAGGGTGGTCAGCACACCGCCGACCTCGACCACGAACAGCACCGGGTTCTTCACCGTCGTGCGGGGGTGGAGCTTGCGCAGCGCCTCCGGCGTGCGACGACGGCCTCGATGTCGAAGCGGTCGTCGGGCCGCACCGGCCTGGTTGCCAGGGCCGGTTCCTGGTTCTGCTATGCCAGGGACCGGCCCGCACCGCTCCCGCTGGTCCCTCTCGTCGAGCAGGTGGGCGGCTGTGATTGCCACGAGCAGGCGGTGGCGCTGCTGGACTGCGAGGTGTCGGTGGGGCGGGTGCGCGCGGGCCGGTGGGAGATCGTCCGTTCCACCCTGCCGCAGCGTCAGCGCGAGCGTGGTGGTCAGGTCTGCGCTGAGGTCACGGCGTTGGGCCGGACGGCTCCGCGAAGTGTCCGCAGCGGCGTCTGCGCGCCTACCTCCCGGTACCTCCTTCGGGCCAGGGAGCCGGCTGAGGGGTGAAGTTGGGGCGCAGCCGGGTGGGCTCGTAGCGGCGCTGCCACACCGCGGTGGTCGAGCCGCTGGTGGCCGGCACGATCGCGGACCAGTCGGCGGGACAGGTGCGGCCGCTCCTGTGCTCGCGCTCCTCGTGCCGGACGAACTGCTTGGTGGCGAAGTGGTGGTCGATGATGGACACCCCGGCCTGGTCGTAGGAGTGCAGGACGGCCGCGGTCAGCTCCAGCAGCGCCCGGTCGCGCCACAGGGTTCGGTCGCGGCCGGTGTCCAGCCCCATCCCCCGGGCGACCAGAGGCAGTTTGTCGTAGCGGTTGGTGTCGGACAGGTTGCGGGCGCCGATCTCGGTGCAGGTGTACCAGGCGCTGAACGGCGCGAGCGTGTAGCGCAGGCCGCCGAGTTCCAGGACCTGGTTGGAGATCGTCGGGAAGGCGTGCCAGCGCAGGCCCAGCTGTTCGAACCAGGGGTAGTCGGGGTGGGTGATGCGCACCTCGGGCACCGCGTCCGCAGGCAGGTCGAACCACCGCGGATCGCGGCCCGGCCGCTGGACGACCAGCGGCAGCACGTCGAACTCGGTGCCCTCGCCGCGCCACCCCAACTGCTGGACAGCATCGGTCAGTTCGCACGTCTCGGGGTCTCCCACCACGGTGCCGTCGTGTTGCCGGTAGCCGGCGTAGCGGATGAGCTGACCGTTCCACACACGGAGTCCGGACCGCTCGGGGCCGGCGGGGGCGAAGACGCTCAACAGCAGCCGGACCCTGCCGCCGTTCCAGGCCAGACGCAGATGCTCCACGAGAGCCTCGAACAGTTCGGCTTCGTCCCCACCGCGCAGGCCGACCTCGCGGCAGTCCCGGGTCTCCAGCGCCTTCCAGTAGAACTTCCCGACGCACTGCGGGTTGTTCCGCCACGCGATCCGGGCGCCCAGCAGCAACTCCGCAGCGCTCTGCCGGTAGGTGCCCGTGGCGGCCAGCGCGCCCCGGATCTCCCGGATGCGCTGCTCCACGTCGCCGGGCGGCAGGTGGCCCTCGGACGCGAGCTGCCGGACCAGCTCCTCGGCCTCGATGGCCGGCGGTTCGTCCGGCGGACCGGCAAACGCGGACGGTGATGAGCACACAGGTGCGGGAATCATGATGAACCCCCAGGCAAACGCCCAATGGCGGGCAAGCAGTTAACGTGTCCGAAACATGCCAACAGCTGGACGCTACGCCGTGGAAGCCACGGCTTGCACGCAGAAACCGCGCATTTGACGCAACCCATGCGCGCCCTTGTCGGCTCCTCTACGGAGCGGTGGACGCCGCCCCCGACGTCGACCGGCTTGAGCTCGGTCGGCGTCGGATCCTCATGCTCGACGCGTCGCCGCGGCGAGGACCGCGCGGAGACGGTCGTGGGCCTGTGGGGAGGTGAGGGCGTCCGTGGTTGCCGTGGGGCGTCGCGTGCCGAGACGTCGGGGCATGATGTGCACGGCGATCACCGAGGCGTTCGCGGCGCTCGGCCGGAGCGGAACGCCCCGGACACTGCGTTCCCCGATGGGGGAGCTGTGCTTCGCGGCCCACGGTCGCCGCCCACCCGAGGAGATGCGCGCTCTCGCATGGCGTCCCGTCAGGTTCCTTCCCGGGCCTTCGGCGCTGTCCGCATGAAGCCCACAGGGTGCGGCCTAATCCCGGGTCAGATTCCGCCGGGACTCTCGCACCTTCCTGACCTGCGGAATTAACATGAGCATCCCTCATTTAGCCTACGCTCCGGATGCGAACCGCCCGGGGTGCGGGATGTGCTGGAACACGTGCCGGGCTCATAAGGGCCCCGTAAGAAGGAGACACCCATGCGTGTTCGTCGTCTCGCTGCCGTCACCGCCATCTCGGGGGCGGCGTTGATCGTCACCGCGCCGCTCGCCTCCGCCGTCGAGGCCGGGGCGGTGGTGGTGACCCCCGGCAGCGCGGCCCCCGGCCAGACCGTCAAGATCGGCGCGTCCGGCTGTGCCACCGCCAACCCCAACGCGATAGCCCGGGCGTACTCCAACGCCTTCCCGACCGCCTCGCTGAGCGCAGTCGGCCAGGCGGGGGAGGTGGCCGGCTCGTCGACGGTCTTCTCCGGGGCCAAGGCCGGCACCTACACCGTCACCGTGGTCTGCGACGTGAACAACCCGAGCCAGAAGGCGACAGGCTCGCTCACCGTCGTGACCTCCGCCACCGGCGGGGCCAAGACCGGTGACGGCGCCACGCAGTCGTTCCCGACCTCCTCGGTCGCCGGCGGCGCGGCGCTCGCCGTCGGCAGCCTGGGCCTCGGCGCGTACGCCCTGCGTCGTCGGGCCGGTGGCCGCGCCTGATCCCCGGCGCGGGCGCACTCGCGGCGGCCAGGTCCTTCTCGGACTGGCCGCCGCGGGCTTCCTGCTCGGCGGCACCACGGTCTACCGGGCCGTCGCCAGCGCTCCCGCGCCCCCGCCGCAGCCGCCCACCGGGCAGAGCTGGAGCCACGCCACCCCGCGCCCGTCGGGAGGCGGAGCCGCGACGCCCGCACCGCTCGGCCGCTCGCTCCCGGTCCGGGTCTCTGTGCCACGGATCGGCATCGACGCACCGGTCAGTCCGACCGGGACTGCCAGGGACGGCAGCGTCGCTGTCCCGGACGAGGACCACGCCAAACAGGCCGTCTGGTTCGACGGCAGTGCGACCCCGGGTCAGATCGGCCCGTCGGTCATCCTGGCCCACGTCGATTCGTGGAAGCTGCCGCTGGGCCAGGCCGCCTTCTACGCGTTGGGTGCGACGCGGCCGGGTGACGTCGTGCGCGTCGCCCGGGCGGACGGGTCGGTCGCGGACTTCTCTGTCGATCAGGTCACCGTGGTCAGCAAGACCGGCTTTCCGACCAAGGCCGTCTACGGCCCGACCAGCACGCCGCAACTGCGACTGATCACGTGCGGTGGCGGCTACTCGAAGAAGGGCGGATACGACGGGAACGTCGTTGTGTACGCCCATTTCACCGGTGTCGAGAGCCAGGACCGGCAGTAGCGGAATTCGCCCGTTCCGGGCTCATTCCAGGCCTGCCACGCGGCGCGGAGCCGGCTGCGACGGGAGTGACACACCCGTGCGGTCGGGCGGTCCTCGGGGCGATCGCAGGCGTTGCCGGGACGGGGGCGTTGTTCCTCGGTGTGCTGCTGGCGGGTCGGGCTGTCGTCAGGTGCGCGCCGCATCGCCTCGAGGTGTCGGGTGGTCGCGGTACCAGTCGCGCCAGATCAGGCGGTAGACCCGCGTCAGGCGCGGGATGTCCCGCAGGCCCGGGATGAACGGGAGCAGCAGGAGCAGTGCGCTGAGCAGCGCCATGGTGCCCCAGACCAGGGCGTCGGCGTTGGCGGAGCTCTTGTAGGGCTGCACCTGGTACCAGAAGGTGTAGAGCCAGAGCCACGCCTGTCCCGGGTAGTTGCCCGTCTCGTTCATCATGCCCCACTGGTCCCCGCCCAGGTGCTGGGCGCGGGCCTGGTCCTGGAGGTAGGAGCCGTCGGCCAGGAAGAGCAGGGCGCGGGTGTAGTCCGTCTGGAAGTAGTGCCCTTCGGCGAGCAGTTGGGCGTCCAGGGTGCCGGACCGGCCGAGCTGGAGCAGGCGAGCAGTGAGCGCCGGGACGGGGCCGTAGTCGCCGGAGGTGACCTTGGCGGGATCGCCGTTCGGGGCCTTGCCGAGCGCGTCGGTGTAGGCGCTTGTCCACTTCGCCTGCTGGTCCGTCGTGGCGGCGCTCCACTGCGCCAGGGCGGCGGTCACGGCGGCCGGCTCCGGGGTCTGCCGCAGCGGCTGAAGGACCAAGTCGTTCGCGGTGTCGATGGGGTGCTTGACCCCGGCCCACTTCTGCAGCGACAGCGGGCCGAGCTTCTGTCCGTCGGCGGCGGTGTTGTACGGGGGCCCGTACTGCGCGGTGGCACTGGTGCCGCCGAGCTCGCCGACCGCGGTGGCGGTGAAGTCGGCCGGGTCGGCCTGGGTCCAGGCGGAGATGGTGGCCGGCTTCTCGTCGGGGGAGGAGAAGAGCGCGGCGAGGCCGAAGGTGAGCAGGGTGACCGCGAGCAGGGCGATCAGGGCTTCCTTGACCAGGTCGTAGGGCCGGGTCGGGAAGGCGTGGCTGTCAGGGGTCTCCTGACGGGGACGCTTGCGGTTCACGGCTGCTTCTCCGTCCTCTGCTCGGTCGGCGTCTCGGACTCGGGGGTGACGGCTCCGATGGGTGGGACGATGCCGCGCCTGCGCACCAGGACCAGGTGCCAGACCGTCAGCACGCCGATGGCGGCGGGCAGCAGCACGATGTGCCACATCAGCATCTGGCCGAAGTCCATGACGTTGAAGTAGGCACCGATGCCGACCGAGTTGAGGCCGTCCTTGGCCTGGGTGGAGATCCACTGCGAGTCGAGGTTCTGCTGAGCCAGGTAGCCGGTGAAGGCGGTGCCGATCGAGGCGAAGAAGGCGACGCAACCGGTGATCCAGGTCATCGCCCGCCTGCCGCGCCAGGCGGCCATGAAGAACTTGCCCCACAGGTGGATCACCATGAAGGAGAGGAACAGCTCGACACTCCACAGGTGCATGCTGTTGACGTAGTGCCCGAGCGAGGACAGGTGCCACCAGGAGGGGCCCTTGAGGGCGAGCACGCAGCCGGTGCCGACCACGACGGCGAGCGCGGCGACGGTCAGCACGCCGAAGAGGTAGATCCACGAGGCCATGTAGGCGGGCTGGCTGTCCGGCAGCAGCTTCTCCGGCGGGAGCTCGCGCAGCAGCCTGCGGCGCAGCGCGCCGGTCCAGTTGCGCGGCTCCACGGGCTGGCTGGCGCTCATCTGCGGCCTCGCTTCCGGGGGAAGCGCGGGAACGGCAGCAGGATCGCCGCGACGAACGCCAGCAGCATCAGGCCGATGACGACCAGGTTGGCCACCGATATCTGGATCACACCCCAGTGCAGGTAGTGCCCGGGGCCGTTCAGGTCGATGGGCGCGGCCAGCAGCCGCGCGGGGAGTGCGGGGAGGGGGAGCATCGGGTCACCTCTTCGTGAGCCGGGGCGGCTGTCAGGCGTGCGGGACGACGGCGACGGCGCTGTGGCCGTAGTGGATCGCCGCGTGGGCGGCGGGGCCGAGCGCGGAGACCGCGCGGTGGCGACGTCGGCCCAGCACGAGCAGGCCGGTGTGGTCGGCCTCGTCGACCAGCACGTGGGCGGCGCTGCCGGTGCGGACCTCGTAGTGCACCGCGACGCGCGGGTACTTCTCCGCGAGCGGCCGGACCGTCTCCCGGAGCTTCTCCTCGGCGTCCTCCTGGAGCGCGGAGCGCTCGGCCGCACCGGGCGGGATCGTGCCGACGGCCCACCAGATGGACGGCAGCCAGGCGTGCACGACCCGCAGTGCGGTGCTGCGGCGCTCCGCCTCGGCCAGGGCGAACTCGATCACCGGTGCCCGGCCCTCGCCCAGTTCGAGGCCGAGGACGACCTCGTGGCGCGGCAGGCGGGGATCGGCGTGGTCGCGGACCAGGATCACGGGGTTCTCGGCGCGGGCCGCCGTCTCCAGGGCGGTCGAGCCGAGCAGCAGTCCGGTGAACCCGCCGGTGCCGCGTGAGCCGAGGACGAGGGTGTTGCCGCGCTCTGCGGCGTGCAGCAGCTGGGTGGGGGCCTCGCCCGTGAGCAGCTCGTAGTCGACCTGGAGGCCCAGGTGCCGGGTGCGCAGCTCCTCGACCGTGCGGGTGAGCAGCTCGAGGGCCTCCGACTGGAGCCGCACGTAGGCGTCCGGGACAGGCGTGCCCTCGCGGTGCGGCCAGTGGGCGAGCACGAGCCGCACCGGCTGGCCGGTGAGCGTCGCCTCGGTCGCGGCCCATTCGGCGGCGGCCAGACTCGGCTTGGAGCCGTCGAAGCCGACGATCAGGGGGAGGGTCATGGCGGTTGCTTCCTTTCGATTTTGTGGGGGAAGGGGTTGGGGGGAGAGGCGGTGCGGTCTCAGGCCGGCTCGCCCGGGGCGTCCGGGAGGCGGCGCAGCCGGCGCAGGTACGGGTCCGGCACGCGTCGCGGCTCCAGGCGCACCCGGGCGTCGACGCACACGACGCCGTCCGGCCCGCAGATCAGGGGGTTGAGGTCGGCCTCGGCCAGCTGGGGGAGGTCCGCGGCCATCCGGCCCAGCCGGGCGAGCACGTCCTCCACGCGCTCCAGGTCGACGGCCGCGCGGCCGCGGTAGCCGAAGAGCAGCGGGGTGGTGCGCAGCGAGGTGATCATCGCGCCCGTGTCGGCCTCGGTGAGCGGGGCCAGCCGGGCGGTGCGGTCGTCCAGCAGGTCGGCGGCGGTGCCGCCCGCGCCGAAGACGACCAGGGGCCCGAAGACCGGGTCCTGCACGACACCGGCCAGCAGTTCCGTTCCGGCCGCCTGGCGGGGCTGGACCAGCACGCCGTCCATGCGCTCGCCGAAGCGGTCGACGAACTCGCGGTAGGCGGTGCGGACCTGGTGCTCCTCGGCCGAGGTGATCCGGACCGCGCCGAGGTCGCTCTTGTGGATCTGGCCGGGCCAGTGGGCCTTGAGCACCACCTCGCCGCCCTCGCCGGTGCGGGCCAGGACCGCCGCGGCCTGGGTCACCGACTCCTCGCCGTCGCACCAGATCGCGTCGGCGAGCGGCAGGCCGTAGCAGGCCAGCAGCTTGGCCACGAGCGGGGGTTCGAGCCAGCCTCCGTCCGGGTGGTGGGCCAGGTGGCGCTCCACGAGGGCGGCGGCGTCGGTCGGTCGGCACCCGGGTGTCTCCCGCTCGGTCGACAGCGGCTGGGCGAGCCAGCGGGAGCGGGACAGCGCCCGGGAGAGCGCGCGGGCGGCGGACTGGGCGTCGGCGTAGGCCGGGATGCGGCTGCCGTCCGCGCAGGTGAGGAAGCGGACGGGCTCACGCTGGTCCAGCAGTACGGCCGCGACGGGGCGGGTGCGCCGTCCGGGCAGCGCGAGCAGGGGAGCCAGCGCCTCCTCGGCGGTCTGCGCGGTGCCGAGCGCGGTGGGTGCCAGGCACAGCAGGACCGCCTCGACAGCGCCGCTCTCGGCGAGCGCGTCGACGGCCGCGACCAGGGTCTGTGCGGGCGCGGCGGCGGTGGCGTCGACCGGGTTGGCCGTGGCGGCACCGTCCGGCAGCAGCTCCTTGAGCTGGAGCGCCAGTGGCGCCGGGAGTTCGGGGACGGTGAGCCCGTGGTCGACACAGGCGTCGGCGGCCAGCACGCCGATGCCGCCCGCGTTGGAGATGACCGCGACACTGCCCGTGATGCCCGGCAGCGGCTGGCAGTCCAGCAGGGCGGCGGTCTCCACGAGTTCCGCGATCGAGTGCGTCGCCGTGATCCCGGCCTGGGTGAACAGCGCCTGCCTGGTGACGGTCGGGGTGGCTGCCGCGGCGGTGTGCGAGGCGGCACCGCGCCGGCCCGCGAGGGAGCGGCCCGCGTCGACGGTGAGGATCGGCAGCGTACGGGCCACCCGGCGCGCGGTGCGGGAGAAGGCGCGCGGGCTGCCGAAGGACTCCAGGTGCAGCAGCGCCAGCCGGGTGCGGCCGTCCTGCTCCCACCACTGCAGCAGGTCGTTGCCGCTGACGTCGTACTTGTCGCCGAGGGAGACGAAGTCGGAGACGCCGATGCCCAGCGTGTCGAGCTGTTCCATCAGTGCGATGCCGACGCCGCCGGACTGGACGGCCACGCCCGCGCCGCCGGGCTTGGGCGTGGCCCGCCCGAACTCGGCGTCGAGGCTGATCTCCGGGTCGGTGATCGCCAGCCCGAGGCAGTTGGGCCCGACCAGCCGCATGCTGTGGCGGCGGCAGGCGCGCAGCAGGCGCGCGGACTGGGTGCGCGACAGGCCGGAGGTGAGGACCACCAGGGACCGCACCCCGCGTTGCCCGCACTCCTCGGCCACGGCGGCGACCGCGTTGGCGGGCACGGCCAGGACCGCGAGGTCGGGGGTGCCGGGCAGGGCGTCGAGGGTGGGGAAGCAGAGCAGACCGTCGATCTGCCCGGCGTGCGGGTTGACCGGCCAGAGCGAGCCGGTGAAGCCGCCCTGGCGGATCTTCAGCATCAGGCTGTGCCCGACCGTTCCTGGTCGGCGCGAGACGCCGACGAGGGCGACGGAGCGGGGCCGCAGCAGGGGACGCAGGCTCGCGATGTCCGCGCGGCTGCCGCGCGCCTCGACGGCGTCGAGGTAGGGCGTCGCGGTCTCGTCCAGGACGGCCTCGATCCGCACCTGGGCGTCCGCCCAGTGGCGGTTGGTGGCCAGGCCCAGGTCGGTGAAGACCTTGTGCATCGCGTGGTTGTCGGCGAGCGCGTCGGCGACCAGGACGCGGACGTCCTGGGAGCGGGCGGCGTGCACGAGGTGCTCGATGAGCAGGGTGGCGACGCCCCGGTGGTGCCAGTCGTCGGCGACGGCGACGGCGAGCTCCGCCCGGCTCGGGTCCGCGGTCTCGGCCTCGCACTCGACGACGCCGATGAGCTGTCCGGCGTCCGGCTCGAACGCGCCGAGTGCGACGAAGCCGGGACGCGGGCCGGCGCAGAGCCGGTCGGCGGTCAGCTCCGGGGCGCGGCGGCTGATGCCGAAGAAGCGCAGCCGCTGGTTCTCCGGCGACATCCGGCGCGCGTGCAGCTCGGCGACCGCGTCGTGGTCGCCCCGGGCCAGCGGACGGATCGAGACGACGGTGCCGTCGGCGAGCAACGCCTCGGCGGTGCGCGGGGTTTCGGGTGATGTGACCATCGTGCTCCGCCTTGGGATCGGGGCTGGGGTCCGGTGTGGCCGGTGCCCGGGGACGACAGCACTCTGCTCCGTGGCGAGCGCTGCCTTGGAGGGCCGTTCGGCCCTCTCACGGGGGCCGATCAGGCTCAGTCGAGCGCGCTGGAGGCCGCCGCTCTCGGGGTGGGCGCGCCGTCCGGGCCGTAGCCCAGGCGGACGATCATCTGGACGTGCTCGGGCCCGTTGTGCGGGTCGCGCAGCATCCAGCGCAGGTCGGGCCACTCGACGGCCTGGTGCAGCATCGACGTCCGCACCTGCTCGCGGGTGGCCAGCAGCAGCACGTGCTGCAGCGCGAGGCCGGTGCGCAGCCAGTCGGCCGGACGGTCGTGCGCGGTGGCCAGGACGGCCAGCTGCGGATGCGGCTCGAAGGGCTGTGAGGGCAGGTGCGTCGGGGGCCGCAGGCCGGAGAAGTCCCGCATCGGCAGGTGGCCGGTCGTGTCCTGAGGCCCGAGCGCCTCGGGCGGGATGCCGAAGCCGGTCGCCGCGCCCGGACGGATCCAGTCGCGGCTCTCGTCGCGCCGGGCCTGGTCGGTCAGGGAGCGGACCTCCGCCTCACGCGTGAGCACGAGCAGACGCCGGGCCTCGCCGGCGTCCGGCAGGTGCAGCACCGCGCCCTCGGCGCGGGCGGCTTCCACCAGCTCGGTGCGCAGCGCGCGCGGGATGGACTGCGGTGAGAACGGCCGGCGGCTGGTGTGGCGGCGCCAGATCTGCTCGTACAGGTCCGCGCCGCGGATGTCGCCGGCGGTCGGCGAGCGTCCGGCCAGCCGCACGGAGGCCAGCAGCTGCGGCTCGCGCCGGTCCGGCAGCAGCCGCAGCACCGGCTCCCAGCCCCGGTGGGCCACGGCCAGCCGCAGGTTGAACGCGGCGGCGCCGACGGACACGTGCAGGCCCCGCCCTTCGGGGTCCTCGGCCCGCAGCTCGCGGTCGAGCGCGGCGCGGATCTCGACCGTGTGGGTGGGCGCGTTCAGTCGGAAGCGCCAGGGCTGGGTGTTGTGCATGGACGGCGCGGCGACGGCGGCGGAGACGAGCTCTTCCAGGACGGCGGCGTCGAGGGCGGCGATCGTGGTCATGACGCGCTCCTGCGGGGTGGAGGGCGGCGGGGACTCCGCCTTTCCTCCGAGCCTGAGCCCGCCCGCGCGCGAGGTGGAGGGCCGCCCGGCGCCTCACGGCTCGCCGAACGGCCCTACCTGCGGTTGCAACCCCGTAGGGGCGCGGAGCTCAGCCGGTCCAGCTCCAGTCCGCGACCTCCGGGAGGTCCGTGCCGTGGGCCTGGATCCAGGCGGTGTGGCGGGTACGGGCATCCGCCATGCGCTGGCGCACCACGGCCGCGCGGGCGGCCAGACCCGGGACGCGGTCGATGACGTCCATGACGAGCCGGTAGCGGTCCAGGTCGTTGCGGACCACCATGTCGAACGGGGTGGTCGTCGTTCCCGACTCCTTGTAGCCGCGTACGTGCACCTGCGCGTGGACCGCGCGGCGGTAGGCCAGCCGGTGGATCAGCCAGGGGTAGCCGTGGTAGCCGAAGATCACCGGCTTGTTGCGGGTGAAGACCGCGTCGAACTCGGCGTCCGTCAGCCCGTGCGGGTGCTCCTCGGCCGGCATCAGCCGGGCCAGGTCGACGACGTTGACCACCCGCACGGCCAGCTCCGGCAGTTCCCGGCGCAGCAGCTGCGCGGCGGCCAGCACCTCCTGGGTCGGGACATCGCCCGCGCAGCCCAGCACCACGTCCGGCTCGCGGTCGCCACGCTCGGTGCCCGCCCACTCCCAGATGCCCAGACCACGTGCGCAGTGGGCGCGGGCCTCGTCCAGCCCCAGCCAGTCGAAGCAGGGCTGCTTGCCCGCCACCACCACGTTGACGTAGTCACGGCTCTCCAGGACGTGCTCCGCCACACTCAGCAGCGTGTTGGCGTCCGGCGGGAAGTAGACGCGGACCGCCTCGGGGCTCTTGTTCAGGACGTGGTCCACGAAACCCGGGTCCTGGTGCGAGAAGCCGTTGTGGTCCTGGCGCCACACGTGTGAGGTGAGCACATAGTTGAGCGACGCGATCGGCGCCCGCCAGGGGATCTCGCGAGTCGTCCGCAGCCACTTGATGTGCTGGTTGACCATGGAGTCGATGATGTGGACGAACGCCTCGTAGCAGGAGAACAGGCCATGACGGCCCGTCAGAAGATAGCCCTCCAGCCAGCCCTGGCACAGGTGCTCGGAGAGCACCTCCATCACCCGGCCGTCGCGGGCCAGGTGCTCGTCCACCGGCAGGACCTCCGCCTGCCAGGCCTTGCCGGTCGCCTGGTAGACGGCCTGGAGGCGGTTGGACGCGGTCTCGTCCGGGCCGACGAGGCGGAAGTCGCGGCGCTGGGCGGTGTCCGCCATCACCTGGGCGAGGTACTCGCCCAGCACGCGTGTCGGCTCGTGCATGCTCGCGCCGGGCTTGTCGACCGGGACGGCGAACCGCTCCAGCTCCCGCAGCGGCAGGTCACGCCGGAGCAGGCCGCCGTTGGCGCGGGGGTTGGCCCCCAGACGTCGCTCCCCGGCGGGGACGCGCGCGAGGACGGCCGGCGACGGCCGGCCCTCGGCGTCGAAAAGCTCCTCCGGGCGGTAGGAGCGCAGCCACGCCTCCAACTGCCGCAGGTGCTCCGGGTTCTCACGGACCTGGTCCAGCGGCACCTGGTGGGCACGCCAGGTCCCCTCGACGGGTAGCCCGTCCACCACTGCCGGGCCGGTCCATCCCTTGGGCGTGCGCAGCACGATCATCGGCCAGCGGGGCCGCTCGGTCGAGCCCTCGACACGGGCGGCGCGCTGCGCGGCGGCGATCGCGTCCAGAGCCTGGTCGAGGGCGGCGGCCATCGCACGGTGCACGGTCGCGGGGTCGTCGCCGGTGACGTGGATGGGGGTGTGGCCGTAGCCGCGCAGCAGCGCGTCGAGCTCGGCCTCCGGAACGCGGGACAGGACCGTGGGATTGGCGATCTTGTAGCCGTTCAGGTGCAGGATCGGCAGGACGGCACCGTCGTGGACGGGGTCGAGGAACTTGTTGCCGTGCCAGGAGGCGGCCAGCGGGCCGGTCTCCGCCTCGCCGTCACCGACGACGCACGCGACGACCACACCCGGGTTGTCGAACGCGGCGCCGTAGGCGTGCGCGAGGGCGTAGCCCAGCTCGCCGCCCTCGTGGATCGACCCCGGCGTCTCCGGCGCGACGTGGGACGGGACGCCGCCGGGGAAGGAGAACTGACGGAACAGCCGTGCCATCCCGGCCCCGTCGCGGGTGACGCTCGGGTAGTGCTCGGTGTAGCTGCCGTCCAGCCAGGAGCAGGCCAGCACGGCCGGCCCGCCGTGGCCCGGGCCCCACACGCACAGGGCGTCCAGGTCGCGGTCGCGGATCACCCGGTTCAGGTGGGTGTGCACGAGGTTGAGCCCCGGGGAGGTGCCCCAGTGGCCGAGCAGCCGGGGCTTGATGTGCTCCGGGCGCAGCGGCTCTCGCAGCAGCGGGTTGTCCATCAGGTAGATCTGTCCGACGGCGAGGTAGTTCGCGGCGCGCCAGTGCGCGTCCAGCTCGGCCAGTTCGCCCTCGGTCAAGCGGTCAGCGGTCAGTGCGGCGGCGTCGGGCAGCGGTGCGCTCATGGGTCGGCTCCCCCTCCGGGAGTGCGGGCGACGGTGTCGTCCCTCTCACCGTCCACCGTGGCGTGCCCCCGCGCCGGTGGGACAGGGCCGACCGGCCCACAGTCCCCGCGGCACGGGGCCGTTCGGCGCCCCGAAGGGGGCCCGCCCGGACCTGCCCCGACGCAAGGCCGGAGCGGAAAGCTGGCACCACCGGCGACCACCGCCGTGCCCGAGCCCGTCCCGGGACACCTGGCACCACCGAGGAGGCGAGACCCATGGCAACGCCCGCAGCCGCACCCCGTCCGTCCGTCCCCGCCCCGAGACGGTCCCGTCTCGCCCTGGCCCGGGCACGGCACCGCAGCCTGCTCCGCCGTCGCACCGACCGGTGGCGGACGGCCCTGGTGCAGCTCCAGGTGCTGGCGGCTGTCGCCGCCGCGGCGCTCTGCGCCCTGATCGGGCTCTCGACCTACCAGCAGGGCCACGCGCACGCCGTCCAGCAGGTACAGCGCCTGCGCCCGGTCCAGGCGAAGGTCCTCGGCCGGCCCTACGCCGCCGGTGTCGGCGGTGAGGTGGCCGAGATCCACTGGACCGGCACCGACGGGAAGGCCCACCAGGGGGTCGCGGGCGTGCCCGCGAGCAGCGGCGTCGGCGACAACGTCGGCATCTGGCTCGACTCGAGCGGCAACCCCGCGCCCGCGCCCGCCTCCTCGCAGGACGTCATCGGCACCGCGGTGCTGACCGGCACGTTGTGCGTGCTGGGCGCCTGGGGCCTCGTGCTCTCGGCCGGCAGCGTCGCCCGCTTCCGCCTGGACCGTCACGACGAGACGGCATGGGACGCGGAGTGGCAGGTCTACGAGCCGCTGTGGACACGGCGCGGCGCGTGAGCGGGGCCGATCGGCCCTGTGGGAGGGGCGCCCCGGCCCAAGCCGGGGCGCCCGCGCGCGAGGAGGGTGGGAGCACCAACCGACGCGGCCCCAGGGGCCCGGGAAGCAGGTGTTTCTCATGAGCGGCGAACTCCCCGACACCCCAGCTGTCACCACCCCCCGGCCGCGGCCGGGGCTGCTCACCTTCCTCGGCGGCGTCGGTACCGTCACCGGCAGCAAGTACATGGTCGAGACCGACCACGCCCGGGTTCTCGTCGACTGCGGCCTCTTCCAGGGCCAGGCGGAACTGCGGCGCCGCAACTGGCGTCCGCTGCCGCTGGACCCACGCGACGTGGAGGCCGTCGTGGTCACCCACGCCCACCTGGACCACACCGGCTACCTGCCCCGCCTGGTCCGCGACGGCTTCCGCGGGCCGGTCTACTGCACGCCCGACACCGCGCGCCTCGCCGAGCTGATCCTGCGCGACAGCGCCCACCTGATGGAGGAGGAGGCGCTGCACGCCAACCGGGAGGGGTGGAGCAAGCACCACCCCGCCGAGCCCCTCTACACCGAGAAGGACGCGGAGCAGGTCCTCGCCCGGATCCGCCCCGTCGAGATCGGAGCGGACACCGAGATCACGACCGGTACCGTGCTGCGACTGCACCACGCCGGCCACATCCTCGGCTCCAGCTGGGCCCACCTGACCCTGGAGGACGGCGGCACGATCGCCTTCAGTGGTGACCTCGGCCGCCAGGTGCACCCGCTGCTGCTGCCGCCCGAGCCGTTCTCCGGCGCCGACGTGCTGCTCGTCGAGTCGACCTACGGCAACCGCCACCACGACGACGCCATCTCCCGGGACGTGTTCGCCGCCGCCCTCACCCGCACCCTCGCGCGCGGCGGCAACGTCCTGATCCCCTCCTTCGCCGTGGACCGGACCGAGGTCGTCCTGCACGAACTCGCCGAACTGCGGCGCACGGGGGTCCTGCCCGCCGCCGTTCCCGTCTACGTCGACAGCCCGATGGCGCTGCGCGCGCTGAAGGTCTATCAGGACGCCTTCAACCGCCGTTCGCCCCAGCTGCGCCCGGAGCTGCTGGACGACGCGCAGCGTGCGCTCGACCCCGAGCCGTTCACCGCCGCCCGCACGCCCCAGGAGTCGGCGGCGATCCAGCACAGCCCCGTGCCGAGCGTCATCGTCTCGGCCTCGGGCATGGCGACCGGCGGGCGCGTCGTCCACCACCTGCGCCGCATGCTGCCGGACCCGCGCAACACCGTCCTGGTCGTCGGCTTCGCCGCGCAGGGCACCCGCGCCCGTGACCTGGTCGAGGGCGCCCGGTCGATCAAGATGTTCGGCACCTACGTACCGGTGCGCGCCGAGGTCGTGGACGTGCCGGGCTTCTCCGCCCACGCGGACTCCGACGAGGTCATCGCCTGGCTGCGCGGTGCCCCGCAGCCGCCGCACGCCGTCTACGTGGTCCACGGCGAGCCCGAGGGTTCCGAGCGGTTGCGCGACCGGATCCACGGCGAGCTGGGCTGGAACGCCGTGGTGCCACGTTCCGGCGAACGGGTTCTGATCCGCTGAACTGAGGCCGTCGCGCCTTTCGGGGCCGGTCGGCCCCCGGGAACGGCCCTCGCGGCCCACGACCCGGCGGCCGGCCCCGGCGCACAGTGAGGACAGGAACCCTCCCGGAAGGAGGAACGAGGCCATGACCAGGACCGTCAACCGGCCTGTCGGCGACGGCACGCCGTTGCCCCGGACGTCCGTGCCGAGGCACCGCCGGGTCGCCGAGCTGATGACCCACCAGGTGTACGCGATCGAGCCCGACGCCGACTTCGCGGCCGCGCTCGCGGCGCTGCGCGAGACCGGTCACGAGGACCTGCCCGTCGTCGACCGCCAGGGCCGCCCGATGGGCATCGTCTGCGCGTCCGACCTGCTCGCCAAGCTCGCCGCGACCGCGCTGCCCGAGGCATCCGTCTTCGAGACCCGCCGCACCCGCGAGATCCGCCGCCGGGCCGGCGCGGTCGCCGTCTCCGAGCTGATGTCCACGCCGGTCTGCACCGTCACCGCGCAGGACACCGCCGCCGAGGCGGCCCTGCTGGCGCTGCGGCACCGGATCCACCACCTGCCCGTCGTCGACGAACACCACCGCCTGGTGGGCCTGGTGACGCTGAACGACCTGCTGGCCGCCCTGCGTCGCACCGACGCGGAGATCGAGGCCGAGGTGCGCGTCGTGGCGCTCGGCTACGAGTTCGGCGTCAAGGCCGCCACGCTGCACGTCACCTGCGAACGCGGCCGGGTGCTGCTCGACGCCAGGACTTCTCTGCGCAGCCAGGCCGAACACCTGGTCGGCCGGGTCCGCACCGTCGAGGGCGTGGTCGACCTCGCCGAGACCGTGCGCTGGGATATCGACGACTCGCTGCGCCCCGGCGCCCCGAAAGCCTGACCTCCGAAGGAGAGCCTGCGATGACCACCCCCGACACCCCTCACCCTGCCCGGCGCGTCCTGGTCGCCTACGCCAGCCGCAGCGGCGCCACCGCGGAGATCGCCCAGTGGCTGGCCGAGCGGCTGCGTGGCGAGGAGGACGCTTTCGACGTCACCGTCGTCGAGGTCTCCGACGACCTCGATCCCCGCGGCTACGACGCCGTCATTCTCGGCTCCGCGCTCTACGAAGGCCGCTGGATGCGCTCCGCCGCGCACTTCGCCCGCCGTCACCGCCACGAACTGGAACACGCCTGGGTCTGGACCTTCAGCACCGGTCCGCTCGACGACTCCGCCGCGACGCACGAGGTGCTGATCACCCACAGCGCCGACCGCGCCTCCCGGCGCGTCCTCGCCCGCGACCACGTCACCTTCGGTGGCCGCCTGGCCCCGGACTCGCGCGGCTGGCTCGCCCACGCCATGGTCGAGGGCGGCCACGGCGGCGACTTCCGCGACCGCGCCCAGATCGACGCCTACGCCGACCAGATCGCCGGCGAGCTGTCGCTGCTGCCCCGGCTGCGCCACCCCGTGGCCTGACGGTCACGAGGCGCCGGTGGCGGTCTGACCTCCGCCGCCGGTGCCGGGCAAGGTAGGGGCCTGCGCGCCACCTCCGCCGGTGAAGCCGCCGGTCCCGGTGGTGCCGCCCGTTCCGTGGCCCCGATCGCCGGTGAGGTGGGCGGGCAGCAGGGTCGCGAGGTCAGGGAGGGCGTGGGCGTAGCCCAGGCCGAGGAGCAGGGTGGAGGCGGCCGAGCCGATGAGGGTCCACCGGGTGACACCGTGGACGTGCCGCAGGCCGGCGCTGCGGCGACGGAGCCGATCCGTGCCGGGCAGCGGTCCGGACGGGCGAGACGGATGGGGCAGATGTGCGGCGGTCATGGCTGCCTCCTTGCCGGAGCCGGCCACGGCTCCGGGTGGTGAATCCAGTGTGCGAGCGGGACTTGTCGGGGAGCGGTTCGGATCTGCTTCAGTTCCCGTAAAGATCAAGCGCACGCGCCGCGAGGGCCGCCTCCGGGCCGTGCGCCGGCTCTAGGCTGGGGCGATGGGACAGGTCAGCGAGGCCGCCTCAGCGGGTACGCAGTTGTCGGGTACGCAGTTGTCGGTGCTGGTCGTCGAGGACGACCAGGGCATCGGCGAGTCGTTGGAACGCGGCCTGACGCGGGCGGGATACGCGGTGCACCGCGTCACCACCGGTGGTGACGCGCTCGCCGTCAGGCCGGTTCCGGACGTGGTGCTGCTCGACCTCGGCCTGCCGGACCTGGACGGCGTGGAGGTCTGCCGCCGACTGCGCCGTCAGTCCGACGCGGCGATCATCGTGGTCACCGCGCGCGGCGAGGAGGCCGACCGGGTCGCGGCGCTGGACGAGGGCGCCGACGACTACCTGGTCAAGCCGTTCGGCCTGGCCGAGTTGCTGGCCCGGCTGCGCGCGGTGCTGCGCCGCACCCGGCCCAGCGGCGGCGAGCCGGTCGTCCACGGCCCGCTGACCGTGGACCCGCGCACGCAGCGGGTCACCGTCGGCGGGCAGGAGATCGCGCTGACGCCGAAGGAGTTCGACATCCTGCGGGTACTGGTCACCGATCCCGGCCGCGTGGTGACCCGCCAGGAGATCCTGGAGCGCGCCTGGGACGCCCACTGGTACGGGCCCACCAAGGTGCTGGACGTCCACATCGCCGCGCTGCGCCGCAAGCTGGGCGTGCCGGGCCTGGTGGAGACCGTCTACGGACGCGGCTTCCGCCTCGGCGACCCGCAGGACGCGGTGACCGGGGACGGGCCGTTGAGATGACCCGCCGCATCGCCCTGAGCATCCTCGCGCTGGTGCTCGCGCTCCTGGCGCTCGCGGTGGTGCCACTCGGCATCTCGATCACCGACCGGCAGCACGACGCGTTCTGGGAGGAGACTGCCGCCCGCGCGCGATCGGTGGCCGCAGCCGCGGAGGAGCACCTGGTCGATCACCAGTCGGACGCCGACGCGCGTGCGCAGATCGGCGAGGCCGCGGACCACGGTGACTGCGCCCAGGTCTACGACGGGGGCGGGACGAGAATTCTGGCCACGCCCTGTGCGGGGGACACCAGCCTGACCTCGTCGACTGTCACCGAAGTCCTCGTGGACGGCAGTGGCAGGACGGCCCAGTCAGGTGGCTGGCTGACCGTGGCCGAGCCGATCGGGGACGGCGTCCCGCTCTCCGGCGTCCTGGTCTACTCCCGTCCCACGGCCGGTCTGGACCGTCAGCTCCTGGCGGTGTGGGGCTGGCTGGGCCTGTGCGCGCTCGGAGCCCTCGGCGCGTCCATGCTCGTGGCGGTCCGGCTCGCCCGCTGGGTCGCGCGGCCCCTGCGGGAACTGGACGGTGCCGCGGCCCGGCTGGGGGACGGCGATCTCGCGGCGCGTGCTGTCGTCGGGCAGGGTCCGCCCGAGGTGCGCCGCCTCGCGGTCACCTTCAACACGATGGCCGCCCGCACCGAGAACCTGATCCACGGCCACCGCGCGGTCATCGCGGACGTCTCGCACCAACTGCGCACCCCGCTCACCGCCCTGCGGCTGCGGCTGGACCTGCTCGCGGGAGACAGCGACGACGACGCGGCGCAGGAGCTGGCCGGGGCGCAGGAGGAGATCGCCCGGCTGTCCCGCCTGGTCGACGGGCTGCTGGCCGTCGCCCGGGCGGAGAACTCGACGCCGAGGCAGACGTCCGTCCAGGTGGACGAGGTGGTCGCCGACCGGATCACCGCCTGGCAGCCGGTCGCCCAGGACCGCGACGTTGTTCTGTCTCCCGGCGGACCAGCCGGACTGGCGGCGTGGGTCGGGCCGGGGGATCTGGAGCAGGTGCTGGACAACCTGATCGCCAACGCCCTGGACATCGTGCCGCCCGGCGGACGGGTGCAGATCCGCGCCGGACGCTGTGCTGAGGCCGGCGAGGTGATGCTGTCCGTCGTCGACAACGGTCCCGGCATGGACGCGGAGGCGCGGGAGCGGGCGTTCCGGCGGTTCGACACCGGGCGGGAGAGCGGCACCGGACTGGGGCTGGCCATCGTGCACCGGCTCGTCACCGCGAGCGGAGGCCGCGTCGCACTGGAACCCACGCCGGGGGGCGGCCTGTCCGTCCGGCTCTGGCTGCCCGCCGGTCGCGCACCGCAGCCCGAGGCACGACGAGGCCGCCGTCCGTCCCGCGGTCCTGCTTGGCGTCCTCTGCGCGAGCACCCGAAAGACTGATCTTCCAAGGCCCTGACCTGCGATGACCTCGATGCTTGACACTTCTTAGGAACTCCTGAACAGGAACCCGACGCCAGTACGGGCAGGCTGGGGACACGCACCGTGAACACGCCTGTCCAAGCGTTCCGACAAGGAGTCAGGATGGACTCGTCCGAGCAGCACGCCGCCGCCCGCGCCCGCGCCCGCAGCCGGGACCGCTCGGTCCGCCGGGTCGGCGGTGCCACGCGCTGGGTGACCCTCGCTGCCGCCGCCGGATCCATAGCCCTGGCCACCGGTTACGCCCAGGCGTCCGCCACCGGCACGGCGGAGCCCGCCACTGGTTCGTCGCCGACCGCCCCCACCGCCGAACCGCACGCCTCGACCAGCCCCACCGCGTCGAGGACGCACACGAGCGCCGGCACGCAGTCCCGCAAGCCCAGCACGCACACCGGCTCCCCGACCAGGCACCGGACCGGTGTGTCCGCGCCGACGACCGCCGCACCGGCACCGACCGCGGCCGTCCAGCCACCGGCACCCGCACCGCAGCCCTCGCACACGACCACGGGGGGATCATGACCACCACCCCGGAACCCGCTCACAGCTCCTTCCCTGTCTTCGGCACGACGGCCCACCTGCTCGTCACCGACCCAAAGGCCCTGAGGTGGGCGCTCGAACTGCTGCGGGCCGACCTCGCCGCGATCGACGCCGCCTGCAGCCGGTTCCGTCCGGCGTCCGAACTGTCACGCGCCAACGCCGCCGCCGGAACCGGCACCCCGGTCATCGTCGGCCCGCTGCTCTCCGAAGCCCTGGACGCGGCCTGGAAGGCAGCCGAGAACAGCGGGGGACTGGTCGACCCCACCGTCGGCGCCGCCGTGGTCGGCCTCGGCTACGACCGCACCTTTGCCTCGCTGCGCCCCGAACAGGTCGGCACACCGGTGACCGCGCCCGCGCCTGGTCTGCGGATCGTGGAGTGGGACCCGCACGCCCGTCGTCTGCGCATGCCCGCCGGGGTCGCACTCGACCTGGGCGCCACCGCGAAGGCCTGGGCCGCCGACCGCGCCGCGCACCGGATCGCCGAGGCCACCGGGTGCGGCGTCCTGGTCAACCTCGGCGGGGACCTGGCCGCAGCGGGCGCCCCGCCCGAGGGTGGCTGGCGGGTTGCTGTCGCCGACGACCACCGCACCCCGCAGCCCGACTCCCCGGTCGTCGCCGTCCACAGCGGTGGACTGGCCACCTCCGGCACCGCCGTCCGCACCTGGACGCGCGACGGCCACCGGGCGCACCACATCGTCGACCCGCGCACCGGCCGCAACCCGCAGGCGTACTGGCGTACCGTCACCGTCGCCGCCCGGTCGTGCCTGGAGGCGAACACCGCCGCCACGGCGGCGCTCGTCCTCGGGCCGGACGCGTCCCGGATGCTGCGTCAGGCCGGTCTGCCCGCACGGCTGGCGCACGAGAGCGGCGAGGTCGTCCGCATCGGCGGCTGGCCGGTCGACGTCCCGGCTCCGTGGGTGGGTGCGGCATGACCCCGGTCCTGCACTCGGTGCTGCTCGCCGCATCCGGATCCGCGCCGAGCCCCTTGTGGTACGCCACCCGCGCCGGCGGCACCGTCGCGCTCGTGCTGCTCACCGCCACGACCGTGTTCGGCATCGCGGTGGGCGGACGCCACGAGCCGCGCACCGTCGCCCGCTTCGAAGTCACCTCACTGCACCGCAACCTGGCCGTGCTGACCCTGGTCTTCCTGGTCCTGCACATCGTCACGGCGATCCTGGACCCCTTCGTCCACCTCGGCTGGTGGATCACCGTGATCCCGTTCACCGCCGGTTACCGCACCCTGTGGCTCGGGCTCGGCACGGTCGCCTTCGACCTGCTCCTCGCCGTCGCGATCACCAGCGCCACCAGTCGCATCCGGCTGCGGCTGGGCCAGCGGCGGTGGAAGGCCGTGCACTGGCTCGCCTACGCCTCCTTCCCCGTGGCGGTCTTCCACGCCGCGGGCACCGGCACCGACACCAAGTCGTCACTGCAACTCCTCCTCTACGCCCTCTGCGTGGGTGCGGTCGTGGTCGCCGTGTGGTGGCGCCTCTTCCGTGCGGGCCCCGGCCACGCCGCCGTACGCCTGTCCGCGGGCGCGGCGACGCTGGCCGTCCCGGTCGTCCTGGTCGCCTTCCTGCACTCCGGCCCGCTCGCCCCCGGCTGGTCCCACCGCGCCCAGGGACCCGCGCCCGTCGCCGTGTCCGCGACGGCACCCGCCCCCACCACGTCGACGCAAGGAGCCGCGTGATGACCACCGAGACCACGCGTGCGCTGCCCGTGGCGGACGGCTCCGCGCCGGGACCCCACGGCTCCAGGCTGCTGTCCGGCTGGTTCACCACCGGCCGGCCCGCCGACCTCGCCGACCACCTGGACCGCTACGGCCCCCCACCGCTGGAGCGCGCCACCCTGAAGGCCGGCGGCAGCACGTTCCAGCGCGCCGTCGAAGAAGCCGGGTTGACCGGTCGTGGCGGTGCCGCGTTCCCCACCGCGATCAAGCTGAACAGCGTCGCGTCCGGACGCGGACCCGCCGTCGTGGTCGCCAACGGCATGGAGAGCGAGCCCGCCAGCAGCAAGGACGCCACCCTGCTCCACCTCGCCCCGCACCTGGTCCTGGACGGCATCGCACTCGCCGCCCGCTACGTCGGCGCGAGCGAGGCCCATCTGTGCGTCGCCCGCACCCGCACCCAGCAGGTCCGCGACCTGCGTGCGGCCCTTGCCGACCGCGCCCGGCACCGCCTGGACCCCGTGCCGGTCCACCTGCACGAGCTGCCGCACCACTACGTCTCCAGCGAGGAGACCGCCCTGGTCAACTGGATCAACGGTGGCGACGCCCGCCCGATGGCCACCCCGCCGCGCCCGTTCGAGAAGGGCATCGGCAAACGCCCCACCCTGATCGACAACGTCGAGACCCTGGCCCACCTCGCACTGATCGCCCGCTACGGCCCCGCCTGGTACCGCCAGGCGGGCGCATCCGACGCGCCCGGCACCACCCTGGTCACCCTGACCGGGGCGGTGGAGCACCCCGGCGTCTACGAGGCCCCGATGGGCTCCACCCTCGGCCACCTCCTCGACCACGGCGGCGGTCCCAGCGAGCCGCTGTCCGCCGTGCTGGTCGGTGGCTTCTTTGGCAGCTGGCTCCCGGCCACCACGGCGCCGGCGACCCGGTTCACCAAGGACGACCTCGCCGCCGTCGGGGCCGGGCCCGGCGCGGGCGTCCTCGTCGCACTGCCCGAGCACGCCTGCGGACTGGCCGAGACCGCCGCCGTGCTGGGCTACCTGGCCGACAACAGCGCACAGCAGTGCGGACCGTGCCGGTTCGGCCTGCCCGCCGTCGCCGAGGACTTCGCCGCCCTGGCCCACGGCCGCCTCGACCAGCGCTCCCTGACCCGGCTCGAACAGCGTGCGGGCCTCCTCGCGGGGCGTGGCGCCTGCCGTCACCCCGACGGCGCCTCACGCCTCGCGGCCACCGCGCTGCGCACCTTCGCCCACGACGTCGCCCACCACCTGCGCTACGGGCCCTGCGCGGCAGCCCACCAGCCGACCGTGATCCACGTCCCGCGCAGCACCGTCCCCGGCCCACAGGAGTGGCGATGAGCATCCTCCAGTTCCCCCGGTCCCGCGAACTCACCCTCCGCATCGACCGCATCGCCTGCGAGGGCCACGGCGCCTGCGCCGAACTCCTCCCAGAGCTGCTCACCCTGGACGAATGGGGTTACCCCGTCGTCCACAGCGCGACTGTCCCGGCGGACCTGACGGCCCACGCCCGCCGCGCCGTCGCCGCCTGTCCCGTCCTCGCCCTGCGACTCGACCCCGGCTCGCGCTGACGCGCCACGGGCCCGGTGACGAGGAGGCCTCCAGCCCCCGGGGGGAAGCCTCGTCACGGCAATCACCGTTGCAGCACTAGGGTGGTGCGCGGTCGGGAGACGAGAAACGAGCACGAGGCGGGGCAGCTGCGTGACCGGTGGAGCGGAGCACCAGGCGCACGCGGAGCAAGGGCCGGGCCCGGGCGCGGGCTCCGAGGTCACGTTGGCCGTCATCGCGCGTGAGTGGGGCCGGATCGGCTGCGTCGGCTTCGGCGGGCCGCCCGCGCACATCGCCCTGTTGCGGCAGCTGTGCGTCGAGCGGCGCGGGTGGATCTCCGCCGCTGAGTTCGAGGACGGCATCGCCGCCACCAACCTGCTGCCCGGCCCCGCCTCCACCCAGCTGGCCATCTACACCGCCTGGCGTCTGCGCGGGGTCGCCGGGGCCCTGGTCGGCGGTGTCTGCTTCATCGTGCCGGGGCTCTTGCTGATCCTCGCGCTGGCCGCGCTCTTCCTGGCGGCCGGAACCCCGGTGTGGGTGCGCGGTGCCGCCGCGGGCGCGGGGGCCGCGGTGGCGGCGGTCGCGGTGCACGCGGCCTGGGGGCTGGTCCCGGGCAGTTGGCAGCGCGCCGGGACGGCGCGTGCGGCGCGGGCCCGCTGGATCGCGTACGCCCTGGCCGGCGGCGTCGCCGCCGCGACCGTCGGGCCCTGGCTGCTGCTGCTGCTCATTGCTGCTGGACTGGTGGAGGTCGCCGTCCGGAGCGGGACCGACTCCACGGGCGGACGCCGCGGAGCATGGCCGCTGCCGCTCGCGGCGGTCGCGCCCGCGGCGGGCGGGCTGCTCTCCCTCGCCTGGGTCGCGTTCAAGGTCGGCGCTCTCTCCTACGGCGGCGGTTTCGTGATCATTCCGCTGATGCAGTCCGACGCGGTGAACCACTACCACTGGATGACCGCCGGGCAGTTCCTGAACGCGGTCGCTCTGGGCCAGATCACCCCCGGTCCGGTCGTCCAGACCGTCGCGGTGGTCGGCTACGCCGCCGCGGGAGTCGGCGGCGGACTGCTGGCCGCCGCCGTCGCCTTCGCGCCCTCGTTCCTGTTCGTGCTGCTCGGAGGCCGCCACTTCGACCGGCTCCGGTCCAACGCCCATGTCCAGGCGTTCCTCACCGGCGCAGGGCCCGCCGTCACCGGCGCCATCGCGGGATCGGCGGTCCCGCTCGCGCTCGCCCTGGGCCACGGCTGGCAGTTCGCCGTCCTCGCCGCCGCCGCGCTCTGGCTGGTCGTCCTGCGGCGCGGCGTCGTGACCGCGCTGCTCGCCGCCGGTGGCCTCGGTGTCGTCGCCGCCCTCGTGGGCCTGCCGGTCGGCTGAGGGCGAGGGCCCGGGTCCTCCTGCCAGGGGTCAGGGACGCTTCGTCGAACCGGCCATGGCCTCCGGGCGGTCGGTGTCACCGTGCCAGGTGGGCCAGCCGAGCAGACGGGGGCGTTCGGTCACCCAGGCGCGGGTGTCGGCTCCGATCTCGGTGTCGATGAGGCCCTCCAACAACGCCCGGTACCGCTCGACCAGATCGCGGTGGGCGGGGTCGGCGGCCAGGTTGCGCGTCTCGGCCGGGTCCTGTGCCCGGTCGTACAGGACGACGTCGTTGTCGGCCAGGAGCGCGCCGGTGTCGGCGGGGCGGTTGGGCCGCAGCGGGGAGAAGTATCGGCCGAAGGTGTAGCGGGCGTCGGTGTAGCCGCGCAGGAAGCCACGCTTGTCCCAGTCGGGCCGCAGGTCGCCGGAGGCGATGCGCTTCGGCGCCTCGGGGTCGGCGAACTCGAACCAGAAGGACGCGTCGAGCGTCGTGATGGACTCCACGGCCGTCAGGACGCCCTCGCGCACGCTCTGGCCGTGCAGGGTCGGCACGAGCGAGCGGCCCTTGAGCGCCGGGTGGCGGGTGGCCGTGACGCTCGCGTCCAGGCCGGCGATCTCCAGCAGCGTCGGCGCCAGGTCGACGGCGGAGCCGAGCGCCTCGGTGCGGGCGCCGCCCTGGACGTCCGGGTGGGTGAGGATGAACGGCACGTGGAAGTTCTCGTCGTAGACGAGGTTGCCCTTCTGGCGCAGGCCGTGGGAGCCCGCCATCTCGCCGTGGTCGGAGGTGAAGACGACGACGGTCCGGTCCGCCTGGCCGGAGGCCTCCAGGGCGTCGAGCACGAACTCGACGCTGCGGTCCACGTCGCGGATGGCGTTGAGGTAGAAGTTCAGACCGTCGTACCAGTGCCCGTCGTCGGCGACCGGACCGAAGACCGTGTCGAGCATCCGCGCGTACTCCGCCACGGCCGGGGCCGCGCCGGAGAGGTCGTCGTGCAGCGAGGCGGGCAGCTCGAAGTCCCAGCGGCGCTGGTAGAGGGGGATCTGCGCCGCCGCGCGGGCCACGACCGCGTGCGCGAGCCCGAAGGGGAGCTGGACCTGGGGGCGGCCGCCGTAGTCGAAGCTCATGATGTCGTGCGGGTTCACGAAGTTGACGGCCATGAACCAGGGCTGGTCCTCGCTGACCACCGGTGCCCGGCCGCGCAGCCATTTGACGGCCTGGCCGGCGATCACTGGGTCGATCTTGAGGCCGGCCCAGGCGCCGCCGTCGATGTCCCCCCAGTCGTTGAACTCGCTGAACCCGTAGGGTTCGAGGGCGTCCGTGGTGGGGCCCGGCTTGTCAGGGGTGACGTAGGCGTTGGAGAGGTGCCACTTGCCCTGGTAGGTGGTGTAGTAGCCGGCCGACCGCAGCATCGTCCCGATCGTGCCGAGCGCGGGGTCGAGCGGGCGGATGTAGGGCATGTTGTCGTTGTCGTAGATCTCGGTGATCGGCAGGTGCTGTCCGGTGTAGATCACCGACCGTGCGGAGCTGCACATCGCCGAGGCGGTGTAATAGTGCTCGAACGTGGTCCCGCGGGCCGCGATCCGCTCCCGCGCAGGCAGGGAGAACCCGTCGGGGCGGGGCAGGGAGACACGCTCCTCGTCGGTGATGATCAGCAGGATGTTGGGGCGAGTGGTCATGCCCTGCCCTTCGGACGAGCGGCTACGGATGTCCCGAATCTAGGCTTGAGCTTCCCGGTGAGCGGGCAGGGCGCGGCCGAGGAGGGCCGAACGGGTGACCGGTGCAGCCCGGCCGCCCTCAGCCTGGACCGAGGGACATGAAGGGTGGATGCCGGACCCGCAACTCCTGCTCGACCCAGGCCAGGCGTTCCCGCAGCGGCTCGCGCCGCTCCGGCGGGGCCGACGTCAACAGGCCGCGCAACACCCGGGTGGCGTGGGCCAGGACCATGGGGCTGTCCAGGGCCGCACGGCACATGTCGTCGAGCCCCGTGCGCAGGAAGTCGCTCCAGGCGGGCAGGAGCAGCACCACCCGGACCTCACCGCTCTCGTCCGGGACGGACGCGGCGTCCAGTCGCGCGCCGACCAGGCGGCGCAGCAGGCTGTCGATGCCGTCCAGGGCCTGGACCGCGGTGGCGGGATCGTTCACGGCGGGTGACAGCGCGCGCAGGCCGATGTCGGCGAGGAGGCGGAACGCGTGGAGCGGATCCTGGTGGAAGCTCCGCTCGGGTCCGGGGATGAGATTACGCAGCACCTGGTCGTCCGTCATGGCGCCGCCGCGAACGTCCGCCACGGGATCGCCGCGGTGCACGGTGCCGCCGACCGGGACCCGCAGCACCACGGTCGCGCCCGCGCCGCGTGCCGAGGCGACCATTGCCCGCACGTCCACCTGTTCGATGACGCGGGTGGCGACGGGCCAGGCGACCGTGGACCGCACCGGGGGCAGCGGGCCGGGCGCCGGGCGCACGTCCGCGTCGGAACGCGGATAGAACGCGTCGAGTACGGCGTGTCCGCGCGCTGCCGTGCCTGCCAGCACCTGGGCGAGCTGGATCGCGCCGAAGGCGCGCAGTTGCAGGGTGCGCACCAGTGCCAGGGCGACGACCGTGCCGACGCCGGTGAGCAGGGGAACGACGAGCGGCACCGTGGCCCGCGAGCCGATCGTCAGCGTTGCGCTGACGGCGAAGGCCAGGAGGCCGATCACGAAAGCGAAGACCCGCCACACCACCGGATCGCTGCGGAACAGGCTCAGCCGGGGGCTGAAGTTGCCTGCGACCCACTGCGCCACCAGGAAGAGCAGGGAGAAGATCAGACTGGTCACACCGAGCACGGCGATGCCGACGACGCCCAGCACCTCGACCGTGCGGGACGCGGAGACCCGCGCCCCGCCGTCGATCCGGGGCAGGGTCAGTCCCAGGGTCACGCCGACGACCAGGCCGAAGCCCTGGGTGACCCCGGCCCGCAGCCGACGCCGCGGCCGGACCACGCGCTCGGCCGGCTGCCGTGGGCCGAACGGTCCGATCGGCGGGGCTTCCACGTCGCGCCTCCGTCCTGGCCGTGGGGATGACCAGGTCCCAGCAAAGCCCGTGATCCGACGGGACGGCGACCGGGCTGACCCGGGCGGGTGGACGGCTCGTCCCCCTCGCGGGGCGGGGCGCCTCGCGGTGGGTCACCCGTTCGGGCGTGCGTAGCCCGGCCCGGCGTGCGGCAATGGAGGAGGGAGGGCGGACGTCGAGGAGGAAGCCATGAACTATCCGCTGCTGAACGTCTTCTTCACCACCATGTGGGTCTTCCTGTGGGTCATGTGGTTCTTCCTGCTCTTCCGGGTCTTCGCGGACCTGTTCCGGGACGACTCCGTCAGCGGCTGGGGCAAGGCCGGCTGGTGCGTCTTCGTCCTGGTCCTGCCGTTCCTGGGCGTGTTCGTGTACCTGATCGCGCGCGGCAAGGGCATGGGCAGGCGCGAACGCAAGCAGTCCGAGCAGGCCGAGGCGAGCTTCCGCGCGTACGTGCAGGAGACCGCGGGCACCTCCGCGCCGTCGAGCGCGGCCGGTGAGCTGACCAAGCTTGCGGAGCTGCGCCAGCACGGCGACATCACCGACGAGGAGTACCAGCGCGCGAAGGACCACGTCCTGGCCGCCTGAGCGGCGACCACGCGGACTGTGCTCGTGTCGCTCCCGGGACCGCGCGGGCCGCTGCCCCAGAGTTGGCCGAGGACGACATCCCTGCCGTGTGATTGGGGCGCCACCTGGTGAGCGACACCGCCTGGACGGGAGCGGCCGTGGCGGGGATCGCGGCCGCGTACGCGCTCGCGTCACGGCGACTGGGTGGGACGCCGGTGACCGCCCCGATCGTGTTCGTCGGCTTCGGCATCCTGATCGGGCCCGTCGGCCTGCACCTGGTGAGCCTGCAACAGGACAGCGCACAGTTGCGCAGCCTGGTCGAGGCCGCGCTGACGCTGGTGCTCTTCACCGACGCGACGACCGTGCGCCCGGCGGACCTGCGCAGCGAGGGTGCGCTGTCCGGGCGGCTGCTCTCGGTCGGGCTGGTCCTCACCCTTGGAGCCGGCTGGTTGCTCGCCTGGCCGCTCCTGCCGGGCCTGGGCGTCTGGGAGCTGGCGCTGGTGGCCGCAGTCCTGGCACCCACCGACGCGGCCCTCGGCAAGACCGCGATCTCCGACTCCCGCGTGCCGAGCCTGGTCCGGCAGACACTCAACGTCGAGAGCGGGCTCAACGACGGTCTCGTGCTGCCGTTCTTCGTGCTCTTCCTGGCAGCCGTCCCGGGCACGTCGTACGCGCAGGAGGGGGAGGGTGGTACGTTCTGGCGTGCCCTGCTACTCAGCCCCGCACTCGGCCTCGCCGTCGGCGGGATCGGGGGAAAGCTCCTCGGCTGGTCCCGCGACCACCGCTGGGTCACCGAGGACTGGCGTCAGATCTACGTGCTCGCCGTCGCCGCCGCAGCGTACGAACTGGCCGTGGTCACCCAGGGCAGCGGCTTCATCGGGGCGTGGGTGGCGGGATTCGCCTTCGCCTTCACCCAGCGCGGCGGCGCGCGCCCGGAGCACGACGTGGCCCACACGACCGAGCTGGCCGAGTACCTCGGCAGCCTGCTGGCGATGCTGAGTCTGCTGTTCTTCGGCGCGGTGCTGCTCGGTCCCGCTCTGCAGCACCTGACCTGGCGGATCGTCGGCTATGCGCTGCTCAGCCTCACCGTGGTGAGAATGCTGCCGGTCGCCGTGGCCCTGCTCGGGAGCGGGCTCAAGCGGCCGACGGTGGCCTACGTCGGCTGGTTCGGCCCGCGCGGCCTCGCCTCTGTCGTGTTCGGGCTCCTGGTCGCCGAGGAGCACGTCCACGGTGTCGAGCTGATCAGCCGGGTGGTCGCGATCACTGTCGGGCTCAGCGTGCTGCTCCACGGGGCGTCGGCGGCGGTCCTCGCCGCCCGCTATGGACGGTGGTTCGAACGAGCAGCCGCCCGGACGGAACTGCGCGAGAGCGTCAGCACACTCGTCACGCCGCGCCGACGCGGACCGGGGTCGCCGGAACAGCCGCAGGGCCGATGATCAGGACCGTGGTCAGGTGTGCTCGGTGGGCTCCGGGAAGCGGCGGCCGTGGACGGCCTCGGGCAGGATGTGGATCTCCGTGGTGCCCGTGACGGAGTCCTCGGCGCCGACCACCGCGCGGCCGAGCAGGGTGACGCACCAGCCGGTGCCGTCGCCGTCGTGGAGCTCGTCAGCCTCGAAGGCCACGAGCGTGCCGCCGATGGCCTGGGCGAGACCGGAGTCGGTGGCGGTGCGCAGCAGCACGCCACCGTCCGGGGCGACGCGGAACGGAGCGGGCCAGACGGCCGGCATCGCGGCGACCGTGTAGATGACGCGGCCGGTCCGCGCGTCGGCCAGGAGGTCCAGCGCGCTGCCGCGGTCGAGGTCGTCTGCTCGCAAGGTCGTCATGCCTTCGATCGTGGCCGAAACCAGTCCGCCGGGGGGAGGGGCCAACGACCCGGGCACCCCCGCCGACCGGCCCCACTGTGCGGACCGGTCACCGCCGGGCGAACCGTGTGCCGCCGCCTGCGGCGCCGGAGCCGCCCGGGTGAGCGGCGGCGTGCTCGGCCGCCTGCGAGGCGATCACCGCGGCCTGGACCCTGCGCTCCACGCCGAGCTTCGCCAGCATGCGGGAGATGTGGTTCTTCACCGTCTTCTCGGCCAGGTAGAGGCGCTGCCCGATCTCGCGGTTGGTCAGCCCCTCGCCGATCAGGGCCAGGATGTCGCGCTCGCGGTCCGTCAGCTCGGCCAGCGCGTCGGGCTGCTGCGGAGCCTGCGTGCCCTGGCCGCGCAGTCGCGCCATCAGGCGGGTGGCCGCGCCGGGGTCCAGCATCGACTGGCCGGAGCCGACCGTGTGGACGGCGGAGATCAGGTCGGTGCCGCTGATCTGCTTGAGCACGTAGCCCGACGCGCCGGCCATGATCGCGTCGAGGAGTGCGTCCTCGTCGTCGAACGAGGTGAGCATCAGGCAGGCCAGCTCGGGGAGCTGGTCGCGCAGCTCGCGGCAGACGGTGATGCCGTCGCCGTCGGGCAGGCGCACGTCCAGCACCGCCACGTCGGGGCGCAGCGCGGGCACCCGTGCGAGCGCCTGCGCGCAGTTCGACGCCTCCCCGACGACCTCCAGGCCCGGTTCGGCGTCGAGCATGTCGCGCACCCCGCGGCGGACGACCTCGTGGTCGTCCAGCAGGAAGACCTTGATCGTCCCGGTGTCGGCCTGCGTGTCGGAGGTGTCGCCCGTCATCCCTCTGCTCCATGTCTTCGCCGTGCGTGCCGGTGATCCACTGGATCGTCCCGCGCGCCCCGGGACCTTCGATAGGGCCGAACGGTCCCATCATCGCGCGATCCACGCCCGGCGGCACGGGCCGAGCGGCCGGACACTCGGCCCCGCCCGGTTCAGGCCGTTCGGGCCTTGGGCGACCGACAGTGGTGTCATGCGAGGAGGGACCCTCGCCACGCGGATCACGACCTTGCAGGAGGTAGCCGTCATGACCAGGCAGATTCCCTGGAGCGGCGACACCGTCGCCGACGTGATGACCCATGTGGTCGCGGCAGTCGGCCGTGACGCGGGGATCGAGGAGATCGTGGAGACGTTGCACGCCCGCCGCGTCAGCGCCGTGCCGGTCCTGGCCGGCGACGGCCGGGTGGTGGGGGTCGTCTCGGAGTCCGACGTCATCGCGGCGGAGCTCGCCGGCGCCCCCGGGCCCGAAGCGACGGCCGGACGCCTGATGAGCACCCCGGCGGTGACCGTGCACCCGGAGGCCCCGCTGGCCGAGGCGGCACGCACGATGCTCACCCGCAAGGTCAAGCGGCTGCCGGTGGTCGACGCCGAGGACCGCCTTCGCGGCATCGTGAGCCGGTCCGACGTGCTGAAGATCTTCCTCCGCGGCGACGACGACGTGGCCCGCCACATCCGCTTCGAACTGCTGGCCGCCCTCGACCCGCGGACGGAGGCCGGGATCGACGTGGCCGTGGCCGAAGGCCACGTGCACCTGTCCGGCCGCATCCCGCGCGAACCTGGCTCCGCCGTGCTGACCCGGCTGGTGGGGGGCGTGCCCGGGGTCGTGGACGTCGTGGTCGACACGGTGTCGGCCGCCTGACCTGGCTCGGCGCGCCAGACCGGCCGCGGTCCCCGTCCTGGGACGGGGACCGCGGCCGTTGCCTGCATGGCGGCGCCAGTTCGGTTGTTCAGTGAGGCACCACTGCGACCGGGGCGTGGGCCAGGTGCAGCACCCGGTGCGGAACCCGCCCGATCGGCAGGCCGAAGTGCTGGGTGTGCTTGCGGTGCGCGCCGACGACCACCAGCGACGCGTCCTTCGAGGCGTTCACGATGGCCTCCTCGGCGAGCCCCAGTTCGACCTCGACCGTCACCTGGACGCCGGGGTGGGCGGCGCGGGCCGGGGCCAGCAGCTCCTCCAGCTCGGCCGTCTCGTCGGCCGTGCGCTGTGCCTGGTCCTGCGGCGGGACGGAGATGTAGCCGGGGAAGGCCTGCGGGTACGTCCAGGTGCGGACGACCTTCAGCGGGACGCCGCGCCGTTCGGCCTCGGCGAAGGCGAACTCGACCGGTTCGGGTTCACCAGGGGCGACGGCGAGAACGACGGGCCCACCGGGGTCCGGTGCGCCCTCGACGGGGACCAGCACGGCGGGGATCGGCGTGTGCGCCGCGACACCCATGCTGATCGACCCGAGCAGGAAGGTCATGAAGGGGTTGAGCCCGCGACGCCCGGTCACCAGCAGGGCGGTGCCGTTGGCCGCCATCCGCAGGAGGCCCTCGACCGCGGCCTCGTCGATCAGCTCCGGTTCCACCTGGAGGCCGGGGTGGCGCTTTCGCATGTCCTCGGCCGCGCTCTCCATGAAACTCCAGGCGGCGTTGCGCGCGTCCTCCCTCATGTCCGCCTTGTAGGCCTCGGGCAGGCGATAGGCCTGCATGCTCCACGCGTGGCCGATGCGCAGCACCGCGCCGCGCAGCTGCGCCTCGTCGGCGGCCCATTCCAGGGCCACCCGGGCGTTCTCGGAAGTATCGAGGCCCACCACCACGGCCCCGGTCGGCGAGCTGTTCATCAGTGCCTCCAGCCTGGGTGTCGGGGAGGCGCTGCGGCCCCGCCGACGGTGTCATCTCCAGACTGACACCGTCTCCGGCTCACGCGCAGGGCTGACCGGGCCGCGCCGCAGGGCCGGTCGGCCCGAACCGCGCGGTCAGGCCGCGGACCGGCAGCAGGCGGGTGATGCCCTCGGCCACCGGGTGCGGGGAGGCGGCGCGCAGGCGGTCCAGCTCGGCCTGCATCGCCCGCTGCGTGGCGTCAAGGCAGGCCGCCACGGCGTTCGGGTCGTCGGGGTCCGCGCCCGGCCCCCGCAGCGACCAGTCCAGCGCCGGCCGTTGCACTGGGAGAGCGGGACGTCGCCCAGCGTGTCGCTGGTGCGCGGGCGCGCGAAGAGGCCGGTCGGTCCCCGAAGCGGGACCGACCGGCCTGCGGCGGCCCGTGTCTCGGGCGGCCGCACGGAGTACAAAGGAAGCATGGGAAGACAGGCGGTCGCCGCGCTCTACGTGCTCGTGATGGTTGCTGTCGTGGTCGCCGTCGACGTCCTGGTCTTCCGGCACCAGTTCTGGGAGCGGTTGATGGCGAACGTCGGGATCGTCCTGGTGTTCGCGGCGTTCTACCTGAGGTTCCTCAAGCGTCCATGACCGGAACCGGATCGTTCGCGCGGACCAGGGTGCCGACTGTGCCGAGCAGGACGCCGAGCGCGTCGTCCAGCGGGCCGATGCCCGCGAGGCCGCCGGTGCGTTCCACGAAGCGTGCGGCAGCCTCGGCCTTGGGACCCATCGAGCCCTCGGGTAGGTCGAGTGAGCGCAGATCGGCGGGGGTGGCGCGGGTGAGCGGGCCCGGGTCGCCGCTGCCGAAGCGGCGGTAGACGTGGGTGACGTCGGTGAGGATCAGCAGGGCGTCCGCGTCGAGGAGTTCGGCGAGCAGGGCGGCCGTCAGGTCCTTGTCGACGACCGCCTCCGCGCCGCGCAGCCGGTCCGTGGCCGGGTCGCGCAGTAGCGGGACGCCGCCGCCACCCGCGCAGACCACCACGTCCCCGGCGGCCAGCAGCGTCCGCACCACCGGGAGTTCGAGGACGCGCACGGGTGCGGGGGAGGGGACGGCCCGGCGCAGGCCGTCGCCGTCCGCCGCCAGCGTCCAGCCGCGTGCGGTGGCGAGCCGCTGTGCCTGTTCCGGTCGGTACTGCGGTCCGATGAACTTGGTCGGGTGCCGGAACGCGGGATCGTCGGCGGCGACCTCGACGTGCGTCACCAACGCCGCGACCTCCCGGTCCCGCAGCCGGTCCCGCAGCTCCCGCACGAGGAGGGAGCCGATCAGGCCCTGCGTCTCGGCCCCCAGCAGATCCAGCGGGTACGGCGCGGTCAGGTCGGCGTCGGCGGCGCTCTCCAGGGCGAGCAGGCCGACCTGGGGGCCGTTGCCGTGGGTGACGACCAGCTCGTGCCCGGCGAGGACGAGTTCGGCCAGGGCCAGGCCGGCCTCGTGGACGTGGCGGAGCTGGATCTCGGCGTCCGGGTGCTCCCCGCGCCGGAGCAGGGCGTTGCCGCCGAGTGCCGCGACGACGCGCATCTCACCGCCCTCCCGTCGCGTCGTCCAGCGTCGCCACGAGGACGGCCTCGATGGTGTGCATCCGGTTCTCGGCCTGGTCGAAGACGAGGGACGCGGGGGACTCGAACACCTCGTCGGTGACCTCCAGCCCGTCCAGGCCGTACCGCTCGTACAGGTCCGCGCCGAGCTCGGTGCGGCGGTCGTGCAGGGCGGGGAGGCAGTGCAGGAAGGCGGTGTCGGGGTTGCCCGTGGCGGCCAGCGTCCTGACGTTCACCTGGTACGGCAGCAGGTGGCGGATCCGCTCCTGCCACAGCTCGACCGGCTGCCCCATGGACACCCACACGTCGGTGTAGAGGTAGTCGGCGCCGCGCACGCTGTCCTCGACGGACTCGGTGACGGTGATCCGCGCGCCGCTGCCCTCCGCGACCAGGCGGCAGCGGTCCAGCAGTCCCTCGTCCGGCCACAGTTCGCGCGGCGCGGCCAGCCGGACGTCCATGCCGAGCAGGCTGCCCATGGCCAGCAGTGAGGCGGCGGTGTTGTTGGAGGCGTCGCCCAGGTAGCAGAAGGAGATCCCGTCGAGCGGGCGCCCGCTGTGCTCGCGCATGGTGAAGACGTCGCACAGGCTCTGGGTGGGGTGCGCGGTGTCGGTCAGGCCGTTGTAGACCGGCACCCCGGCCAGGCGGGCCAGCTCCTCGACCACGCCCTGGTCGAAGCCCCGGTACTCGATGGCGTCGAACATCCGGCCCAGCACCCGTGCGGTGTCGGCGACGCTCTCCTTGTGGCCGATGTGGGAGCCGGACGGGTCCAGGTAGGTGGTGGTCATGCCCTGGTGGGCGGCGGCGCCCTCGAAGGCGCAGCGGGTGCGGGTCGAGGCCTTCTCGAAGACCAGCGCGAGCCGCCGGCCCGTCAGACGGGGTGTCGTCTGCCGCTGGCGGTGGGCGGCCTTGAGCTCGGCGGCGAGGTCGAGCAGGTGGTGGATCTCGTGGGCGGTGTAGTCGAGCTCGTGCAGGTACGAGCGGCCGTACAGGTCGACGGTCAGATCGACGGTCATGGCGGATCCTCCTCGTGGGACGGGTGGTTACGCGGCGTCGCGCTGGAGGAACCCGGCGAACTCGCCGAACGCCTCGCGGGCGTAGACGTAGGGGCCGCCACTGCCCGGCATGCGCTTGGAGAGCGAGCCGAAGGTCAGCGCGAGCGCGAGCGCGCCGACGGTCACGGCCACGAAGGCGACGAGCGCGATCGGCCCGTACGGCGCGAGCGCCGAGGGCAGCGCGAAGACGCCGGTGCCGATGACGCTGCCGACGACGAGGGCGGTGGCGGCCGGAAGGCCGAAGGTGGTGCGGCGGCCGGACGTCTCTGGCCCCTCGTTCTCGGCCGGTGAGGCGGGTCGGTCGGTGGGCATGGTGCGGGCTCCTGACGCGGGGGACGGGCATGGGACGCGCCTCGACCCCCGGACAGTGCGTCCGGCGGTCGGGGCGGCGTGAAGATCGTCGATCGTGGTGGGGTGGCCGCAGCAGGGCCCGATGGTCCCTGTGTCGCGCCGATCGGCCCCGTCCCGTCCCGGCTGCCCGTCACGTCAGCGCAGGTCACGGGAGTCCCGGTGTCACCACCGGGACCATCGGCCCCGGTTGCGGTCCCGGGTGGCCCTGCCCGTCCGCCGGCGTCGCGCACCAGGGTGGGAGCCGTCGCCCGATGCCGGGCGCCGTCCGTTCACCCGTACCACCGAGGAGCCGTCATGGAGCACGCCCACCGCACCAACAAGGCCTACCTGGTCGGCGGCGGCATCGGCTCGCTCGCAGCCGCGGCCTTCCTGATCCGCGACGCCGGCTTCCCGGCCGAGAACATCACGATCCTGGAGGAGCTCCCGCTCTCGGGCGGCTCCCTCGACGGCAGGGGTGATCCCGGGCACGGATACGTGACCCGTGGCGGCCGGATGCTGGAGGACGAGGCCTACGCCTGCCTGTGGGACCTGCTGGAGAGCGTCCCGACCCTGACCGACCGGAACATGTCGGTGCGTCAGGAGATCCTGGACTTCAACCGCCGCTGGCCCACCCACGCCCAGGCCCGGCTGATCGACGCCGACCACGCGATCGTCGACGCCGCGCACCTCGGTTTCGACCAGCGCGACCGGATCGAGCTGGCCCGGCTGCTGGCCCTGCCGGAGAGCGTCATCGGCGCCCGGCGGATCGACGAGTTCTTCTCCGAGCACTTCTTCGCCACCAACTTCTGGGCGATGTGGCGCACCACCTTCGCCTTCCAGAACTGGCACAGCGCGATCGAGCTCAAGCGCTACTTCCTGCGGTTCCTCCAGGAGTTCCCGCGCATCCACACCCTCGCCGGGGTCCGCCGCACCCGGCTCAACCAGTACGACTCGATCGTCCGCCCGCTGCTGGCCTGGCTCGACGAGCAGGGCGTGCGGATCGAGCACGGGGTGCGGGTGGTCGACGCGGACTTCACCCAGGACGAGTACGGCCGCCGCTGTGAGCGCCTGCACCTGCTGCGGGAAGGCGTCCGCGACACCATCGAGCCGCTCCGCACCGACCTGGTCTTCCTCACCCTCGGCTCGATGACCGCCGACACCGGCTACGGCGGCGACGACACCGTGCCCGAGCTGATCCGCGACAAGCGCGACGGCGGCTGGACGTTGTGGGAGGCGATCTCCCGCAAGGCCCCCGACTTCGGGCGGCCCGGCGTCTTCAACGGCAGCGTCGGCGAGGCGAAGTGGGAGTCGTTCACGCTGACGATGCGCAGCCCGGCCCTGCTCAAGCGCATCGAGGAGTTCAGCGGCAACGCCCCGGGTACCGGCGCGCTGATGACCTTCAAGGACTCCAACTGGCTGCTGTCGATCGTGATCCCGCACCAGCCGCACTTCGACGGGCAGGCGGAGGACGTCTTCACCCTGTGGGGCTACAGCCTGTTCACCGACACCGTCGGCGACCACGTGCCCAAGCGGATGGCGGAGGCCACCGGCCGGGAGATCCTGGACGAGTTGCTCGGCCACCTCGGCTTCGACGACATCGCCGACGAGGTCCGCGCCACCACCACCGTGACGACGGTGATGATGCCCTACATCACCAGCCAGTTCCTGCGCCGTTCCACCCACGATCGCCCGGACGTGATCCCTGTCGGTTCGACCAACTTCGCCTTCCTCGGGCAGTTCGTGGAGATCCCGGAGGACGTGGTCTTCACCGTCGAGTACTCGGTGCGCAGCGCCATGCACGCCGTCTACGGTCTGCTGGGCGTTGACCGGCCCATCCCGCCGGTCTACCACGCCCTTTCCGACCCGAAGGTGGCGTTCCGTGCCCTGGAGACGGCGTTCACCGGGGTGTGCCAGGGCTGAAGCCGACGGCCCCGCCGTCGCTCAGCGGGTCCCGCCACGACTGCGGGGCACGGGCTCGGGCTCTCCGGTGCGGAACGTTGAGTCACGGGGCGGCCTCCCGGTTGGGCGCCATCGCCTGGAGCACAATGTGACCCAGCCAACATGTGTCACGACATATGTGTCGTGTAATCTATTGGCTATGAACACTGCAGCGAAGAACCCGACCCTCGTCTTCATCCCCTGCTTCTCCGGCGCCCCGTGGAGCGCCGATCAGCTCGCCCCCTACGGCGCGGCGCCCCGGCGCACGCTGCGCCTGCCCGAGGGCGTGAACGACATGGAGCGCTACGCCGACTTCGTCGAGAACGCGATCGCGGACCTGGACGACTACGTGCTCGTCGGCGACTCGTTCGGCGCGAACATCGCGCTCGCCCTCGCGACCCGCCGCCCCAAGGGCCTGCGCTCCCTGGTCCTGTCCGGCGGATTCGCGGCCAACCCGGTTGACTCGAAGCCGTTGAAGGCTCTGGCCCGGGTGATGGGCCAGGCCCGCGGCCCGCTCTACCGGCAGCTGACGCTGCGCGCCCACGCCCACCGCCTGACCTCCCCGTTCGACGGGGAGGGAGAGGTGCCCTGGAGCGAGGCGCGCAGCCGCGAACTGTTCCTCGCCAACACCCCGGCCGCTTCCTTCGGTGCTCGCGTGCGGGCGGCGCTCGCCGCCGACTACGTGAACGTGCTCGGCCAGGTCCAGGTCCCGACCCTGATTCTGACCCCCTCGCACGACGTGCTGATCGGCGAGAACGCCTCCAAGATCATGGTTGCCGGCATCCCCGATGCCCGGGAGGTCGTGCTGCCGCGCACCGGCCACATGTTCCGCTTCTCCCACCCGGTCACCTACGCCACCGCGGTCAAGGACTTCCTTGCCGTCGTCCTGCCGACCACCCGGCAGGCCGCCGGTGCGTAAGGCCGAACACCTCCGGTTCGCGATCCTGGCAGCCCAACGCGAAGGCAACCGGCTGCTGATCCAGGCCCTCAAACCCCACGGCATCACCCCGTCGCAGGCCGAGGTGCTGCGCCTGCTCCAGCAGCACGGAACCTTGAGCCTCAACGGGCTCGGACAGCTCCTGGTGTGCGAGAGCGGCACCAACCCCAGCCGGCTGGTCGAACGCACCGTCGCGGCCGGACTGGTCGAGCGCCGCACGGACGCCGAAGACCGCCGCTACATCCAGCTGAGCCTCACCCCCGAGGGCGAACGCCTGGCCACCGAGGTCGCCGCCATCGAAGAGTTCCTCTACGCCTCAATGGACGCCGTCTCCGAGGGCCTGGACATCGACGCGGTGCTCGAGTTCCTGCACAAGCTCGTCGACCCACTGCCCTCGGGCGAGGCTCTCAACAAACGCCTCGATCTCGACTGACGCCACGGCCCGCACGGGACTGGCCGGCGGCCCCACCAGAAAAGCCTTCAATCCAGCATCACGACACGCACTCCATGGACTGCCCATGTCGTGAATTGAAGATTTCTTCAATTGCTGTCATAGTGCTGTCTGCGCGCAGTGGGTTCGCCTCCCGACGGCTTGGATTGAGGGTGCCCGGTTCCGCTGCTGCCGCTGTCGGCCGTGCCTGTCGGGGGCGCGGTCGGCGCCCATGGACCGCACGCGCCAGGGGTGTTCGGGCATCCGGCGAGGGACAACCGGACCACCCCGGGCGCGTGTGCCGCCGTTCGCACAGCTCCGGGAGGCTCGGGTTGGATCAGGCAGACGACTTCGCTTCTGCGCTGCTGGAGCGCATCCGCGATGCCCGGAGCTCGTTGCGTGAGGCTGCGGAGTCCAACAGCCAGGCCGCGATGTCCACGGCGTTGGACGAGCTGGAGCGCGGGCTGATGCTGGCGCGCGAGAACGGGATCGACGTCCCGGCCGCGACAGACGGTCCGGGCGAGAGGGACGGGAGTTGAGAGCGATGCCGGTTGTTCCGCTGTACCAGGCCAAGGCGGAGTTCTTCCGGATGCTCGGGCACCCCGTCCGCATCCGCGTGCTGGAGCTGTTGCAGGACGGGCCGATGCCCGTGCGCGACCTGCTCGCGAGTATCGAGGTCGAGCGCTCGAATCTGTCCCAGCAGCTCGCGGTGCTGCGCCGCTCCGGGATCGTCACCTCCGTCCGCGAGGCCGACACCGTGGTGTACTCCCTCGCGGGGCCCGATGTGGCCGAGTTGCTCCGTGCGGCGCGCCGGATCCTGACCGAACTGATCGCCGGTCAGCAGGACCTCCTGGCGGAGCTGCGTGAGGCCGACACCGCGGGAGCGACCACGTCGTGAGCAGCCGTACCACCCTCAGCACGGCTGTCCTGGGCGTGCTGCCGAACCGCCACACCCTGGCCACCATGCGGCGCTCGCCGCGCAAGGACCTGATCGCCGGGCTCACCGTCGCGATCGTCGCTCTCCCGCTCGCGCTCGGCTTCGGCATCTCCTCCGGCATGGGAGCCGAGGCCGGGCTCGTCACCGCCGTCGTCGCCGGGGCGCTGGCGGCGGTCTTCGGCGGCTCCAACCTCCAGGTCTCCGGCCCCACCGGCGCGATGACCGTCGTCCTCGTGCCGATCGTGCACACCTACGGTGCGAACGGCGTCCTGACCGTCGGTCTGCTCGCCGGCATCCTGCTCGTCGGGCTCGCCCTGCTGCACGCCGGGCGCTGGATGGCTTACGTTCCCGTCTCCGTGATCGAGGGCTTCACCCTCGGCATCGCGGGCGTGATCGGCCTCCAGCAGGTCCCGAACGCGCTCGGCGTCCACGCACCCGCCGGGTCGAATCCGGCCGTCGTCGCCGCCAAGGCGGTGGGGGATTTCGCCGCGCACCCGCACTGGGCGACCATCGGCGTCGCCCTCGCCGTGGCCGCGCTGATGCTGGTCGGCGCGCGACTGAAGCCCACGATTCCGTTCTCACTGCTCGCGGTGGCCGCGGCGACGCTGGTCGTGCTGGGCCTCTCGCTGCCGGTGGCGACGATCGGTGCGCTGCCGTCGGGCCTGCCCGCGCCCTCGCTGTCGTTCTTCGAGGCAGGACACCTCGCCGCGCTCCTGCCGTCCGCACTCGCGGTCGCGGCGCTCGCGGCGCTGGAGTCGCTGATGTCCGCCTCCGCGGCCGACGCGATGAGTGTCTCGGAGCGGCACGACTCGAACCGGGAGCTGTTCGGGCAGGGCGTCGCGAACCTGGCCGCGCCGCTGTTCGGCGGCGTCGCCGCGACCGGCGCCATCGCCCGTACCGCCGTGAACGTCCGCACCGGTGGCGCATCCCGCTTGTCCGCGCTCGTGCACGCCGCCTTGCTGGCGGTGATCGTGTTCGCCGCTGCGCCGCTGGTCGCGCACATTCCCGTCGCGGCGCTGGCCGGCGTGCTGATCGCGACCGCGGTGCGCATGGTCGAGGTGGGCTCCCTCAGAGCGCTGGCCCGTTCCGGCCGGGGCGAGGCGCTGGTACTGGCGCTGACCGCCGTGGCGACGCTCGCGTCGACGCTGACCGTCGCGGTGATCGTCGGGATGCTGACCGCTGGGGTGCTGGCGCTGGTCCAGGTCGCGCGCGCCACGAGGCTGGAACAGGTGCCGCTGCACGCCGACCTTCCCCCGGCGGACCACCACGAGCAGGAGCAGGAGCTGCTGGCGGAGCACATCGTCGCCTACCGGATCGACGGCCCGCTGCTGTTCGCCGCCGCCCACCGCTTCCTGCTGGAGCTGACCGACGTCGCCGACGTGCGCGTGGTCATCCTGCGCCTGTCCCGCATCTCCGCCCTGGACGCCTCCGGCGCGAAGGTGCTCGGCGACGCGGTCGACAAGCTGTCCGCGCGGGGCATCCTCGTCCTGGTCTCCGGGGTCCGCGAGGACCACCTGAACCGTCTCGACGCGCTCGGCGCCCTGGACGCGTTGCATGCGAGCGGCCGGATCTTCCCCAGCACCCCCGACGCGATCGCCCACGCCCGCCCCCACCTGGCCGATGTCGGGCTGATCCCTCAGTTGCCCCCGGAAGGCGAACCGGTCGGAGCGGCACGATGACGGCGGACACCACCAGCGCACGGGTCCACCTGGCTGAGCTGGTCGACCACGCCGCGGCCCACGGGATCCGCCTCAACGTCCGCCCCCACCAGTCCGAGTGCGACGCACCGGACTCGGAAGCGGCAGCGGAAGGACCGGCATGACGCCGCCCTGGGGGCCGCGCCGCCGGTCGTATCCCGTCCGGGCCGAGCCCGCGCCTGCTCCGGCATCTCCCGGCGGGTGCCGTCAGCGCACTGTCACGCTGCCGGCGATCGCGGCCTCGGTCACCCTCGCGCGCCGGACCGCGCAGACGGCCTTCACCACCTTCGGCGTCGCGCCGACGGCCAGCCTGCTGGACGCGGCCCTGCTGATCACGACGGAACTGGTCGCCAACGCGGTGCGGCACGCCACGGCGTCCGGGCACCTGGACCTCACCCTGGGCCTGAGCGGGCAGGAGCTCACGATCTCCGTACTCGACGAGGACCCCACCCTGCCGCCGTGGCCACCCGGCAGCCGCTACGGAGCCGCCCGCCGCGGACTGACCGTCGTGGCAGACCTGGTCGCCGGGCACGGCGGACGCCTCGACTTGAAACCCGACTTCTCCGTGCCCGGCAAGACCGTCCGTGTCACCCTGCCCCGAACCACCTGAGGGAGATCCACGTGTCCGATCAGACCGCATCCGAGCCCGAAGAGGACGGCACCGAGGGCGGAGGACGCCGCGCCAACAGGGGCGTGTGGATCCGCGCGTTCATCTACGTCATCGGATTCCACATCTTCGCGGGCTTCGTCATGCTGCTGTTCTACGTCGGCAACCACCGCCACTGACCACGACGCCGAAGGAGCCGAGCGCAATGACCATCCAGTGGCACCTGACCACCGGTCCGCACGTCGACGTACTGCAGATCAGCGGCTTTCTCGGGGACGACGCCGTCACCCGCTTCAACGGGGCGGTCGGCTGGGCGTTCGCCCGAGGCGAGCAGACGCTGCTGCTGGACTGCACCCGCCTGAAGGGCTGGTCCGACCAAGGCCGCGACGCGGTCGGCACCGCCGTCGAAAGCCTCGCCCGCCAGCAGCGCGGCCTGGAACTGGTGGCCCCGCCCACCCCGATCGAGGACATCCCCTCCCATGCCGATCTCGACAGCGCACTCGGCCACCACCGGGCCGCCTTCGGCGAGCAGACCCACGACGCCTGGCACAGCACCCGCTGGGAGACCGACAGCGCACCGTGAACACCCCGGTGCGACTACGGCGACGACGTCCACTGGACCAAGACCAACGGCGACTCCTTCTCCTACACCTTCACCGGTACCGGCATCGACGTTATCGGCCCGAAGGAGTCCGCCGACGGCACGGCGAACGTCCTGCTCGACGGCGTCCAGGTCGGCACCACGAAGGCCGCCTACTCCGGTGCCTACACCCCGCAGCAGTTCCTCTACCAGGTCCGCGGCCTCACGCCCGGGGCGCACACACTCAAGCTGGTCAAGACCGGCGGCAGCTACGTCCAGCTGGACGCCTTCCAGATCTGGCCCTGACGGCAGGTCCTGGGGTGGTGGGCTGGGGTGGTGGGCCGCACCGGGACTTCGCGGACGGTGCGGCCACCGCCGTCACGGGCGTTCGTCGGCAGCCCGGTGCTCCCGCACGGTGCAGTCGATCAGCTGCCGCAGCACCTCGTGGTCGACGCCCGCGAGCGCCTTGAGGTAGAGGCATCCCTTGCTCGCCCTGTGTGGTCCGAGCCGCTCCAGGGTCGACGCTTGCCGCTCGGCGAAGCCCGGGGTCAGGTACACCACCAGGTGTTGTTTGCGCGGAGCGAACCCCGCCAGCGGTGCGTCGCCCTGGTGGCCGGAGGCGTAGCGGTAGTGGTAGCTGCCGAAGCCGACGATCCCGCCGCCCCACACCACCGGCTCCGCGCCGGTGGCCTCCCGCATGAGGTCGCAGAGCCGTGCGGCGTCGGCGCGCCGTGGCTCCGGCTCGATCGCGTCCAGGAACTCCGCGACGGATCCCTTGGTGGGGACCAGGGTCGGCTCCTTCTTCGCTGCCATGCTGCGCTCCGTTCTCGGCTCGTTCGGGGTGTTCAGCTCGGCGCGCCCGACGGGCGCAGGCTGAACCAGGTCCACTTTCCGTCAGGGCGGACCAGGTGGCCCCACGCCTCGCTGAGGGACTCCATCAGGTGCAGGCCACGGCCCGACTCCGCGTCGAGGCCCGGGCTTCCGCCCGGCTCGGCCGGGACGTCGGTGCTGCTGTCGTGGACGGCGCAGATGAGGCGGCCGGTGGGCGGGTGGTGCTGGATCACCACCCGGACCTGCTCGGCCTCGGTGTGCTCGACCGCGTTGGCCACCGCCTCCGACAGCAGCAACCTGCCGTCGTCAACGGCGGCATGGTCCGCGCACAGGGCCGTGAACGCGCGGCGCGCGCGGCTGACGGAGCAGCTCAATGCGGGCAGGGTCAGCGAGGCGGACAAGGTCAGCTGCGCGGCCAGATGAGCGGGCATGGGTGCGGTCTCTCCTTCGGACTCGGCCCCCGCCGCACTCCACCGTAGGGTCGCGGCAGCCCACCCGGGATCGGCCGGGCGTCCACGGCACCTCGGCCGAAAGGACGACCTCGACGACCTGGTCCGTTCGGGGGAGGGCGGGGCGGACAGCCTCGGAGGTGGAAGGCTTGGCCTGACGGCCGTCCGGTGGTGCCTCAGGGCCGTTGGACGGTGGCGCTCCAGCCGGCGGTCAGGTGTGCGGCCTGGTCGCGCAGTGCCTGCAGCAGTTGCCGGGTGGTGGGGTTCGCCGTGCCGCCGAGGACCGCCAGGCCGATCTGCCGGGACAGGACCTGGTCGCGCGGGCCGGCCACGGGACGCACCGCGAGGTCGCTCCGGTGCGGGGTGATGCCCAGCCGGGGCAGCAGCGCGACCCCGACGCCCGCGGCGACGAAACCCTGGAGAACGGCGTAGTCGTCGGTCCGCATGACATGGACGGGTTCGAAGCCCTCCTTGGCGCAGGCCCAGATGAGCACCCGGTCCACCGGATCCCAGTCGGTGGTGCCCATGATCCAGCCGTCGTCGCGTAGGGCGGTGAGCGGGACCTGGTCGCGATGCGCCTGGGGGTGGTCGGCCGGCAGCGCGAGTTCCAGCGGGTCGTCGAGGAGGGGGTGGATCTCGAATGCCTCGTCCAGACTGAGTCGTTCGCCGGGCTGGGAGAAGACCAGCGCGGCGTCCAACCGGTTGGTGCGCAGTTCGTCGAGGAGCTGGGGCAGTTCGCCTTCGGACAGCGAGACGTGGACGCCGAGGCGGTGCAGGTGCTTGACCGCGGGTGGGAGCAGCAGAGCCCCTGCTGTCGGGAACGTGCCGATCCGAAGCGAGGAGACGCTGCGGTCGACGAACGCGCGCAGTTCGTGCTCGGCGACCCGAACGCGTTCCAGTACCGCGTCGGCATGGAGCAGGAGCATCTCCCCGGCCGGAGTGAGGGCGGCGCCGCGTGCACCGCGTCGGACCAGGGGGGTCCGGGCGTGGGCTTCCAGGGCGGCCAGGTGATGGCTGATCGTGGGCTGGCTGAAGCCGAGGGTACGACCCGCGGCGGCCAGTGAGCCCGAGCGGGCGATGGCACGCAGGACCTCGAACTGGCGCAACTCGAACATGGTCCTCCCAGTCCCGTGGGTGGCGGCTGAGGTGGGGTCCTCCATCGCGCAGCTATAGCCAGTGTATGGAGATCGGCAGGGAAGTGCAGTCTTCTGCTGGCGAAAGAAGCATGGAACGCTCCGTTTGTGAGCACGACTAACACCTCCCCAACCCCCCTTTCGCCGTCCACGTCCCAGGCGCGGGCCCCCTACGCCGACGCCGTGCGGGCCTTCGGCGCGCGCGACTGGCAGCGGCTGAACGTGCCCGGGCACGCGGCGGTCCCGGGAGACTTTCCCGACCTGGCCGCGCTGCTCGGTGACGCGTTGCAGCTGGACCTGCCACCCCTCCTCGACGGCGTCGACCTCGGCGACGCCAGCCCGCTCGACGAGGCGCTGCGACTGGCCGCGGACGCGTGGGGAGCCCACCGCACCTGGTTCCTGACCAACGGTGCCTCCCAGGGCAACCGCATCGTGACGCTCGCGCTCGCCTCGCTCGGCACCAAGGTCGCGGTGCAGCGCAGCGTCCATTCCAGCGTCATCGACGGGCTGGTGCTGTCCGGCCTCAGCGCGGTCTTCGTCCAGCCGTCCATCGACACCGAGTTGGGCATCGCGCACGGGGTCACGGCCCGGTCCGTGGCCAGGGCCCTCGACGAACACCCCGACGTCGCGGCCGTCTACGTCGTGACCCCGAGTTACTTCGGGGCGGTCGCCGACGTCCCCGAGATCGCCGCGACCGCGCACGCGCACGGTGTCCCGCTGATCGTCGACGAGGCCTGGGGCGCACACTTCGGCTTCCATCCCGAACTGCCCGGGAACGCGCTGCGGCACGGGGCGGACCTCGTGGTCTCCAGCACCCACAAGCTCGGCGGCAGCCTGACCCAGTCCGCCATGCTCCACCTGGGCTCCGGCCGGTTCGCGGAACAGCTGGAACCGCTGCTGGACCGCGCCTTCCGCCTCACCCAGTCCACCAGCGCGAGCTCGCTCCTGTTGAGCTCTCTGGATCTGGCCCGTCGGGCGCTGGTGAACGGAACACAGGGAATCGAAGCGTCCCTGCGCGCGGCCGATCGCATCCGCGCCGGCGTCCGCGCGGAAGGCCGCTACCGGATCGTCAGCGACGGCTTCCGGCGCTTCGCGGACATCGCCCAGGCCGATCCGCTGCGCGTCGCCGTCGACACGCTCGCAGGCGGGATCTCCGGCCATCAGGCGCGGTGGCACCTCATGCGCGACCACGGGATCCTCGTCGAGGTCGCCACCCAAGGGGCCGTGGTCGCCGTGGTGGGCGCGGGTTCGGTCCCGGACCCCACCCGTTTCCTCGAGGCACTGCACGCCCTGCCCCGCACGGAGACACCCGCCCCGAACGAGGGTGCGCGTCCGTTCCTGCTGCTGCCCGAACCCGGCCCCGTCCGGATGGCGCCTCGCCAGGCCTTTCTCGCGCCCAGCGAAGTGCTGCCCGCGGACGCGGCTGTCGGCCGCGTCTCCGCCGACACCCTCGCGGCCTACCCGCCGGGAATCCCCAACGTGCTTCCCGGCGAGGTGATCACGGCAGACCTCGTCGACTTCTTCCGGCGCACGGTCGCCGTGCCGCACGGGCATGTCCGGGGCGCACTCGACCCGGCCGTGAGCATGCTGCGCATCGTCGCCGAGCCCACCCCTGCCTGATCGCCCCGCATCACCTCCTCTGTCGCCCCCACCCTCTCGGAGAACTCTCATGCAACTCAGACGTCGCCTCCACGCCTCCTCGGTCGCCGTCGCTCTCACCGTGGCCGGGTCGCTGCTGCTGACCGGCTGCGGCAGCTCCAAGATCGACGGAAACACCGGTGCCGCGCCCGACGCCTCGCAGTCGGTGAGCACGGAGGGCTCCGACGCCGCGCTGGTCGCGATGGTCCCGGCCGCGCTGAAGAGCAAGGGCGTCGTCCTGATCGCCACCGACTCGACCTACGCGCCGTCCGAGTTCAAGGACGCGAACGGCGACATCGTCGGCATGGACGTGGACCTGGGCAACGCGATCTTCAAGAAGCTCGGCCTGAAGACGCAGTGGCAGAGCGCGGACTTCAGCAGCATCCTCGTCGGCATCACCGCCAAGAAGTACGACCTGAGCTTCTCCTCCTTCACCGACACCAAGGCCCGCGAGCAGCAGGTCGACCTGGTGCAGTACTTCAACGCCGGTGAGGCGATCGCCACGCTGACGGGCAACCCGGACAAGCTCACGGGTAACGCGGCGGAACTGTGCGGCATCAAGGTCTCCGTCCAGACCGGCACCACCGAGGCCGACGAGATCAAGAACACGATCAACCCGGCCTGCAAGAAGGCGGGCAAGCCGGCCATCCCGAACGACGGCGACCAGTTCAACGCGCAGACCGACGCCACCTCGGCGCTGGTCGCCAAGCGTGACCAGGCGATGATGGCCGACTCCCCGGTGATCGACTACGCGGTCCAGCAGAGCAACGGTCAGCTGACGAAGATCGGCCAGGACTACAACACCGCTCCTTACGGCATCGCGCTCCCCAAGGGCGACGGCCGGCTGGCGCAGGCCGTCCAGGGCGCGCTCAAGGACATCATCAGCGACGGCACCTACGGCGAGATCCTCAAGAAGTGGGGCGTCGACTCCGGTGCGCTCACCGCGGACAAGATCCTGATCAACGCCGCGGCGAACTGAGGCACGAGAGAACCGGAATCACAGCATCATGACGATCCAACAAGTAGCGCCTGATCGCCCTGAGGAGATCCGGGCCGTGCCCGTCCGGCACCCCGGCCGATGGGTTGCCATCGCCGTGATCGCGGTACTCACCGCGATGCTGGTCCACCTGGCGGTCACCAGCAGCGTCCTGCACTGGGACGTGGTCGGCCAGATCTTCACCTACAACACCGTGCTCGCCGGCCTGGGCCGGACCATGGGCCTGACCGTGCTGGCGATGGTCATCGGCATCGTCGGCGGCATCCTGCTCGCCGTCATGCGCCTGTCGAAGAACCCGGTGCTGTCCGGGGCCTCCTGGATCTACATCTGGGTCTTCCGCGGGACCCCGGTCCTGGTCCAGCTGTTCTTCTGGAACTTCCTGGGCGCGCTGATCCCCCAGGTCGGCATCGGCATCCCGTTCGGGCCGACCTTCGCGTCGTGGAACTACAACGACCTGGTCGGCCTGTTCACCGCGGCCGTGCTGGCCCTGGGCCTGAACGAGGCCGCCTACTTCGCCGAGATCGTCCGCGCGGGCATCCTGTCGGTCGACGAGGGCCAGGCCGAGGCCGCGTCCTCCCTCGGGCTGACCCACGCGCAGACCCTGTGGCGCGTCGTGCTGCCGCAGGCCATGCGCGTGATCATCCCGCCGGCCGGGAACGAGACCATCTCGATGCTGAAGACCACCTCGCTGGTCTCCGCCATCGCGCTGGAGGACCTGACCCGGGCCGGGCAGGACATCGCCTCGCGGACCTTCTACGAGATCCCGGCGCTGGTGGGGATCAGCCTCTGGTACCTGCTGCTGACCTCGATCCTGTCCGTCGGCCAGTACTACGTCGAGCGGTACTACGCCCGCGGGGCGAACCGGGTGCTGCCCGAGACGCCCTGGCAGAAGGTCAGGAAGAACCTGTTCAGCCTCGAGCGCGCCGGAGGCACCGCATGACCGTCGAACCCATGGTCCGCGCCGAGCAGGTGCACAAGTCCTACGGCAGCGTCGAGGTGCTCAAGGGCATCGACCTCCAGGTCATGCCCGGGCAGGTGTTCTGCCTGGTCGGACCGTCCGGCTCGGGCAAGTCCACCTTCCTGCGCTGCATCAACCATCTGGAACAGATCAACGCCGGACGGCTCTACGTCGACGGCGAGCTCGTCGGCTACCGCGAGAAGGGCGGCAAGCTCCACGAGCTGCGCGACCGCGAGGTCGCCGAACAGCGCCGGGACATCGGCATGGTGTTCCAGCGGTTCAACCTGTTCCCGCACATGACCGCGCTGGAGAACGTCGTCGAGGCGCCCACGCGTGTCAAGAAGGTGCCCAGGGCGCAGGCCCGCGAGCAGGGCATGGAGCTGCTGACCAAGGTCGGCCTGGCCGACAAGGCCGGCAACTACCCCTCCCAGCTCTCCGGCGGCCAGCAGCAGCGCGTCGCCATCGCCCGCGCGCTGGCGATGGAGCCCAAGCTGATGCTCTTCGACGAGCCCACCTCCGCGCTCGACCCCGAGCTCGTCGGTGACGTCCTCGACGTCATGCGGGGCCTCGCCCAGGACGGCATGACCATGATCGTGGTCACCCACGAGATGGGCTTCGCCCGCGAGGTCGGCGACTCGCTGGTCTTCATGGACGGCGGCGTCGTGGTCGAGTCCGGCCACCCGCGCGAGGTGCTCACCAACCCGCAGCACGAGCGCACCCGGGCCTTCCTGTCCAAGGTGCTCTGAACGGGGCTGCGCGGCGACGCGTCTGCGAGCGGGGTGGGGAGCTCTTCTGGTCCGCACCCCGCTCATCGCGTCGCTGCGGGCCCCTTGGTTCGGCGGCATCTCGTCCGGAAGAACCACCTGTGCTGGTCCTTCCGGTCAGCGCGTGGCACCCGTCATGGCCGGTGTTCGTCAGGCGTCTCCGGGAACTCGGCGAGGACCCGCCAGCCGTCGGCGGTGGGACCCGCCTCGAAGTGACCGCCGAGCGCGCCCGTCCGTTCGGACAGGCCCAGCAGGCCGAACCCCTGCCCGGTGCCGCGCCGCTGGGTGGGCGCCGGTTCGCGCCGGGCCGCGTCGTCGGTGTCGGTGACCTCGACGCGCAGTCCGGTCGCGGTGCGACGCAGGGCGATCTCCACGCGGGTGGCCGCAGGGGCGTGCTTGCGGATGTTGGTGAGCGCCTCGCGCACCACCCGGTGGGCGGAGGCGGTCAGGTTCGGGGCCGGCTGCCGGCGCAGGGACGGGTCGATGTCGAGGTCCACCGGCGGTCCGACCAGGCGGAAGTCCGCGGCGAGCGCCGCGATGTCGTCGAGCCCCGCCGGCGGGGCCGTGGTGCTGTCCTCCTCGCGCAGGACCCGCACCACGCGACGCATCGCGGTGAGCGCCTCGTTGGCGGCCTCCTCGATCCGGGCCATGCGCAGCCGGTTGCCTGGTTCGTCGTCGGGGACCGCTCGGGCGGTCTGCGCCTGGACGAGAATGCCGGTCACGTGGTGGGCGACGAAGTCGTGCAGTTCCCTGGCCAGTTCGAGGCGTTCGGTGCCGCGTGCCCGCTCCACCGCGAGGTCGCGCTGGGCGTCCTGCTGGCGCAGGTAGAGCGCGAGCGCGACGGTCGCCACGGTCACCGCGCCGATGGTGGCGGTGACCGGGCCGGGGTGGGCGTCGCGGGCCGGGGTGGTCACCGCCGCGAGGGCGATCACCGGTCCGAGCCAGAGAGCCTGCCCGGTCGGGGTCCGGCGCAGGACCCCGGAGAGCAGGACCAGCAGGGCGACCGACTCGCCGACGCCCCACAGGTGGATGGACGGGCGCAGTCCGAGCATGACCGCGGTGCAGGCCAGCGAGCCGCATGCGGCGGCCAGCCCGCGGACCGTGAGGGGCGGGCGCCGCAGGGGCATCGCGCAGGCGCTGGCGAACAGGCCCGAGGCAAGGATGGTGAAGTTCGCCGCGCCGAAGCGGGTGGCGAAGTGCAACGTCTCGAAGGTGACGGCGAGCCCCAGCACGACGGCGAGCGCGAAGTGCCCGGCGACGGTGCGGGTGGGCCAGTCGGAGAGCGCCCAGAAGCGGCGTCCGGTCCCAGCGGCTTCCTCCGGAACGGGCGGCGGGTAGGACGGGGTGACCCGGTTCGTCGGCATGGGTGGTGGCCTCGTCTGTCGGGGCGGGTCAGGACCGGCGCATGAGGCCCGACTCCCATGCCCACGCGGCGACCTCCACGCGGTTGCGGGCCCTGAGCTTCTCCTGGATCTTGCTCAGGTGTGTCTTGACCGTCGAGAGGGAGAGGAACAGCCGACTCGCGACCTCCTGGTTGGTCGCGCCCTGGGCGACCTCGCGGGCCACGTCCAGCTCCCGTTCCGTCAGCCGTCGGCCACGTTCGCGCTGCGACGTGGAGGGCTGGTGACCGGACAGCAGCCGCACCGTCAGCGAGGGGGAGATCAGACAGTCGCCCGCCGCCGCCGCTCGCACGGCCTCGACGAGCAGGCCGGGCCCCGCGTCCTTGAGCAGGAAGCCGCAGGCGCCCCGGTGCAGAGCGGTCCAGACGTAGTCGTCCTGGTCGAAGGTGGTGACCACGACGACCCTCGGCACCGCGTTCTCCTCGCCCTCCTCGTCCGGCGTCTCGGCGGCCAGGCGCTCCAGCACCTCCAGCCCGTCCAGGCGCGGCATCCGGATGTCGAGCAGCAGCACGTCCGGGCGCAGGTCGGCCACGGCCTGAAGCGCCTCGACCCCGTCGGCGACGTCCGCGACGACGGTGATCCCCGGCTGGGCGTCGAGGATGGCCCGGAAGCCGCCGCGCACCATCTCCTGGTCGTCGGCGACGACCACGGTGATCGCCATCTGCTCCTCCTGGCTGCGGGCCGGTCCTGCCGTTCATTGTCCGTCCCGCCCCGGCGGGCTGCGGCACCGTGACGCGCGGGTCGTCCGTTCGGCGGAGCTGATCCGGCCGCAAGGCCGGGTGGTCAGCCGCGGTCGGGGCCGTCCTGGGCCTCGCCGTTCCCTGGCTGCCCGGCACGGCCGGGCCGCAGGCTCGCGGCGAGCCACTGCTCCACGGCGGCGACGTGGACGGCGGAGGCGGAGGCGGCGAGCCCGGGGTCGCGGCTTTCGAGCGCGGCGAGGATCGCGTCCTCACCCCGCAGCTCGTCGGTGTCGACCATGCGGAGACCCTCCCCTTCGCCTCGACCTTGTGCGGCGCCTGCTACGACGCCTGCCCTGTGAAGATCAACATCCCGGAGGTGCTCACCCACCTCCGAGCCAAGGTCGTCGAAGGCAAGCGCGCCAAACGCCGCGTCCCGACCGCGGAGGCCCTGGCCATGAAGGCTGCCACCGCCGTCCTGGCCGACCCCGGCCGCCTCGCCGCGGCCCAGCGGGCCGCCGGGCTGGGCGGCCGGGCGGTCGCCCGCAAGGGCGTCATCGGTCCGCTGCCCGGCCCGCTCCACGGCTGGACCGACGCCCGCGACACCCCCGCCCCGCCCACCGAGACCTTCCGCGGCTGGTGGAAGCGGACCAAGGACCAGGGAGGCACCCACCGATGAACGCCCGTGACATCGTGCTGCAACGCATCCGCACCGCGCTGGCCGACGTTCCCGACGCCGAGGTTCCCGAGCCCGCCCCGCCCGCAGACGCGGACCGCGCCTACCGCCGCAGCCACGCCGAGGGGGAGCTCGTCGAACTCTTCGCCGAGCGCGTCGCCGACTACCGCGCCCACGTCGTGCGCGTCACTGCCGCCGACGCAGCCCGGACGGTCGGGGAGCTGCTGGGCGGGCGCGGCGTGACCAGCCTCGTCGTCCCGCCCGGGTTTCCGGAGGCCCTGCTGCCGCAGGAGGGCTCCTGGCGGCGGCTCGGTGACGACGGGCCACTCGCCGTTGCCGAGCTGGAGGCGGCGGACGCGGTGGTGACCACGGCCGCCGTGGGAATCGCGGTCACCGGCACGATCGTCCTGGACGCGGGCCCCGGACAGGGCCGCCGGGTGCTGACCCTGCTGCCCGACTACCACCTGTGCGTCGTGCGGGCCGACCAGATCGTCGGCGACGTCCCCGACGCGATCGCCCTGCTCGACCCGGCCCGGCCGCTGACCTTCGTCTCCGGTCCCTCCGCCACCAGCGACATCGAACTCGACCGCGTGGAGGGCGTGCACGGACCGCGCACCCTCCACGTGCTGATCATCGCCGAGGAGCCCGCATGAGAGTCGCCCTGCACACCCGCGTCCGCGCCGACCGGATCGCCGCGTACGAGCAGGCCCACCGCGAGGTGCCCGAGGAGCTGACCGCGGCCATCCGCGCGGCCGGGGCGACGGAATGGACCATCTGGCGCAGCGGCACCGACCTCTTCCACCTCGTCGAGGTCGACGACTACCCCGCCCTCATCAACGAGTTGGGCAAACTGCCCGTCAACACCGCCTGGCAGGCCCGGATGGGCGAACTGCTGGAGGTCGCCCACGACTACTCCGCCGGCGGCGCGGACGCGCCCCTCCCCGTGGTCTGGCAGCTGTGAGCGCACCGGCGCGCGTCGTCGACGCCCACCACCATGTCTGGGACCTCACCGTCCGCGACCAGGACTGGATCACCGGGCCCGAACTCGCCCCGCTGCGACGGAGCTTCGACCTCGACGTGCTGCGCCCCCAGGCGCGGGCGGCGGGCGTGGACGCGACCGTCCTCGTCCAGACGGTCTGCGTCCCCGAGGAGACCCCCGAGTTCCTCGCCCTCGCCGACACCGACCCGCTGGTCGCGGGCGTCGTCGGCTGGACCGACCTGACCGCGCCGGACGTCGCCGACGCGCTTGCCGCGCTGCGCGAGGGCCCGGGCGGCCGGTACTTGGTCGGTATCCGTCACCAGGTGCAGGGCGAGCCGGACCCCGGTTGGCTGCTACGCGCGGACGTCCGGCGCGGGCTGCTCGCGGTCGCGGCGGCGGGACTGGCCTACGACCTGGTGATCAGGTTCGAGCAGCTGCCCGCCGCGACGGCTGCGGCGGCCTCGCTCCCGTCCGTCACCTTCGTGCTGGACCATCTCGGCAAACCGCCGATCGCGACGGGGGACCCGGCCCCCTGGACCGACCACCTGCGCGCCTTCGCAGCCCTGCCGAACACCGTCGCCAAGCTCTCGGGCCTGCCCACCGAGGCGGACTGGCACACCTGGACCGCCGCCGAGCTACGCCCCTGGACGGACACCGCACTGGACGCGTTCGGGCCGCAGCGGCTCCTCTTCGGCTCCGACTGGCCCGTGTGCACCCTCGCCGCCGACTACGCCCGCGTCGTGAGCACGACCAGGGAGCTGACGCAGACGCTCTCGCCCGCTGAATCGGCAGCGGTGTTCGGCGGCAACGCCGAACGCGTCTACCGGCTCGGCGGCTGAGTGGCGGGGAGAAGTGGCCGATCGGCCGAGGGAGACCGTCCGATCGGCCGACCCGTCGGCCCGGGCGGCCGCCCTAGGCTCGACGATGTACGGGTCGATGGCGGCGACGAGAGGACCGGAGGTGGCCATGCTCGCCCTGCATCATCTGCGCATCCTCCAGGCCGTGGCCATCGAGGGCTCGCTGTCGGGTGCGGCGCGGCGACTGCACTACAGCCAGCCCACCATCACCTACCACCTGGCGGGCATGGAGCGGTACTTCCAGACCCGACTGGTCGACCGGGGCTCGCGCGGAGCCGCGCTCACCGAGGCCGGCGTGGCGCTGCTGCCGCACGCCGAAGCCGTGCTCGACAGGTTGACCAGGGCGGAGCGGGACGTCGCGGCGGTGGTGTCCGGTCGGCGGGAGCCATAGAAGAGATTTTGTAGCACCCTTTGACCCTGGCCCCGGGCGCCGGTCGGTCGGCTGCTGGCCGGTCGGCCCGTCCACGCACGTGGGAGCGGGTGGCGGGCGAGCATCCACCGGGGCACCTGACGCTGATATGGGATCAGCTGTGAGCCGAGTGTGCAGATGAGGGGCTTGACACGCGGCACTGGTCCAGACCAAGTTATGCGCACCCCCCACGCCTCGCTCGCCCAGGAGTGTGCATGTCCGCACGCGTCATCCCCACCGGCACCACCCCCTCATCCGCCCCGGCATCCGGCCGACGCACCACCGCGCTCGCCTCGGCCGCGACCCTCCTCGCGGCCGGAGCCCTGTCGCTCGTCGCCACCACAGGCGGCGCCTCGGCAGCCACCACCAATCTGCTGACCAACCCCGGCTTCGAGGCCGGAAACCTGAGCGGCTGGACCTGCGGCGGTCTCGACAGCGTCGCGACGTCCCCCGTGCACAGCGGCGGCTACGCCCTCCAGGCGGCGGCCTCCTCCGCCGACGACGCCCAGTGTTCGCAGACCGTGGCGGTCCAGCCCAACACCAGCTACAGCCTGACCGGCTGGGTCGAGGGCGCCTACGCCTACCTCGGAGTCACCGGCTCGGGGACCACGGACACCAGCACCTGGACGGCGTCCGCCCCCTCCTGGACCCAGCTGAGCGACACCTTCACCACCGGGGCCTCGACCACCGCGGTCCAGATCTACGTGCACGGCTGGTACGGCGAGGGCACCGTCCACGCGGACGACCTCGCGCTGACCGCGGCCGGCGGCTCCACCGGCAGCGCCTCACCCTCACCCTCACCCTCACCCTCGGCCTCGGCCTCCGCGTCGGCGTCCGCCTCGGCCTCGGCCTCGGCCTCCGCGTCGGCCAGTGCCTCTCCGACCGCAACCGGTACGGGAGCCCCCTCCGGGAGCTTCGGCGGCTTCGCGCCGTACACCGACCTGTCGGCATGGCCGACCTTCGACCTGGCCTCCGGAGCGACCACGGAGGGCACCAAGTACTTCAACCTCGCCTTCGTCACCGACGGCGGCTCCTGCACCCCGATGTGGGGCGGCAACACCGCGATCACCGACTCGGCGACCGCCGCGAACATCGCCGGCCTGCGCGCGGCCGGCGGCGACGTCCGTGTCTCGTTCGGCGGTCAGAGCGGCACCGAGCTGGCTCTCGACTGCGCCAGCGCCGGTGCGCTGGCCGCGGCCTACCAGCAGGTGGTCAACCAGTACTCGCTCAAGTACGTCGACTTCGACGTCGAGGGTCCGGCCATCACCGACACGGCCTCCATCGACCGACGCAACCAGGCCATCGCCATCCTGGAGCAGAACAACCCCGGCCTGAAGGTCTCCTACACCCTCCCCGTCCTGCCGACCGGCCTCACCACCGACGGCGTCAACGTCCTGACAAGCGCCAAGAACAACGGCGCGAGCATCAGCGCGGTCAACATCATGGCGATGGACTACGGCTCCGGTTTCTCCAGCGACATGGGCCAGAACGCCGTCGACGCCGCCACCGCCACGCAGGCGCAGGTCAAGTCCGTGTGGACCACGCTGACGGACGCCCAGGCCTGGTCCGAGATCGCCGTCACCCCGATGATCGGCCTCAACGACGACACGAGCGAGACCTTCACCGTCGCCAACGCCACCACCCTGGCGAACTTCGCCAAGAGCAAGCACCTGGCCTGGCTCTCCTTCTGGTCCGCCGGCCGGGACAAGCAGTGCTCCGCCGGCGCGGTGACCTACACGGACCCCGGCTGCTCCTCGATCCTCCAGGGCAATGGCGCCTTCGGGCAGGCCATGTCTGCTTACACCGGCTGACGTCCGACTCGTCGGATGCATCGCAGTCGGGGCGGGGCCCCGGGGCGGGCGGGCCCCCCGCGGGGGGTGGGGGGGGGGGTTGGAGGGCATGAGCGAAAGTGCGCCCGGGAAGGCCACGACCCCAGCACA
>NZ_JBGCCA010000028.1:0-129093 GCF_041261265.1 Streptacidiphilus sp. MAP12-33
CCGTAGTTCAGGCTGTTGGTGATCTGGTCGTGGGTCGGGAAGTGGTAGGTCTTCCCGTTCACCGTGCAGTCCGGGATCTGGGTGTCGGTGTCGCGCGGGATGCTCATCACCGTCGCGTTCTGGTGGTCCGCCGAGACGTGCAGCAGCATCTCCACGTCGGCGTGCGGCAGCGAGTCGTCCTGCCCGCCGAGGTTCGCGTTGTCGCCGAGGCGGGTGTCCGAACCGATGATCATGATGTTCAGCGCGCCCGGGATCACCGCGCCCTTCTGCGGCGAGGAGCCGGTGTCCAGCGCGCTGTGCTTGATGTTGCTGTCCAGCTGGTAGATCCAGGCACACCCGGCCGCCGCGACCAGCACCACGAAGGCGCCGACACCCATGCCTATTCGCTTGGCCGTCTTCCTGGGTTTCTGTCGACGACGCCCGGCGGTCATGCCCGGGGGAACCGCGATCGGGGCCGACTGACCGCGTGCCGCTCGGCGCGCCGCAGCCCGGCCGCCGCCCAAGGAATCTTCGGGAGGTGTCATGACGGGCCCGCTCCTTGCCGCAGAAAGTTCACACGCGTTCGGTTCCCGGGATCCTAGCCCTGTTGGTTATGGGATCGACCAGCGCCCAGGTACCTCTTGCTTGCTTCTTGTGGCGGAGCGAGCCCGCACAAGCAGACGAGGGCGGTCTTCCTTGAAGGAAGACCGCCCTCGTCTCGCTGTTTCACCAGTCGGGGTGGCGGGATTTGAACCCACGGCCTCTTCGTCCCGAACGAAGCGCGCTACCAAGCTGCGCTACACCCCGGTGCAACGAGGATTACTGTAGCGGACCACCTGCCCAGGAACGAAATCCGATTCCGCAGGCCCGGCCGTCGCCGGAGCTCAGCGGGCCGGGTTCGGGCGGGTTCAGGAGGTGTTCGCCCCCACGTTCCTCCCGTGTGCGTCCGCTCATGCCGGATCGGCATGGCCGAGTCCTAAGATGGACGCATGTCCGAGCTGCGCCGCCTGCGGTACTTCCTGGCCGTCGCCGAGGAGCGGAACTTCACCCGTGCCGCGGAGCGGCTGCACATCGCGCAGCCGGCGTTGAGCCGCCAGGTGCGGGAGCTGGAGCGCGAGCTCGGTGTCGAGCTCCTCGTGCGCACGACGCACAAGGTCGAGCCGACCGAGGCCGGCCGGATGCTGCTGGAGCGCGGGCCCGGGCTGCTGGAGGCCGCGGAGAGCCTGTGGCGCGGGGTCCGCGAGTTCGCCGACGGCCGGGTGGGCGGCGTCAGCCTCGGCTACGGCATGAGCGCCGGCTACGAGACCGCGCCGCGGCTGCTGCACGCGATGGGCGAGGAGGCCCCCGGCATCGAGGTCTCGGCGCGGGTGATGGCCTTCGCCGACATCGTCGACTCCGTCGCCGCGGGCACCCTGGACGTCGGCCTGGTCCGCTCCGCGCAGCCGGAGGCGCTGCCGGACGACGTCGAGCTGACACTGCTGCGGCGCGAGCGGCAGGGCGTCGTGATCAGCCGTGAGCACCCGCTGGTCGCGGGCGGCGTCGAGTCGATCGACCCCGCCGCGCTGGACGGCCTCAAGCTGCTGCTGCACCCGCGGGCGCACAACCCCGGCCACTACGACGAGATCATGGAGATCTGCGCCCGCGCGGGCGCGAAGCCGGAGGTCCTCTACCGGGGCCTCGACTTCGACGCCTCCTACACGCCGGTCGCCTCGGGCGCGGCGGTGACCATGGTCGGTTACAGCGGCCGGATCGGCCTGCCGGGCGGGCTGGTCTGGCTGCCGGTGACGCCCGCGGCGTACATCGAGGTCCACCTGGTGACCCGCCGTGAGAGCCACGCCCCGGCGGTGAACCGGCTGTTGCGCGTCGCCGAGGAGACGGGCCGTCAGTACGGCTGGCTGGAGGGCGCCCTGGGCGAGGACGCGAACGGCGCCCGGAGCGTCCGCGCGCTGGGCCTCGACGGCGCGGACATCGGCGCGATCGACGGCGCGTACGAGGTGTAGGCGCCGCGCCGCGGGCGCCTACGCCCGAGCCCGCGGCGTCAGCGTCAGCAGCGTCGCCTCAGGGGGGCAGGCGAAGCGGACCGGGGTGTAGCGGTTGGTGCCGCAGCCCGCGGAGACGTGCAGGAAGCTGCGGCGGCCGCCCGCCGTGTGCGTGGAGAGGCCCTTGACCCGCTTGCGGTCGATGTCGCAGTTGGTGACCAGCGCGCCGTAGAACGGCACGCACAGCTGGCCGCCGTGCGTGTGCCCCGCCAGGATCAGCGGGTAGTCGTCGGCCGTGAACGCGTCCAGGACGCGCAGGTAGGGCGCGTGGACGACCCCGAAGGAGACGTCCGCCTCGGGGGAGGGGCCCCCGGCCACCGACGCGTAGCGGTCGCGGCGGATGTGCGGGTCGTCGAGACCCGTCAGCTCCAGCTCCAGGTCGTTGACCTTGAGCGTGCCGCGCCGGTTGGTGAGGTTGACCCAGCCCGCCGCGTCGAAGCCGTCGCGCAGCTCCGTCCACGGGTTGTGGATCGCGCCGTTGATGCCGCGCCGCGCCGAGCCGTCGGCGTTGTTCATGCCGTGGTTGCCGCTGACCATCGCCGACAGGTAGCGGGTCGGGCTCTTCGGCTGCGGGCCGTAGTAGTCGTTGGAGCCGAAGACGTACGCCCCGGGGAAGTCGAGCAGCGGGCCGAGCGCGTCCAGGGTCTGCGGGACCGCGTCCGGGTCGGAGAGGTTGTCGCCGGTGTTGATCACCAGATCGGGCCGGAGCGCCGCCAGGCCGTCCAGCCAGACCTGCTTCTTGCGCTGTCCGTTGACCATGTGGATGTCGGAGAGCTGGAGCACCCGCATCGGCTTCGCGCCCACCGGCAGCACCGGCACCTCGACCCGGCGCAGCCGGAACGACCGCACCTCGACCCCGGCGGCGTAGCCGACGCAGGCCGCGCCGACGGCGGCGGTGACTCCAAGGGCCTTGAGCGGAGCGGCGTATCGGGTGCGCATCCGTCCATGGTGGCAGACGCCCCGGGGGACCTCGAACGACGGGGGCGGAGATCCGGAACCCGGACCCCCGCCCCGCGTTCGCACGCGTCCGCCACCGCCGTTAATCCGCGCGGCGAGCTGTGCGGAGATGTCAGACTTGCGGCATGACCACCATGCTCAAGCAGCAGCTCCAGGAGGACCTCACCGCCGCGATCCGGGCCCGTGACGACCTCCGTTCCGGCACGATCCGGCTGACCCTCGCCGCCATCACCAAGGAGGAGGTGGCCGGCAAGACCGCGCGTCAGCTCAGCGACGAGGAGGTCCTGGAGGTCATCACCCGTGAGGCGAAGAAGCGGCGGGAGGCGGCCGAGGCCTTCGAGCAGGGCGGCCGCGCCGAGTCGGCGGCCCGCGAGCGTGCGGAGGGCGTGGTGCTGGCCGAGTACCTGCCCAAGCAACTGGGTGACGAGGAGCTCGCCGCGATCGTCGCGGCCGCGGTGGCCGAGGCCAGGGCCGCGGGCGCGGAGGGGCCGCGGGCCATGGGCGCGGTCATGAAGATCGTCAACCCGCAGGTCAAGGGCCTCGCCGAGGGCGGCCGCGTCGCCGCCGCGGTCAAGCAGGCGCTGAGCTGAGAGCTCACCGAGAGCGCGGGAAACGGGAAACCACCGGTCGGGGTCGCCCCCGACCGGTGGTTTCTCGTTTCCCGCGTGGTGGCCGTGGTGGCCGTGGTGGCCGTGGTGCCGTGCGACGCGCGGCTACGGCTCAGTGCCCGAAGGGCGGGGCACCGGTGGCGCCGCCGTTGTTCCCCCCGTTGTTCCCGCCGGCGACGCCGATGATGCCGCCGGTCGGACCGAGGATGGTGTTGCCCCCCGAGTTGCCGCCGTTCTTGCCGCCGCCCTTGCCCTTGCCGCCCTTGCCCTTGGTGCTGTCACTGGACTGCGTCGCCGGGGCCGGCAGCTGCACCAGGGTGAAGCCGCTCTGCGGGACCCCGTCCAGTGCCGCCATCATCGCGTCCTGCCAGACCGGACCCGCCAGGGTCGCACCGAAGGCGGTCTGCGTGACGCCGTGGATCGGCTGCTCGGAGAGGCTGGTGAGCTTGGTGCCGGTGTCGCTCACCACGGTCGCCGCGGCGATCTCCGGGGTGTAGCCGACGAACCACACCTGCCTGTGCTCGTTGGTGGTACCCGTCTTGCCCGCGCTCTCGCGGCCGTCGGGCAGTTTGTCCTGCACGCCGGTGCCGTCCTCGACCACGCCGTAGAGCATGGTCGTGATCGCGTTGGCGGTGCTCTGCTGCATCACCTGCTGGCAGTTGGCCTGCGGCACCGCCAGCTGCTTGTGGTCCGAGGTGGTCACGGACGTGATCGCGGTCGGCGCGCAGTACAGGCCCTGGGCCGCGAAGGTGGCGTAGACGTTGGCCATCTCCAGCGGGGTGAGGCTGTTGGTGCCCAGCGTCAGCGACTGCACCTGTGCGATCGGCGCCAGGGTCGTGGTGCCCGGCACGTAGGTGGCCTGGGTGGTGATGCCCAGCTTGTTCATCATGTGCACCACGTTGCACAGACCGGTGTCGCGCTCCAGCGGCACGAAGTAGGTGTTCACCGACTTCGCCATGGCCTCGGGCATGGTGAACGGGCCCTTGAGGCTCGTCGAGTCGTTCTCGTCCGGCGGATTGTCCGTCTCGGCGAGGGTGGCGCCGGAGCAGTCCTGCATCGCCGGGTAGGGCTCCTGGTACGGCGACTGGTACTGCTTGTCCATGCCGATGCCGTTCTCCAGCGCCGCCGCGGCGGTGATCGGCTTGAACGTCGAACCCGTCGGGAACCCGCCGCCGCCGCCCATGCTGCGGTCGACGTTGTAGTTCAGGCTGGTCACGGCGTTGCTGCTGCCGAGGCCGTACGGGCGGCTCTGGCCCATGGCGAGGATCTTGCCGGTGCCCGGCTGGACCATCGTCATGGCCGTGGCGGCCGCGTCGCTCGCGTAGACGTGGGAGGTCACCGAGTTGTAGACGGCGGCCTGCGCCTTCGGGTCCAGCGTGGTGTGGATCTGCAGGCCGCCCTTGTCCCACAGCGCCTGCCGGTCCGCCGCGGTCGCGCCGAAGGCCGGGTCCTTGAGGATGATGTGCTCGACGTAGTCGCAGAAGAAGGCCTCACCGTTGTGGCTCGCGGTGATGCAGCCCTCCTGGGCCTTCTTCGGGTTCAGGCCCAGCGGGGTCGCCTTCGCGGTGTCGGCCTGGGCCTGCGTGATCGAGCCGTACTCGGCCATCTTGTCGAGCACCGTGTTGCGGCGCTTGAGCGCGAGGTCCGGGTAGATGATCGGGTCGTAGTTCGACGGCGACTGCACCATGCCGGCCAGCATGGCCGCCTGCTGCACCTTCAGCTGGCTGGCGTGCACGCCGAAGTAGCGCTCGGCGGCGGCCTCGACGCCGTACGCCTGCTCACCGAAGAAGGTGATGTTGAGGTACGCGGTGAGGATCTGGTCCTTGGTCATCTTCTCTTCGACCTGGATCGCGTACTTCAGCTCCTGGATCTTGCGACCCAGGGTCTGCCGCTGCGCCTCCAGGACCAGCGCCTGGTCGTTGCCGGCCTTCTCGACGAAGACGTTCTTCACGTACTGCTGGGTCAGCGTCGAGCCGCCCTGCATGCCGCCGCCACCGCTGTTGTTGGTCAGCGCGCGCAGCATGCCGCGCAGGTCGACCGCGCCGTGCTGGTAGAAGCGGTTGTCCTCGATGTCGACCAGCGCCTGCCGCATCGCCGGGGCGATCTGGCTCTCCGAGACGACGGTGCGGTCGCGCGAGTAGACCTTGGCGATCACGTTGTTCTGGTTGTCGTAGATGTACGACGCCTGTGACAGCGGCGGCGCGGTGAAGTCGGCGGGGAGACTGTTGAAGTCGTTCACCGCGTTCTTGGCCCCGAGACCGAGCGCGCCGACGGCCGGCAGGGCCAGGCCCGCGACGAGACCGCCGGCCAGCACGCTCGCGCCGAGAAGCCGGGCGCCGAGCGAGACCTGCTGGAGGGGGGACACCTTGCGCTTCGCTGCCATGGCAGAACCTTACGTGGCGTTCCTCGGACAGGTGGGCAGGTGTTCGCCTACTCTTGTCACAAGCGTGCGACAAGTTGCCGTGCGCTTTCTTGATTCACTCTTGTGGGTGATGAGAGATGACCGAATCGTGGGGGAATGCCTGGCATATGCCAGGCGTATGAGCACGCGGGAACGGTAGGACGGGTCCCCGAAGCCCGTATGGTCCGCCGACCTGCGATCACTCCAATGGGTGATCTCCTGGCCACGCATAGTCCAAACGGGCCATAAGGATTGGGCCCCAGGGGGCTGTTGCAACGCCCACTTCTTCCGTAACGTCCTCAACTGGCAACGGCATATTCGCCGTTGCCGCCGTGGGGGAGCCTCGATTCGGGAGAGGACGGCGCCAGCATGAGCTGGGTTGAGGACTGGAGTGCGCAGGCCGCCTGCCGCACCAGCGATCCGGACGAACTGTTCGTCCAGGGGGCGGCACAGAACCGCGCCAAGGCGGTGTGCACGGGTTGCCCGGTGCGCACGGAGTGCCTGGCGGATGCTCTGGACAACCGTGTCGAGTTCGGTGTCTGGGGGGGTATGACCGAGCGTGAGCGCAGAGCGCTGCTCCGCAGGCGCCCGACGGTCGTGTCGTGGCGTCGCCTGCTGGAGACCGCGCGCAGCGAGTACGAGCAGGCCTACACCGTCACCGTGGACTTCGCCGAAGCCGGCTGAGGCAGATTTCCCTCCTGGGGACGTTGCACTACCTCAGGGGCGCGAGGAACTGCGCGACAAGCCAGCGATGAGCAGATGGGCCTCTGGGCAGGGCCATCCGCCTCGGGTGGTTGCTCGCGCAGTTCCCCGCGCCCCTAAAGGGCCAACTGCTCGCCGATCGCGCGGAGGCCTTCGAGGTCGTGGACGTCGCCCGGGAGGGCGGGGACCGGGGCGACCTTGACGTCCGGGTAGACGGAGGCGAAGCGGGCGCGCATGCGGTGTTCGCGTGCTATCACCTGCATGCGTTCCGCGTGCAGCCGCAGCAGACCCGCGGCGAGTTGTTCCGCGTCCCCCGGCGGGGCCTCGTCGAGGGCCTCCGCGGCCGCCCGCGCACGCTCCGCGCTCAGCTGGGGCGCGCCCGTGCCGTGGACGCGGTTCAGCACCAGCCCGGCCAGCGGCATGCGGTCGGCCTCCAGGCGGTCGACGAAGTACGCCGCCTCGCGCAGCGCGTCCCGCTCCGGCGACGCGACGACGAGGAACGCCGTGCCCTTGGCCTGCAGCAGCGCGTACGTGCGGTCCGCGCGCTCGCGGAAGCCGCCGAACATGGAGTCCATGGCGGCGACGAACGTGGAGACGTCCTGCAGCACGGTCGCGCCCAGCACCTTGCTCAGCACCCCGGTGAACATCGTCATGCCGACGTTCAGCATCTTCATCGCGCTGCGCCCGCCCACCTTCGCGGGGGCGGTCAGCACCTTGATCAGGCGGCCGTCCAGGAAGGACCCCAGCCGGTTCGGCGCGTCCAGGAAGTCCAGCGCGGAGCGGCTCGGCGGGGTGTCGACGACGATCAGGTCCCAGGTGCCCGTGGCGTGCAGCTGGCCCAGCTTCTCCATCGCCATGTACTCCTGCGTCCCGGCGAAGCCGGAGGAGAGGGACTGGTAGAAGGGGTTGTCCATGATCTGGCGGGCCCGCTCGGGGTCCGCGTGGGAGAGCACGACCTCGTCGAAGGTCCGCTTCATGTCCAGCATCATGGCCTGCAGTTCGCCGGCGCCGGAGACGCCCTTGACCACGCGTGGGGTGTTGTCCAGCTCGGTCAGGCCCATCGACTGGGCCAGCCGTCGGGCCGGGTCGATCGTCAGCACGACGACCTTCCGGCCGCGTTCGGCCGCCCGCAGGCCCAGCGCCGCCGCGGTCGTGGTCTTGCCGACGCCGCCACTGCCGCAGCAGACGATGATCCGGGTCTTCCTGTCGTCCAGCAGGGCGTCCACGTCCAGCTGACGGTTGGTCAACGCCTCCGGTGAGGAAGCCAACGAGGAAGTCATGCCGCCCCCTGGGTCCGCAGTTCGGCGGCGAGCCGGTACAGGCCGCCGAGGTCGACGCCGCCCGGAAGCTGCGGCAGTTCGTAGGTGGGCAGGCGCAGCCCCTGAATGTCCGCTCGCTGGGCGCGCTCCAGTTCGACGCGGGCGGCGTGCTCGCGGCCCTCCGCGAGCAGCGGGCCGACCAGCTTGCGCACCGTCGGGCCGGGGCCGCCGCCGTTCGCGGCGGTGCGCCGGCCGCCGAGGCCCGCCTCGGTGAGCGCGAGGGCCAGGTCGTCCTCGTGCCCCTCCTCGGCGGCCAGCAGCGCCGCCTGGTCCAGCACCGGCGGCCGGACCATGTTGACGAAGACCCCGCCCACCGGCAGCTTCGCCGTGTGCAGGTCGCCCACCCCGTCCACGGTCTCCTGCACCGGCATCTCCTCCAGCAGGGTGACCAGGTGCACGGCCGTCTCCGGGGACTGGATCACCCGCATGACCGCCTGCGACTGGTTGTGGATCGGCCCGACCCTGGCCAGGCCTGCCACCTCGGTGTTGATGTTCAGGAACCGGGTCACCCGCCCCGTCGGCGGCGCGTCCATCACCACCGCGTCGTAGACGCGTCGCCCGTCCGGGCGACGGCGGCGCACCGCCTCGCAGGCCTTGCCGGTCAGCAGCACGTCCCGCAGGCCGGGGGCGATCGTCGTGGCGAAGTCGATGAAGCCGAGCTTGCGCAGCGCCTTGCCCGCGCGGCCCAGTTTGTAGAACATCTCCAGGTACTCCAGCAGCGCCTGCTCGATGTCGATGGCCAGCGCGAACACCTCGCCGTGGCCGCGACCGCCGGCCACCTTGCGCTCCTCGTAGGGCAGCGCGGCGATCCCGAAGAGCTCCGCGATGCCCTGGCGCTCCTCGACCTCGATCAGCAGCGTCCGGCGACCCTCCTTGGCCAGCGCCAGCGCCAGCGCGGCCGCGACGGTGGTCTTGCCGGTACCGCCCTTGCCGGTGACGACGTGGAGTCGGACACCCTCCCAGTCCGGACCTGTCGGACCTGCAGGTGGAGCTGCGGGCATGAGCCGTGCCTCCCTGGCGATCGCGCGTCTGGTCAATGCTGCCGTCCGGTCGAGCGTAACCAATGGCTGTCCCGTGGACGGGCTAGAGTCCAGTGTCATGACCAAGTGGGAATACGTGACGGTGCCGCTGCTGGTGCACGCCACCAAGCAGATCCTGGACACCTGGGGCGAGGACGGCTGGGAGCTCGTCCAGGTCGTTCCGGGCCCGAACAACCCCGAGCAGCTGGTTGCGTACCTGAAGCGGGAGAAGCAGTAGCCATGAGCAAGGTTGAGAGCCGCCTGGCCGAGCTGGGCCTGACGCTGCCCGAGGTCGTGCCGCCGTTGGCGGCCTACGTCCCGGCCGTGCAGACCGGCGACTTCGTCTACACCTCGGGCCAGCTCCCGATGGTGGCCGGCAAGCTGGGCCTGACCGGCAAGGTCGGCGCCGAGGTCACCGCCGAGGAGGCCAAGGAGCAGGCGCGGATCTGCGCGATCAACGCGCTGGCGGCCGTCAAGTCCGTCATCGGCGACCTGGACCGCATCGAGCGCGTCGTCAAGGTCGTCGGCTTCGTCGCCTCCGCCCCCGACTTCACCGGCCAGCCGGGCGTCGTCAACGGCGCCAGCGAGTTCCTGGGCGAGGTCCTGGGCGAGGCGGGCGTGCACGCCCGCAGCGCGGTCGGCGTCGCGGTGCTGCCGCTGGACGCGCCGGTCGAGGTCGAGATCCAGGTCAGGGTCCGCGCCTGACGTCTCGCGCAGGCGTGCCCCACCACGGGTTGGTGTGGGCATTCTTGAGCCTGCGCCGTACGATCCGGCCATGAGTGATCGACGGAACGATCGTTTGCCCACCAGCTGGGCGGACCGGATCGCGGCGCAGGCCCGCGGCGAACTCACCCCCGTCGAGCCGCGTCGCGCGGCCACGGTGGTGCTGCTGCGCTCGCACGCGGACGCGGGTGAGGCCGTCGAGGCGTACCTGCTGCGCCGCCGTACGTCCATGGCCTTCGCCGGCGGCGCCTACGCCTACCCCGGCGGCGCCGTGGACCCGCGCGACAGCGCGCCGGGTCTCGGCTGGGCCGGTCCGGACGCGGAGGCCTGGGGCGAGCGGCTCGGCGTGCCCGCCGACGACGCCCGCGCGATCGTCTGCGCGGCGGTCCGGGAGACGTTCGAGGAGTCCGGCGTCCTGCTGGCCGGCCCCGACGCGGCCTCCGTCGTCGCTGACGTCTCCGGCGAGGAATGGCGCGCGGCGCGCGCCGCGCTGGAGGCGCACGAGATCTCCTTCGGCGAGTTCCTCGCCTCCCGCGGCCTGGTGCTGCGCAGCGACCTGCTGGGCGCGTGGTCCCGCTGGATCACCCCGGAGTTCGAGGAGCGCCGCTACGACACCTGGTTCTTCGTGGCCACCGTGCCCGACGGCCAGCGCACGGCGGAGGTCCCGGGCGAGGCGGACCGGGTGCTGTGGATCTCCCCGCAGGCGGCTGCCGCGCACCACGCGGCGGGCGAGTTCTTCATGCTGCCGCCGACCATCACGACGCTGCGCGAGCTGAGCTCCTTCACCACCCCGGACGCCGCGCTGAGCGCGGCGAAGGCCCGCGCGATCGATCCGGTCCTGGCCCGGGCGGAGATCGCCGACGACGGCGCGATCGTGGTCAGCTGGCCCGGCCACCCCGGCCTGGCCCTGCGGGGGCACGTGTGAGCGGCGCGGTGGCCGTGACCGAGCGGGCGACGCTGGTCCTGGCGCCGAACCCCTCCCCGATGACCCTGGAGGGCACCAACACCTGGATCCTCGCCGAGCCCGGCTCGGCCGAGGCCGTGGTCGTCGACCCGGGCCCGCTGCACGAGGGCCACCTCGCCGCGGTCCTCGCGGCGGTCGAGTCCCAGGGCCGCAGGGTCGCGGCGACGCTCCTCACCCACGGCCACCCGGACCACGCGGAGGGCGCGCTGCGCTTCGCTGCGCTGAGCCGCAGTGGGGTCCGGGCGCTGGACCCGGCGTTGCGGCTGGGCTCGGAAGGGCTGGCGGACGCAGAGGTGCTGGAGTTCGGCGGCCTGGAGTTGCGGGTCGTCGGCACACCGGGGCACACCTCGGACTCGCTGTGCTTCACGCTGCCCGCTGAGGGCTCGCTGCTCACCGGGGACACGGTCCTCGGGCGCGGCACGACCGTGGTGGCCCACCCCGACGGCCGCCTCGGCGACTACCTCGACTCCCTCAAGCGCCTGCGCGCGCTCGCGGAGGCCCGCGAGGCCACGACCATCCTCCCGGGCCACGGCCCGGTCCTGGCGGACGCCCTGGGCGCGGTGGAGTACTACCTCGCCCACCGCGAGCAACGGTTGTCGCAGGTCGCCGCAGCGGTAGAGGCGGGTTTCACGACCCCGTCGGAGGTGGTCGCCCACGTCTACGCCGACGTCGACCGCTCGCTCTGGCCCGCGGCGGAGTGGTCCGTCAGAGCTCAACTCGAGTACCTACGGAACCACTAGGGGGCGCGGGGCGCTGCCGGTATGCGGCTCCTCCCCCAGCCTTCGGCCGGGAGGTGCCCCCTGCGTCGGCGCGAGAAACCGCTCAGCGCTGATGGCCCTGCGCATTGAGGACCATCTGCTCGTCGGTGGTTTCTCGCGCCCCGGCGGCGGAGCCACAGGTCAGCGGAGCCCCGCGCCCGTCAGTGGTGCGACTGATCCTCAGCGCGAGCGCCTTGCGAGGCGCTCGACGTCGAGCAGGATCACGGCGCGAGCCTCCAGGCGGAGCCAGCCGCGCTGGGCGAAGTCCGCGAGGGCCTTGTTGACCGTCTCGCGGGACGCGCCGACGAGCTGGGCCAGCTCCTCCTGGGTGAGGTCGTGCACCACGTGGATGCCCTCGTCCGACGGCACGCCGAAGCGGCGCGAGAGGTCGAGGAGCGCCTTGGCCACGCGGCCCGGCACGTCCGAGAAGACCAGGTCCGACATCACGTCGTTGGTACGGCGCAGGCGGCGCGCGATCGCGCGGAGCAGGGCGATGGCCACCTCGGGGCGGGTCGCCAGCCACGGCTGCAGGTCGCCGTGGCCCAGCCCCAGCAGCTTGACCTCGGTCAGCGCCGAGGCGGTGGCGGTGCGCGGGCCCGGATCGAAGAGCGACAGCTCACCGATCATCTCGCTGGGGCCGACCACCGCGAGCATGTTCTCGCGGCCGTCGGCCGAGGCGCGGTGCAGCTTCAGCTTGCCCTCGACGATGACGTAGAGCCGGTCCCCGGGGTCTCCCTCGTGGAACAGCGACTCGCCGCGGCTCAACGTCGTCTCCGTCATGGAGGCGCGCAGCTCGGCGGCCTGCTCGTCGTCCAGTGCGGTGAAGAGCGGTGCCCGCCGCAGAACGTCGTCCACTCGGTCCTCCTAGTCGGCCGTGCAGGCTTGAGGTTCGGTCCCCATCATGCCCGACCGGGAAACAGTGCGATCAATCACAACAAGTGTGTCTTACGTGTTTCCCGTTCTCCTAGCCGGGTGCCGCTCCTGAGACGGATCCGTCCACCAGCCGGGATCCTGCCGCGATCACGGCCGGGATCAGTCGACGCAGGGGATGCCCCTGCCCATGTCGACCGAGGCGCCCTGGAAGGGGATGCTCGCCGTCGATCCGCCGGTCGCGGCGCTGTCGGACGAACTGCCCGTGCCCCCCGCGCCGCCGGCCGAGTCCGCGCCGAGGAGGACCTCGACGTGTCCGGCCGCGACGTTCGCGGAGGCGGTCGGCACGGCGGGGACGCCCAGCTTCGCGGCGATCTGCTTCGCGGCCTTGGCCGCGTCCGCGCCGGAGCCGTAGCGGACGACGGTGTGCGCGCGGGCCGTCGCGTTGCCGGTGCGGCCGGCCGTCCAGCCCGCGTCGACGAGGCTCTTCTGCTTCTGCGCGGCCAGGCCGGTGACGCCGGAACCGTTCAGCACGTCGACGGTCGCGGGGGCGACGGGGCCGGACTGCTGCGGCGCGGCGGGCGCCGGGGCGGTCGTGGAGGGCGCGGCGGCGGGGCTGGGATCGACGGAGATGAGCCGCTGCATGATCCGCTGGATCTGCTGGGCGTCGACCAGGTTCACCGACTCGCCGTTCCGGGTCGCGAAGCCCTGGATCGGCAGGGTGTTGAAGACGACGTTGCCGCCGGTCAGGTTCGGCACCTGCTGGGCGAAGTCCAGGACGTTCCACTGGGAGTCCAGCACGACGTCCTTCTTCACCACGTCGAACAGGCCCTGCATCTTGCCCAGGTCGTTGAAGAGGCCCTCCTGCTTCAGCTTGTACATCACCGAGGAGATGAAGGCCTGCTGCCGGTGGGTGCGGTCCAGGTCGCCGTTGGTCAGGTTGTGCCGCTGCCGGACGAAGGAGAGCGCGCCGGCCGCGTCCAGGGTGTTGTAGCCGGCGTGGAAGTCGGCGCCGGAGCCCTGGCCGGTCATGGCCGGGTCCTTGGTGGCGTGCTTGAGGCAGACCGTGATCGGCTGGACGACCTTGGCGATGTCGTAGAAGCCGAGCAGGTTGACCTCGGCGAAGTGGTCGATCCGCACGCCCAGGAACTGCTGGACGGTGGCGAGGGTGGCCTCGCGCCCGGCCTCGCGGCTCTGCTGCTCCAGCGCCGCGCCGGTGATCCCCTGGGCCTTCAGGCCCGGTTCGGCGGCGGCCTTGGCCAGGCCGTAGGCCTCCTTGATCTTGTGGTGGCCCTGGGAGGTCCCGTCGCCGTTGAGCGTCTCGACGTAGTCGTCGCGCGGGATGGAGAAGGCCTGGACCTTGCCGCCGTTGGCGGGGATGTGCAGCAGGATCAGGGTGTTGGTGTTGTAGCCGCCGATGTCGCTGGAGCCGGCGTGGAGGTCCTGCTCCACGAACTGCTTGGGCAGGTCGTTGCCGTTCATGTCCTTGCGGCTGTCCAGGCCGATCAGCAGCAGGTTGATCGAGTTGTCGAGCTTGGGCGGCGCGTGCCGCTGGGTGACGCCCAGTGCGTCGGAGGTGTTCAGGCCGTCCGTCAGCGAGTGGTAGGTGAACCAGGAGACGCCGCTGCCCAGCAGTACCACCGCGGAGGCGGTGGCCACGGCCGCGCGTCCGGCGCGGACCAGCGGCGTCGTGGGGCGCCGGCCGACCGCGCGGTCTCCGGGGCGGTCCGAGGGCCGGCCCGAGGGACGCCCGTGCGGGCGGTCACCGGGACGGTCAGCCATGGTGGCTCCTTCGCGGGACGGGGACCTGGGCGTCGCGGTCGTCGGTGGCCACGCGCGCGGAGCTGCGGGCGGTGGCACGGTGGCTCAGCGCGCGCCGCAGCAGCGGCGCGGCGAGGGCGGCGAGCAGCGCGAAGAACATCGTCGGGAAGAGGTCCACGGACCACTTGAGCAGCCCCGTGCCGAGCTTGGTACCGGCGAAGTCGGAGCTGTGCAGCAGCAGTTGGTCGAGGAAGGCGAACGAGGCGACCACCAGCGGCGGGCTGGGCAGCACCCACCACAGGCCGCGCCGGGTGACCAGCAGGGCGGCCCAGGCGCTTGCCAGCACCGAGCAGACGGCGAAGGCCCCGCCGAGCGGCGTGCCCGACACCTCGTCGACCAGGGCGCCGAGCAGCGGCAGCGCCAGCAGCACCCAGCCGGCCTGGGGGCGGGCCAGGCGCCCGCGCGTCGGCCGGGGCGGGCCGGAGCGCTGGGGCGAGGGCCGTCCGCCGTGGGCGCGGTCCGCGCGGGGGTTCGGCGGCTGGGCGGCCCGGTCGGCCGGTCGCGGCGTCGGGCGCCGCGTCGACTGCCCAGTCATACCTCTCCTCTCACGCTGGTCCTCCGCACTGCGTGCCAAAACCTGTCAAAACTCATAAACCCACAACCACGGGCTTAACAGGTGTAACAGACGCACAGGGGACATCCATGGTTCCGCGCGCAAGTCGTACTGTCACGTGTGCGTCGCCGCAGGTCGGTTCGGGCCCGATTGTCACGCGCCGGGCGTGCGCCCCCCGGCTCGCGCGTGCTTCTCGCGCGACTCCACGGCCAGCGCGACCAGCTCCGCCCACCAGCCGTCCCGGCCGTGCGAGAGCAACTCCTGGGCCTGCGCGGGCGCGACGACGCGGACCTCGACGACGGACTCGCCGTCCTCGGGGTTGGTCGGCTCGGAGTCGACGACCACCTCGCCCCAACCCCACAGCCAGGCCTTCTCCGGATGCGGCTGCCAGGGCCGGTAGGGGGTGGGCCGGTCGGTGACACAGCGGTGCGCGCCGATCCAGACCGGCGCGTCCAGCAGCCGCGCGCCCGCCTCCTCGCGCAGCTCACGGGCCAGGCAGTCGTCGATGCTCTCGTCCCGCTCCCGCGTGCCGCCGGGCAGGAACCAGTGGTCGCGCTCGTCGCGGCAGAGCACCACACCCTGCCCGTCGGGAGTGCCCGGTGCGCTCGGCGTGTCGGGCAGCGGCGCGAAGCCGATCAGGTGGATGTTGGTGACCAGCCGGTCCTCCGGCATGACGGCGGCGAAGTGGGCGTCGTAGCCACCCCAGGCCCAGAACTGCGGGGCGTGCAGGCGCGGGAAGCGCCGTGCCAGGGCCTCCAGTTCGGCCGGGTCCGGCTGTGCCGGTTCGTCAGAACGCGTCGTCGTCGAGGTCATTGATCGAGCCTAGCGGCTCGGCTGGCCCGTTCGGGGGAGCGCACGAAGTGCAGCGGTTTGACGCACGGCTGCCGAAACGTCACTGCGGGTGAACCCGCAGGACACCCGCGTCCGGCCCGCCGCTACCAGGCCTCGACCAGCTCGGGCCGGGACCCCGCCTGCTCGTTCGCGGCCGTGTCCGTGCCCAGGCCGGCGGGCGTGGACGCAGCAAAGGACGCGGCGGCGGGCACCCTCCCGCGGCGGGCGGTGGCGCCGGACCGGCGTCGCCCGCGCTGCCGCTTCCTGCCCGGCGTCGGCCACAGCAGCACGTAGGAGACGGAGAGGACGACGAAGCCCAGCCGGACCAGGCCGCGCGTCGGGTCGTCCGGGATGACCAGCGTCCCCCCGTACAGGGAGAGCAGCGCGATCCAGCTCCACCACGGCACCAGGCGGCGCTGGCCCACCGCGTCCCACAGCAACGTGCCCAGCAGCACCGAGGCGCTGTAGTAGGTGTAGGTGCTCGGGTCGAGCAGGATCCGGGCGTCCGCGCCGAGCAGGATCACGGCCGGCCAGCGGCCGCGCCAGATGGCGATCGCGCCGAGCAGCGCGCCGAGCCCGAACTGGGCCGGGCGGTCCCACGACGGCGTGCCCGCGCTGTGGACGCCCAGCCAGCGCAGCGAGGACGCGGGCTGGTTGGGTATCGCGAACTGCGCCGCCGAGACCGAGCCCAGGTTGCCGAGGTAGAAGGGCAGCCAGGCGACCGCGACCACGGCGCAGAACAGCAGGAACGGCCCGCGTCGTGATCCGCGCGGCAACGCCAGCAGCAGCACCGCGAACGGCACCGCCGTGGGCTTGGCGTCCACGGCCAGCGCCAGCCAGACCGCCACCGCCCAACTGCCGCCCTTGGCCAGCGAGTGCACCGCCACGGTGGCGAAGAAGAGCGCCAGCACGTCGTCCAGGTGCGCGAAGCGGACCGAGACCTCGATCCACATCGGGATGAACGCCAGCCCCGCGACGAGGATGCGCTGCTGGAGCCTGCGGTGGTTGGTGCCGGTGCCGAGGTAGTGCAGGGCGGCCGTGCGCCCGACCAGGATCAGCATCACCAGGCCCAGGACCGACATCGCGGCCTCGGCCAGCAGCTGGCCGATGGCCGGGGCGAACGGCTGGGACAGCCGGGCGACGGCCAGGCTGACCGGCCCGATCTGCAGGTCCGGGTGGTTCGCGTACAGGGAGAGGCCCCCGTCGGGCGTCCCGCCGAAGAGCAGCTGTTCGCCCTGGCGCAGGTAGTGCCAGGACACACCGCCGCTCGGTGCGACCAGCACGAACCACAGGACGGTCCACCCGACGAGCAAGGCGTGGTGCCTGCGCAACGGCAGCCACGACGCGATGCGTCCGGTGTCCGCCCGGTAGTCGGAGAGCGGTCCCTCCCCGCCGGATCGGCTCACGTTCGTCTCTCTCACCCGATTTTGTTCGTCGTCCCCCCGGGCGCGGACATCGTAAGCGCGAAATGAAAGAAAAAGGTCTTACCCGAACACAGCTTCGGCGCTCAGCAGTCCCGACAGCTCCGCGACCGCCGCCGGGAAGGCCGCGTCACGCGGGGTTCCGTAGCCGAGGACCAGGCCGCCCCGGTGCTCGGGCGACGGGGTGTGCCAGTGCTCGCCCAGGACACCGAAGGCGAGACCACGTGCCGCGGCCGACCGCAGCAGCCGGGGTTCGGCCGCGCCCTCCGGCAGCCCGAGCAGCAGGTGCTGCCCCGCCGCCACGCCCTCCAGCCGGTGGCCCCCGAGCGCCGACAGCAGCAGGTCCCGTCGCCGCCGGTAGCGCGCGCGGCCGGCCCGCACGTGGCGGTCGTACTCGTGCGAGGTGACGAAGTCCGCCAGCGTCAGCTGGCCCAGGGCCTCGGACTGGTAGTCCGTCAGCCGCTTGGCCCGCATCACCGGCTCGACCAGGTGGCCCGGCAGGACCATCCAGGCCAGCCGGACCCCGGGGGCCAGCGTCTTGGACGCCGTGCCGACGTAGACGACGCGGTCCGGCGCCGTGCCCTGGAGCGCCCCGACGGGCTGGCGGTCGTAGCGGAACTCGCCGTCGTAGTCGTCCTCGACGACCACCGCCCCGGATGTCCGTGCCCAGGAGACCAGGGCGCGGCGGCGGTCGGGGTGCAGGGTGACGCCGGTCGGGTACTGGTGGGCGGGGGTGACCACCGCTGCCGCGACGCCCGCGGCCGGCAGGGCGGCGCTGTTCGCGCCGCGGTCGTCCACCGGCAGCGGGAGGACCTCCCGGCCGGTGAACCGGACCACCTCGCGATGGAACGGCAGGCCCGGGTCCTCCATCGCGAACCCGCCCTCGGGCAGGGCGTGGGCGAGCAGGGTGAGCGCCTGGACGTAGCCGGTGGTGACGACGATCCGGTTGGGGGAGGCGTCGACGCCCCGGGCCCGGCCGAGGTAGTCCGCGAGTGCGGCGCGCAGCTCGGGACGGCCGCGACTGTCGCCGTAGGCGAACGCGGCGGGCGGCGCCGAGCCGAGCGCGCGGCGGGAGCTGCGCAGCCAGGCGGCGACCGGGAACGAGCCGACGTCCGGCGTGCCGGGGCGCAGGTCGTGGCGGGGCGGCCGCGGCGTGCCCCGCGAGGCGGGCCGCTCGGGGCGGGCGATGTCCGCGACCCGGGTGCCGGAGCCGTGGCGGGCGATCAGGTAGCCCTCGGCGACCAACTGGTCGTAGGCCGCGCTGACCGTCCCCCGGGACAGGCCCAGCTCGGTGGCGAGGGCGCGGGTCGCGGGCAGCTGGGTTCCGGCGGCGAGGCGCCCGCCGCGGATCGCCTCCCGCAACGACCGCTCAAGCGCGGCTCGGACACCCTCGCCGCCCGCCCGCCCCGCGGTCAGGTCGAGGTGGAGGTCGACGCCGAAAGTGGACCATTCATCGGTCATGGAAATGGACCTTATCGCGGGTCCACTGCGGGAGGAGACTCATCCACATGACGACGAACACGAACACCGCGACGACGAACACCGCGAAGACGAACACCGCGAAGACGAACACCGCGAACGCCGACACCGACGCCAAGACCGGCAACCCGCAGATCAGCGTCCGCGTCGCGGCCGACAAGCTGGCCCCCGCCGCGATGCGCGCGATGGTCGCGCTGGACAAGGCGACCTCCGGGAGCGACCTGGAGGCGGGTCTGAAGGAGCTGGTCCGGGCGCGGGCCTCGCAGATCAACGGCTGCGCCTACTGCGTCGACACCCACAGCGCCGACGCGCTGGCCGGCGGCGAGGACCAGCGGCGGCTCCTGCTGCTGCCGGTCTGGCAGGAGACGGGTCTCTTCTCCCGGCGAGAGCGGGCCGCGCTCGCGCTGACCGAGGCGGTCACCCGGCTCTCCGACGGCCCCGTGCGCGAGGAGGTGTGGGCGGCCGCGGCCGAGGAGTTCGAGGAGACGGAGCTGGCCGAGCTGGTCTGGCTGATCACGACCATCAACGCCTGGAACCGGGTCAGCGTCGCGGCGCAGGCTTGGCCCGTCAACGAGTGACAGGCCGGGCCCGTGCGGCGAGGGCGGCGGCGGGGCGTCAGTGCCCCAGCGCGACCTCGACGATCTTGACGATCACCAGCACCATCGCGACGAGCAGGTAGCCGCGGAGCGCGCCCATCCCGATCCTGCGGCCGGTGGCCATGGCGGGCCGGGTGAGCGTCTCCAGCGGCGGCATCCGCCAGTTGTCGCGTCCGGTGCGGTCGATGGGGTCCTCCTTGGTGGCGGTACGACGCTTGGTGAAGGCGTAGCCCGCCGCCAGGACCCCGGCGACACCGCAGCCGGCCATGATGTCGAGGATCGCCCCGGCGGTGATGTCCGGGAACAGCACCGAGGCGGTCAGGATGATCGACAGGGTGACCAGGACGCCGACGACGGCCGCCGTGAAGGCGTTGGTCTTCGGGCCGTTCACCCACGGGCCCAGCACCTGCTTGTCGTTGCAGAGCAGCAGCAGGAAGACCGTCGCGGACGGCAGCAGCACCCCGGCGAGGGTCTGCACGCCCTCGGTCAGCAGGCCCAGCGGCGAGCCGGGGATCAGCACGACCGCGGCAGCCAGGGCGACGATGCCGGCGTAGACGGCGTAGAAGCCCTTGGCGCCCTGCACACCCCGGTGCAGCGAGTGCCTGATCCCGAAGACGTCCCCGATGGCGTAGGCCGTGGAGAGCGAGACCGCGAACGCGCCGATGACCGAGGCGTCCAGCAGCGCGACGGCGAACAGCACGCCGGCGACCTTGCCCGCGTGGGCCTCGATGCCGTGGGCGAGACCGGCCGCGTCGGTGAAGCCGCCGGACTCGTGGGTGCCGGCGAAGGCGGCGGCGGTCGCGCCCATCAGCGCGGCGGCGCCGACCACGACGACCACGATGCCGAGCCACAGGTCGGCCTTCTCGTACGCCATGAAGCGCGGCGTGATCCGCTTGTCGATGACGTAGCTCTGCTGGAAGAACAGCTGCCAGGGCGCGACGGTGGTGCCGACGATGCCGATGATCAGCAGCATGACGGTGGCGAGCTGCCCCTGACCGCCCGGCAGGTCCGGCACCACGAAGTCGTGGGCCATCTGCGAGGTCCTCGGGTGGGACAGGAAGTAGATCGGCACCAGCAGCAGCGAGCCCGCGCACAGGGCGATCGCGATCCGCTCGAACCGCCGGAACGAGCCGGTGAACGCGGAGGCGATGATGACCGCGGCGGCGAGCACCACGGCGAGCACCTTGGGCAGGCCCAGGTAGCCGGCGGCCAGCGTGATCCCGATGAACTCGGTGACCAGCGTCAGCGCGTTCAGGATGAACAGGTCGATGACGCTGAACGCGCCCCAGAACTTCCCGAAGCGCTCCAGGATCAGCCGCGCGTGGCCGACGCCGGTGACGGCGCCCAGGCGCAGCACCATCTCCTGGTTGACGTAGAGCACCGGGACGAGCAGCAGCAGCGTCCACAGCAGGTGGGTGCCGTAGTTCTGCCCGGCCTGGCCGTAGGTGGCGAAGGCCCCGGCGTCGTTGTCGCCGACCATGACGATCAGGCCGGGGCCGACGATCGCCAGCAGGGTCTTCAGCTTGGCGGACAGGCCGCGGCGGTCGCCGTGGTCGTCCAGCCTGATGGTGCCGAGCGCGCCGCGGATGTCGCCGACGTGGGCGTCGTCGAGCACGGCGGTGCGGGTGTCCCGGGTGTCGAGCGTGGTGGACATGGTGGTCCCTCCCCGTGGCCGTGAGGCCGGTTGGAGGGCATGCGGCATCCATCCGCCCTGCGTGCAGGCATGCCTGTGCGCAGAAGGTGGTGGAGCGAGGCAGGTGGTTACCGCATGCCGAAAGAAGAAGACGAGGTCAAGCGGGTGTCGTGGGGCCGTTTGTGGCCCGGACTAGGACTGACGTCCATCTGCTTCTCGCCTCCCTCCGGTCATGACGCGCGTCTCGCGTCGAAGCGGCAGGGGGCACACCGATCCCGGACCGCTGGAACGGATCCGGTACACCCCAACTCGTCAGAGCTTTGGCACTCCACGGCGTAGCACTCGCGTGCAGCCACTTGGCCTCAACCCTTAGGTCGGGAGGAGGTGTCCTGATCCGGAGCGTCTCTCGACGGGTGGGATCAGTGGCCTGTGTCCGTGGAGACGCCTCACCGAACGAGGTGTCTCATAAACAACCGATTCATCGTGACCCGCGCATAAGGGCACTGTCAAATACGTTGACGCGATCTTCACGCCGCGAGCCGGGCAGCCAGTCGGCCACCGCGGCGAACCGGAAGCCGAGGGCCTCGGCCCGGGCGGTGTTCATCGGGTAGGCGCGTTCGAAGGAGAACGGCGAGGCGGGCGCACCGACCTCGACCAGCGCCGCCGGATCGATGGCCGTTGCCAACTGCCTCGCTGTCAGCGTCCCCTGGGATGCCGCGTTGACCGGTCCGGTGAACGTGGCGGTCGTCGTCCAGGCCAGGAAGCGGGCGATCTCCTGCGCGTGGACGAAGGAGGCGGGTTGCGGGTCGGGGTGGACCAGCACCGGCCGGCGTGCCGCGATCCGCTCGGTGTAGTGGGCGAGCCGTCCGGTGAAGTCGTCGCCGCCGAGCACGTGTGCGGCGCGCACGCTCGTGAAGGCGAAACCGACATCGGCGGCGGCCCTTTGGAGCACCGCCTCGGCCTGGCGCTTGCCCTCGCCGTAGTTGCGCTCAAGGAACTCCGATTCCTGCCACGGGAGTTCCGGATCGACCAGTACCGCGTCGAGGTCGACGGCCTGCTCCGTCAGCGCCGGTCCGCCCGGTCGGCCCAGCTCGGCGTAGACCTCCACGGTCGAGGTCATCACGTACCGGTCGGTGCGGCCCGCAAAGACCCGCGCCGCCAGGTCCGCCTGGACCGGCGTGTAGCAGACCTGGTCGACGACGGCGTCGAACCGCCGGTCGCCGAGGGCGGACCGCAGCGCCACCGCGTCGTCGCGGTCCGCGCGCAGGTGGGCGGCGCCCTCCGGCGGCGGCTTCGAGCCCCGGTTGATCACGGTCACGGACGCCCCGGTCGCGCACAGCTCGGCGACGAGCAGCCTGCCGAAGTACCGGCTGCCGCCGATCACGGCGACGGAGGGAGAAGGGCTGGTGCGGTCTGCGCTCACGGTCACGGTCACAGTCATGGGATCAGCCTGTCCCGGCCAGGTCGGCAGCGGTAGTGTCGATCTCCTGCACTCGTCATAAGGAGAACTGGTGATCGACGTCCAGCGGCTGGCCGTCCTGCGTGAGGTCTCCCGGCAGGGCAGCTTCAACCGCGCGGCGGGCGAGCTGCGGCTCACGCCCTCCGCCGTGTCCCAGCAGATCGCCTCGCTGGAGCGGCGGTTGGGCGTCGAGGTGGTCGAACGCAGCACCCGGGGCGTCGTGTTGACCGAGGCCGGTCGGCTGCTGGTCGACGCGGCGGAGGCGATCGCCGCCGAACTCGCCGATACGCAGCTGCGCATCGACCGGCTCGGCGCGCCCCGGCGGTCGCTGACCGTCGCGACCTTCGCCAGCGCCGGCCGCCACCTCCTGCCGGACGTCCTGGGCGCGTTCGTCGCCGACCATCCCGAGGTGGAGCTGACGATCGTGGAGGCCGAGCCGGAGGAGAGCCTCCCGCTGGTTCGCGAGGGGCGCGCGGAACTGGCTCTCGGCTACCACTTCGACGGCCCGCCGCCGGCCCGTCCCGGCGACCGCGGCGGCCTGGACTGGACCCCGCTGCTGGAGGACCCGTTGCGGGTCGTGCTGCCGCGCGGCCACGCGAAGGCGGGGGGAGCGGACGGCCCGGGTGGGCTCCACCTCGCCGAGCTGGCGGGGGAGAGGTGGGTGCTGGGCTGCCACAAGTCGGCCGCGCAGCTGGCCCGCCACGCGGAGCTGGCGGGCGTGGAGCTGAGCGTTTCGTGCACGTCGACGGACTACGCCTTCGCCCAGTCGCTGGTTCGGGCGGGCGTCGGGATCGCGCTGATCCCGCAGATCGCCGTGGAGCAGGCGGCACCCGACCTCGTGGCGCTCCCGCTGGCCGCGCCCGGGCCGGTCCGCCACCTCGGTCTCGCCCGCTCCCGCCGACGCCGCGGCCCGACGGCCCGCCTCGCCGACGACCTGGCGGCCCGGCTGATCTCGGCCTGCGCGGCGCCGACCGGCGCAGGGCCGGCGCTCAGCCCGCTTTCGCCGCCTTTGCTGCGGCCTTCATCTCCTGCTTGTGGGCCCGGACCTTCTCCAGGGAGGCCGGCCCGGTGATGTCCGCGATCGAGCGGAAGCCGTCCCTCTCCCCGTAGGCCCCGGCCGCCTCCCGCCAGCCCTTGGGTCGGACGCCGAGCTGCTTGCCGAGCAGCGCGAGGAAGATCTGTGCCTTCTGTTTCCCGTAGCCCGGCAGCTCCACGAGCCGGCCCAGCAGTTCCTGGCCGGTCGCCACGTCGCGCCAGACCGCCTCGGGGTCGCCGTCGTAGTGGGCGTCCAGGTAGGCGCAGAGCTGCTGGATGCGCTTGGCCATCGACCCCGGGTAGCGGTGGATGGCCGGTTTCTCGGCACAGAGCGCGGCGAAGGCGTCCGGGTCGTGGTCGGCGATGGCGTGGGCGTCGAGGTCGTGCCCGCCGAGCCGTTCCAGCAGCGTGTAGGGGCCGGTGAAGGCCCACTCCATGGGGACCTGCTGGTCCAGCAGCATCCCGATCAGCGCGGCCAGCGGGCTGCGGCTGAGCAGGGCGTCCGCGTCCGGGTTCTGGGCGAGGTGGAGGTCGGTCGCCATGGCGCCCTCCTTCGGTGCGGGGAGCCTTCGGTACAGGGAGCCTTCGGTACGGGGGCCTTCGGTGCGCGGCGGCTTGGACGGGTGCGGGGCGGCCGCGTGCCCGCGGCCTGCGTGCGGGTGGTTCGCGCGCGGGGCCACCGCAGCCCATTGTCCGCGCCCGCCCGGGGCGCTGCCCGGTGGCGGCTCCCACCCGCGTGTCGGGGCCCGCGCGGCGGCGCGGGGATGGGTTTCGCCGTGAGGGCGGTCACGCCGGAGGTCAAGATTCGGTAATGGTTTTCATCCCGCACCCGTTCGGGCTAGTGATGAAAACCGTTTCCACTTAGCCTGGGGAAGTCATCATCGACCACGCCCGCCCTGGGGGGATCCCTGCCATGCGCCGCTCCGCCGTGACCCGACCCGTCGCCAACGGCCGGCTCTCACGTGCTGCGCTGGGCGCCGCGGCGGCCGCGCTCGTCGCGACGGTCAGCGCCTGCGCGACCACGGCTCCGCCCGGCTCGGTGGCCGTCGCCGGTGCGCCGTCCGGTGGCGGCAAGGTGATCCAGGTCGTGGCGGCGGAGAACTTCTGGGGATCCATAGCCACCCAGCTCGGCGGCGCCCACGCCCACGTGACCAGCATCATCACCAACCCGGACACCGACCCGCACTCCTACGAGCCGACGGCGGCGGACGCGCGGACGGCGACGACGGCCCAGTACGCGATCGTGAACGGCATCGGCTACGACGCCTGGGCGGACAAGCTGCTGGCGACCAACCCCGGCAGCGGTCGCAGCGAGCTGAAGGTCGGTGACCTGGTCGGCGTCCAGCCCGGCGGCAACCCGCACCGCTGGTACTCGCCCACCGACGTGCACCAGGTCATCGAGCGGATCACCGCCGACTACAAGCGGCTCGACCCGGCCGACGCGGCCTACTTCGACCGGCAGAAGCAGACTTTCGTGACGCAGGACCTGGCGCGGTACGACCAGTTGATCGCCGACATCAAGGCGGCGTACGCGGGCACCCCGATCGGCGCCTCGGAGTCCATCGTCACCCCGCTCGCCGAGGGCCTGGGCCTGAAGATGATGACGCCGGAGTCGTTCCTGGACGCGATGAGCGAGGGCACCGACCCCACCGCCGCCGACAAGGCCACGATCGACCAGCAGCTCAGGACCAGGCAGATCAAGGTCTACGTCTACAACAGCCAGAACTCCACCCCCGACGTCGTGGCGCAGGTGAAGCTGGCCCGGTCCGAGGGCATCCCCGTCGCCATCGTGACCGAGACCCTGGCTCCGGCCGGGGACACCTTCGAGCAGTGGCAGACCGCCCAACTCCAGGGCATCGAGCAGGCGCTGCACCAGGCCACCGGGAAGTGAGGACGCACGTGAACCCCGTCGCCGCCACCAGTCCGCAGGGCTCGGCCCCCTCGTCCCCCTCGGCCCCCTCGTTGTCCGCCTCTGCCGCTGCTCCCGTCGCCGCCGGTGAGGGCCCCGCGCCCGTGCTGCGGCTGCGCGGCGTGGCCGTGCGAGTCGGTGGCCGGACGCTCTGGTCCGGCGTCGACCTCGACGTCCGCGCGGGCGAGTTCACCGCCGTGCTCGGCCCGAACGGCGTCGGCAAGTCGACGCTGGTCAAGGCGCTGCTGGGGATCGTGCCCACCGCCGAGGGCGAGATACGCGTGCTCGACCGCCGCCCGGGCGAGGCCGGCAGCCGCGTCGGCTACCTGCCGCAGCGCCGCAGCTTCGACCCGGACCTGCGGATCCGTGGCGTCGACGTGGTCCGCATGGGCCTGGACGGCGACCGCTGGGGCGTGCCGCTGCCGTGGTCGCGCGGCCGCCGGGCCGAGAGCGAGCGGGTCGCCGAGGTGATCGAGCTGGTCGGCGCGTCCGCCTACGCGCACCGCCCGATCGGCCAGTGCTCGGGCGGCGAGCAGCAGCGGCTGCTGATCGCCCAGGCGCTGGTCCGCCGCCCCGAGGTGCTGCTCCTGGACGAGCCCCTGGACAGCCTAGACCTGCCCAACCAGAGCGCGGTCGCCGCGCTCATCGGCCGGATCTGCCACCAGGAGCGGGTGGCCGTGGTGATGGTCGCCCACGATGTCAACCCGATCCTGCACCACCTCGACCGGGTCGTGTACATCGCGGAGGGCGGCGCCGTCTCCGGCGCGCCGGGCGAGGTCATCGACTCCGAGACGCTGACCCGCCTCTACGGCACCCCGGTGGAGGTGCTGCGCACACGCGACGGACGCCTGGTCGTCGTCGGGCAGCCCGAGGCGCCCGCCGTCCACAGCGACCGGCACGCGGGGTGAGCTGACATGCCGTCACCGGTTTTCTCCTGGAACCCGCTCTACGACTTCCAGCTGATGTGGTCGTACCCGTTCATGGTCAACGCCTTCCGCGCGGGCGCGATCGTCGCCGTCGTCGCGGGCGCTGTCGGCTGGTTCATGGTGCTGCGGCGGCAGACCTTCGCCGGTCACACGCTGTCCGTGGTCGCCTTTCCCGGTGCCGCGTTCGCGACGCTCGCCGGATTCAGCCTGAGCCTCGGCTACTTCGGCTTCTGCGTCGCCGCGGCCCTGGCGCTGGCGGGGCTGCGGCGCGGGCGCGAGCCCGGCGGCGCGGAGGAGTCGGCGGCCACCGGCATCGTGCAGGCGTTCCTGCTGGCCTGCGGCTACCTGTTCATGGCCCTCTACAAGGGCCTGCTGGAAGGGCCGCAGTCGTTGCTCTTCGGCAGCTTCCTCGGTATCACCGGCGGCCAGGTCGCCACGCTCGCGGTGGCCGGGGCGGCGGTGCTCGTGGTGCTGGCCGTGATCGGGCGGCCGCTGCTGTTCGCGTCCGTCGACGCGCAGGTCGCCGCGGCGCGCGGCGTCCCGGTGCGGGCGCTGTCCGTCACCTTCCTCGTCATGCTCGGCGTGGCCACTGCCGAGGCCGCGCAGATCACCGGCGCGCTGCTGGTCTTCGCACTGCTGGTGCTCCCGGCGGCGACGGCCCAGGTGCTGACCGCCAGGCCGGGGTTGAGCCTGCTGCTCACCGTGGTGATCGGCTTCGGCGTCACCTGGGCCGGCCTGGTCGCCGCGTTCTACCGGCCCTACCCGCTCGGATTCTTCGTGACCTCCTTCGCCTTCGGGCTCTTCCTGCTGGCCCACGGTGGCCGTGCCACCGCGCGCGCCGTCGAGCGGCGCCGGGCCACCGCCGGGTCCGGCCCGGTGGCCATGGCCGGGGGTGCCGCGTGAACGCGTATCCCGCCTCCGCGGCGGCCGCCTCCGCGTGGTCCCAGCCGTTCTTCCACCACGCGCTGCTGGCGGGCACGTTCATCGCGCTCGCGGCCGGGCTGGTCGGCTACTTCCTGGTGCTGCGCGCCCAGGTCTTCACCGGCGACGCGCTCAGCCACGTCGCCTTCACCGGCGCGATGGCCGCCCTCGCGGGCGGGTACGACCTGCGTCTGGGTCTCTTCGCCGGCTGCGTGCTGGTCGCCCTGCTGCTCGCCGGGGTCGGGCGACGCGGCAAGGCGGACGACGTGGTCATCGGCAGCGCGTTCGCCTGGATCCTCGGCCTCGGTTCGTTCTTCCTGACCCTCTACACCACCTCCGCCAGCGGCATGGGCAACGGCGGGGCGGGCACCTCGGTCCTGTTCGGTTCCATCTTCGGCCTGGACGGCGGCCAGGCCCTGGTCGCGGTGCTGATCGCCCTCGCGGTGTCGCTGGCGGTGCTGCTGATCGGCCGCCCGCTGCTCTTCGCCACGCTCGACGAGAACGTCGCCGCCGCGCGGGGCGTCCCCGTGCGGGCGCTGGGCCTCGGTTTCCTGGTCCTGGTCGGCGTCACCGCGGGCGAGGCCACCCAGGCCGTCGGCTCGCTGCTGCTGCTCGGCCTGCTCGCCGCCCCGGCGGGCGCGGCGGTCCGTCTCACCGACCGCCCGTTCCACGGCCTCGCGTTGGCGGCGGCACTGGCCGTGGGCGAGATGTGGGCGGGCCTCGCGCTGTCGGCGTGGGTGCCGCAGTGTCCGCCCAGCTTCGCCGTCATGGCGGCGGCCACAGCGGTGTACGCGGCGACGTACCTGCGCCCGCGGCGTGCAGCGAGCGGCCGCTCGCTGGTGGTCGCCCAGGGGTGAGCGCGTCGGCGCCGGGGCGGGGCCGCCCCGGCGCCGGGTGCCGCCTACTCGTGCAGGTACTTCTCGGAGAAGCTGGTGCCGCCCGAGAGCGCGCTGGTGCTGGCCTCGTAGACGCCGTTGGAGCTGGGGTCCAGCGCCGCCGGGCCGAAGGACCCGAGGGACGAGCCGTTCACGGTGGCCGAGCTGAAGTTGAGCGTGCCGAAGTTCGGGTAGGCGCCGGTCGGCGACTCGATGATGACCTCGGCGCTGGTCCGCTGCGCGGAGAGGGACTTGGTGGTGGTGTACGTCCACCCCTTGGTGGAGTCCGTCAGCGTCAGCGTGTACCGGCGGCTGCCGGTGTAGGCCACCGACGCCTTGATGCTGTCGCCCGCCGACACCGGGTAGGAGCTGAGGCTGAGGTAGACCGGGTTGGCCGGGTACATCTCGTACCACGCCTGGTCCACGGGGCTGCCGCTGGAGCAGTCGGTGGCGACGCCGGTCTGCTCCACCGTGCTCGATCCGTAGCCGTCGATGCCGACCCACGGGGCGTACAGGTCGTTGGTGGAGTTGCACGTGGCCTTCGGCTCGGTCCACGAGGCGGAGACCGAGGTGAAGCCACTGCCGGTCGCGGCGTAGCCGCCCCAGTTGTAGCCGTTGAGGTTGAAGTGGTGCAGCGGGCGGAAGGCCAGCCCCGGCGCCGCGGCGCTGACCGGGGCGGCGAGCGCGAGGACGGACGTCGTGGCGAGGGCGGCGGCAGCGGCGGTACGTATCGAGAACCTGCGCATGCTTCTCCTAAGGGAGGACGCTCCGAGCGATCCGTGCCGCGAGTGGCCTGGGCGGCCGCAGTCGGATCGGCAACTGGGGGGATGGCACCCGTGCATGAGGGAGGGTCAGCAGAGGAGGCAAGCGGTGCACCACTGGCCGTGGTGTAGCGAATCAGAGTTGTTGGGGACAGGTCAATGGTTCGGACGAGACCGAAGAGGTGATTTACGGCGGTGGAACACGCCGGAAACGAGGCACGCGAGGCGCCCCAGGGCAGGGCGCCTCGCGTGGAGTGGTGTGGTGCGGTGTGGCTCAGCCGGCCAGCGTCTCGTACGCGGGCTCCGGCTGCGCGTGGTCGATCTCCCGGACGCTCATCACGTTGATGAGCTTGTCGAGTTGCTTGGTCACCTGCTCCAGCGCCGCGTCGTCCGCGTTGACCACGAGGGTGACCCGGGAGAAGCCGCGCTCCTTTGCCGCCACGACGGCGAGGGAGTCGATGTTGAAGCCGCGCCGGCTGAAGAGGGCGGTGATCCGGGTGAGTGCGCTGGGCTTGTCCTCGACCAGGACCGACAGCGTGTGCTTGCTCATGAGTGGTCGCTCTCCCACGTCGGAGTCATGCCTCGGGCGATCATGATGTCGTCGTTGCTGGTCCCGGAGGGGACGAAGGGCCAGACCATCGCGTCCTCGTGGACCACGAAGTCGATGACCACCGGCACGTCGTTGATCTCCATGGCCTTGGCGATCGTGGCGTCCACGTCCTCGGGCCGCGTGCACCGGAGACTGACGCAGCCGTAGGCCTCCCCGAGCTTCACGAAGTCGGGGACGCGCTGGGCCGTCTGCAGGTCGCTGTTGGAGTACCGCTGGTTGTAGAACAGCCCCTGCCACTGGCGGATCATGCCGAGGTTGCCGTTGTTGATGACCGCGACCTTGATCGGCACACCTTCGAGCGTGCAGGTGGCCAGCTCCTGGTTGGTCATCTGGAAGCAGCCGTCCCCGTCGATCGCCCACACCACCGTGTCCGGCCGCCCCATCTTGGCGCCCATCGCGGCGGGCACGGCGAATCCCATGGTGCCCAGGCCGCCGGAGGTGATGAAGGAGCCGGGCTTCTCGAAACCGATGAACTGGGAGGCCCACATCTGGTGCTGGCCGACGCCGGCCACGTAGAGGGCGTCCGGCCCGGCGATGGCGCCGAGCCGCTCCAGGACGTACTGCGGAGCCAGTGAGCCGTCCGCGAAGTCCTCGTACCCCAACGGGTAGGTCTCCTTCAGCCCGTCGAGCAGCGCGCGCCACTTGACGTAGTCACCGGGGCGGTCGACCGCCTCGACGAGGGCGCCGATGACCTCCTTGCAGTCACCCACGATCGGCACGTCCACAGCGCGGTTCTTGCCGATCTCCGCCGGGTCGATGTCCGCGTGGATGACCTTGGCCCCCGGCGCGAACGACGCCAGCTGTCCGGTGACCCGGTCGTCGAACCGCACGCCCAGGGCGATGAGCAGGTCGGACTTCTGCAGTGCGCCGACCGCCGGAACGCTGCCGTGCATGCCGGGCATCCCCATGTGGAGCGGGTGGTCGTCGGGGAAGGTGCCCCTGGCCATCAGCGTGGTGACGACCGGAATGCCGGTCAGCTCCGCCAGGCGGAGCAGCTCCGCCGAGGCGTCGGCCTTGTGCACGCCGCCGCCGACGTAGAGCACCGGGCATGCGGCCTCGGAGATCAGCCTGGCCGCCTCCTGGATCTGCCGGGTGTGCGGCCGGGTGACCGGACGGTAGCCCGGCAGCTGCGTCGTCGGTTCCCAGTGGAACGCGGTACGGGCCTGGAGCGCGTCCTTGGTGATGTCGACCAGGACCGGACCGGGGCGGCCGGTGGAGGCGATGTGGAAGGCGTCCGCGATGGCCCGCGGGATGTCGTCGGCGTCGGTCACCAGGAAGTTGTGCTTGGTGATCGGCAGGGTGATGCCGCAGATGTCGGCCTCCTGGAAGGCGTCCGTGCCGATCATGCCGCTCGACACCTGGCCGGTGATGGCCACCAGCGGGACCGAGTCCATGTACGCGTCGGCGATCGGGGTGACCAGGTTGGTGGCGCCCGGCCCTGAGGTGGCCATGCAGACGCCGACCCTGCCGGTGGCCTGGGCGTATCCCTCCGCGGCGTGTCCGGCGCCCTGCTCGTGGCGCACCAGCACGTGGCGGACCTTGGTCGAGTCGTGGAACGCGTCGTAGGCGGGCAGGATCGCGCCGCCCGGGAACCCGAACACGGTGTCGACTCCGGCGTGCTCCAAAGCCCTGACCAGAGCTTGGGCGCCTGTCATCTCTTCGGTCATCTGCTCGTTCCTGTTGGCTTGACTGGGATGCTGGGCATGCCTGCTGACCCGAATGGTGATGAGGGGGGAAGACGCCCGTTCGCACGATGGTCGACGGGCGGCGCGCAGCACGCGGCAGTTGACGGACTGTGAGTCCGGGAAGTGCCGGGAGGTGGCGCACCAAGGGCGGTGTCGGGTGATGACAACGCGCCCGGCGGCTCCGAGGGATCAGATCTCTCGTCGGAGCGGTGCACGTCCGTTCGTGACGGATCGAGCAACTCCCCGCGGCAAGCCACGAGAAGGTTCGGTTGCAGCCTATCTTCCCGCCGGGTGACGAGGCAAGGCCCGCAGGCCTCCGTCAATTCCCGCGACACGCTGGCACATTGGGGCTGCGAGGGTCGCCCCGCCCGGGCCGTGGGGCAGGGCCTGCGCGCGCACGGCGCACCGGCGTCCCACCTGACACAGTCGCCGCCGATCTGATGGAGTCGTCGGCGACCTGACGAACCGTGCGGTCCTGCTGGGTCGGCCCCGGCCGTCCGCTCTACGGTGGGGGAGTGATCAGTGCTGAAGCCGAAGACCTTCTCGGAGAGCTTGCCTCCGAGGGAGTGGCGCCCTGGCTGGCATGGTCGAGCCCGGAGCCGCCGGGCCCCGATGTCGTGCGGTGCGGCTTCGCCGGCGTCCGGATGCCTCCCGGAGCCTCGCTCAGCGCGGTGCGGGCGGCCTGCACCGCGCTGAGCGAGGCCGGTGGCTCGGTGGCCGTCGCGGCTGTCGTCTTCGACAGGGCGGCCGGCCCGGACGACTGGGTGGCTGCGGCCAGGGTGCTCGGGGGCGGGGTGGACCGGCCGAATCTGCTGGTGAGCATTCCGGCGACGAAGGCCGGCATCGGTGCGATCGCCGACTGCCTGGCCGAGGGCATCGGTGTGGACAGCACCTCGGTGGTCTCCCTCGGGCAGTACCGCGAGGTACTGGACGCCCAGCTCACCGGTCTGGAACGGGCCCTGGCCAAGCGCGCGGACCTGGGCAGCCTGGTCGCCTCGGCCTCCTGCGAGGTGGGTCCGCTGGACAGCGAGGTGAACGCCCTGCTGGACGGGATCGCCGCCGGCACGGGCCACGACCTGCGCGACACCGCGGGGCTGGCCACCGCCCGGCTCGTGTACCGGCTGCGGGAGCAGTGGCTGGCCGGGAAGCGCTGGCAGGATCTCAGGGCCGGCCGGGCTCGCGCACCTCTGCTGCTCTGGACCGGCACCACGCCGGTCCACGTGCCCGCCCTGGTCGGCGGCAACACCGGCCATGTGATGTCCGCCGAGACGGCTGAAGCGGCGGCCCGGCAGGGCGGGCTCAGGGGCGACACCCTGCTGGGCCGTCACGAGCAGGCCGCGGAGACGATCGGCAGACTGGCGGAGCTCGGTGTGCCCGTCGACGCGGCCGCCGCGGCGGTCCACGGCCGGCTCAACGGACATGAGTGAGCAACGCGGGTTCCCGCTCGGGGAACTCCGTGCCGGTCAGGGCGATGAAGGGGGCCGCCTTCACGGCGGTCTCCTCGAACTCCGCCGACGCCTCGGACAGCGCCACGATCGCACCGCCCATCCCGTACTTCACGCGGTCGGCGGTGACCACGACGGTACGGATCACGATGCTGAAGTCGGCAGCGCCGGACAACGCGAAGTATCCGATGGCCCCGGAGTAGACACCCCGGGGGCCCTCTTCCAGGCGGTCGATGATCTGCATGGTGCGCTGCTTGGGGGCTCCCGTCATGGAGCCGCCGGGGAAGGCGGCCCGCAGGCAGGGCACGGCGGTGACCTCGGGGCGCAGGCGGGCGGTGACCTTGCTGACGAGCTGGTGGACGGTGGCGTAGGTCTCGACGGTGAAGATGTCGTCGGCGCGCACGGATCCGATCCGGGCGCATCTGCCGAGGTCGTTGCGGACCAGGTCGACGATCATCAGGTTCTCCGCACGGTCCTTCCGGTCCGTGCGCAGGTCCTCCACCAGGGCGGCGTCCTCCTCGGCGGTGGCGCCGCGCGGGCGGGTGCCCTTGATGGGCTTGGACTCGGCATGACCGTCCGCGGTGATGCGCAGGAACCGCTCGGGGGAGGTGGAGAGCACGGAGACCTCGCCGAACTGCAGCAGTGCGCCGAAGGGCGCAGGGCTGGCCCGGCGCAGGTAGCGATAGCCCTGCCAGGGGTCGAGGGTGCCGACTGCCTCGGCCATGTTGGTCAGGCAGATCTCGTAGCTCTCCCCGGCCGCGATCTCCTCCTGGCACTCGGCGATCAGCCGCAGGTAGGCGTCGCGCTCGTGGCGCAAGTGCATCCGCGCGAAGGCGGCCGGCGGTTCGACCGGCGCGGCGGGCAGGGGGCGGGCCTCGTCCAGGCGTTGCCCGGTCGTGGTGAGCCAGGCCTGGGCGGACCGGGTGTCGCCGGCCTCGGCGAGCGCCAGGAGGTGCGTCGTGCCCGTCTCGTGGTCGAAGACCAGGGCCCGGTCGGCGAAGACCATGACCGCGTCGGGCTCCTCGGAGCGGTGGGCGATGTCGCCGCCGCACTCCGCCTTGATCTCGTAGCCCAGGTAGCCGGTCCAGCCGAGCGTGAAGTCGCAGGGGAGTGCGGGCACCTCCACAGCCAGCGAGGCCAGGTCCTGTTCGAGGAAGTCCAGGAAGGGCACTTGGACGACCTCCACCGCCGCGCCGGACTGGACCGTCACCGTGCCGCTGGCCACGTCGGCGGTCGCCACCCTGGCCAGCGGGCCGGACGCGTCGCCCATGATCGAGAACCGGCCCCGGCTGTCGTGCCGGCTGCTGTCCAGCCAGAACGCGTGGTCGTTGCCTCGGAAGAGCAGGTCGAAGGCCGTCTCGTCGTCGCAGCGGGTGGGTGTGCGGGCGGTGAGCACGCGCAGCGAGCGCTTCCCTGCCGGCGCCTGCGCACCGAGCCGGATCGTCTCGCGCCGGGTCCCGCCGTGCCCGTCCCGGGTCTGCCGGTAGAAGTTGGCCAGCAGGTCCGCGCCGTACTCGGTGCAGATGGACTCCGGGTGGAACTGCACACCCCAGAGCGGCCGTTCGCGGTGCCGCAGCCCCATCACGACCCCGTCCGGCGTCCAGGCGGTGACCTCCAGCTCCTGGGGCAGATCCGTGACGGCGAGCGAGTGGTACCGCACCGCCCGGAACGGCGAGGGAAGTCCCGCGAACAGGCCGTCGCCCTCGTGCAGCACGGGCGAGGTGCGACCGTGCCACGGTTCCGGGGCCCGTCCCACGGTCGCCCCGTGCAGCAGCCCGATCCCCTGGTGACCCAGGCAGATCCCGAGCAGGGGCAGCTCGGTGCGCTCGATGATCTCGCGGCAGATGCCGAAGTCGCGGCCGCGTCCGGGGGTCCCCGGGCCGGGCGAGACGACGACGTTGTCGAACTCCTCCAGCATCGCGGGGTTCCACCGCGGGTCGTCGTTGCGGATGACCGTGGGCTCCTCGCCGCAGACCTGGGCGAGCTGGTGCACGAGGTTGTAGGTGAAGGAGTCGTGGTTGTCGACGAGCAGGGTGCGCACGGGTCGTGGTCTCTCTCGGTGAGGAGGGGGGTCAGGCGGCGGTCGGCACGATCTGCAGCAGCATGTGGTCGACGAGGTCGTCGCCGTACTCGCCCTCACGGACCTGGCAGGTGCGAAGCGTGCGCAGCTCGCGGCCGCTCTCCTCGGCGAGCCGGGACAGCAGCCGCAGATCGCCCCGGCTGCTGAAGTGCAGCAGCGCCCGGCCGGTGTCCGTGGTCCGGCCCGGCGCCTGCTCCAGGTAGCGACGATGTGCCTGGTAGCCCGCGTCCACGTAGGCGCGCTCGTGGACCGACCGGTACTCGTACTCGTCGGGCCCCAGGACGTAGTTCGAGCTCCAGAAGACGGTGTCGAAGCGCTCGCCGGCGTCGAGTCCGCCGAAGAGGTCACTGTGCACGGTGCCGACCCGGTCGCCGACACCGTGCCGGGCCGCGTTGACCGAGGTGTTCTCCACCGCCCGGGGGTTGATGTCGGAGGCCACCACCGGGACGCAGCCGGTCAGCGCGGCGGTCACCGCGATGACCCCGGTGCCGCAGCCGATCTCCAGGAACGAGCCCTGGCAGGCGGGCCGGGCGGAGGGGTCGTCCAGCCCCAGGAGGTGCAGGGCCACGCCGGTCGAGGGTGAGTAGACCGGCGCGAAGACCTCGTCCAGCAAGTCCCATTCCCGGCCGCCCAGGTGAAAACTGGCGGGGCGGTCCGCCCGGGTCATCGACTGGCGGCTGCGCTCCAGGGAGCGTTCATAGCTCCGCACTTGCTGTGTGTTCGTCATCTCTCCCACCCCGAATGCCTGTTGGCCTGACACTGCGCGAACGCGTCAAGGCCAGCGTGGTCGGGCGAGGGCAGCCGGCGGAAGGTGCCCAAACGACACCGCCGAACTGTCGTGGTGGTGCTCACGTCACCGTCGGGTGACGCTGACCGCCTGTCCCGGCATATGAGCGTCCTTTGACCGACCGAGAAGCCGCGCCCTAGGTTCCACGAGAGTGAGAGGCACGGCCGGGGGAGGGGCTGCACTGTGCTGGAGCTGGGCAAGTCGCTGGACGCCTACGTGCTCACCATGCTTGAACTGCTGGCCCAGGAGGCGCCCGCGGACCAGTTCGAGGACCTGGTGCGGCAGGGCAGGAGCGCCGGTATGGCCGCCGGCGAACTGGAGCGGCTCGTCGGCGCGAAGGATCGTTCGCTGGACATCAGGCAGTTGTTCGGCCGTCGCCAGCAGCGCGAGGCCGGGCTGTCCGCGCTGGTGGACACCGCACGTGACCTGACCCTCCCCTACAGCCTGGACTCCCTGCTCACCGTGATCACCAGGCGCGCCCGGCTGCTGCTGGGCCTGGACATGTCGTGGGTGAGCCTGATCGACCTCGCCGACGGGTTGTCCCACGTGCGGACCGCGGACGGACACGCGTCGGCGATCACCATCGGGTTCGAGGTGCCGACCGGAGGCGGTGTCGGTGAACACGCGCAGGACCGCTCCGCCCCGTTCTGGACCCCCGACTACCTGCACGACAAGGGCTTCGTCCACAACGACATCATCGACCACGTGGTGCGGGCCGAAGGGCTGCGCGCCATCATGGCCGTCCCGCTGCGCCACGAGAACGTGACGCTGGGCGTGCTGTACGTCGCGGACCGCAACGTCCGCCACTTCCTGCCCGGCGAGATCTCCCTGATGGCTTCGCTGGCCGACCTCGCGGCCGTCGCCATCGAGCGGACCAGGCTGATGGAGCAGGCCAAGGCCGAGGTCGTCGAGCTGGAGTGGGGTGTCACGCAGGCCCGGAACTCCTCCGCCCTGGCCCACCGACTGCGCGGCATCCACAGCGAGCTGACCGACATGGTGCTCAGCGGCAGCGATCTGCACCTGCTGGTGCAGCGGGCCGCGGTGGAACTGGACGGAGCCCTGCTGGTCCGGGGCACCGCCGGCGAGAATCTGGCCAGGAGCGAGAGCTGGGACCAGCGTCGTGCTCGGTCGGCACCGGATCCGGTTCGCGCGGACGACCCCGGCTTCGACCGGTGCTGTCTGGACGCGCATGTCGAGGGGAAGCCGGTCCGCCATGACAGCGCGGTCGGCGGCGAGTTCTGGGCCTGCCCGGTCACCGGTGGCCGGGACAGTCTCGGCACGCTCGTGCTGCACTGCGAGCGTCCCCTGTCCGAGGCCCAGTCGCAGTTGCTGGTCCTGGTCGCCCAGGCTGTTGCCGTCAGTCTGCTGATGGAACGCAGCACGGCGGTCGCCGAGGGCCAGATCCGCGACGAGCTGCTGCACGATCTTCTCAACGCCCCGCAGATGCCGCCCGGGCAGATCGCCTCGCGCTCTCGTCGGCTCTCGATCGACCTCACCCAGCCCCATGTCATGGTGGTGGCCCGTCCCGAGGGCGGGTCGAGAGGCCGGTCCGCGGTGTGGGCCTCCTCGTACGCGCACCGGATGGCGGGGCTCAAGTACGTCGACGGGGACCACATCGTGCTGCTGCTGCCGGGCGACGATCCGGCGAGTTCGGCCAGGGCGGTGTCCCGGGAACTGTCCACCGTGCTCGGACATCCGGTGACAGGCGGGGCCGCCGGGCCGGTCACCGCGCCGGACGCGGTACCCGCCATCCACCAGGAGGCCCGGCGCTGCCTCAACGCACTGACCGCGCTCGGCGGCATGGGCGGCACCGCGTCGCTGAAGGAACTGGGCTTCCTGGGACTGCTGCTGTCGGAGAAGCAGGACGTCGGCATCTTCATCGGCTCGGCCATCGGGCCCGTCCTGGCCTACGACGACCAGCAGTCGACCGAGCTCCTGCGGACGCTGGAGGAGTACTTCAACTTCGGCAGCAGTCCCACCCGCGCCGCGGAGGCGCTCCATGTCCACCCCAACACCGTCTCCCGCCGGCTCGAACGGATCACCGAACTTCTCGGCCCCGACTGGCAGAAACCGGCGCAGGCCCTCGAAGTGCAGCTGGCGCTGCGACTGCAACGTGCCCGGCACCTGCTCGACAGCGCTGCCGGCGACATCACGCGGTAGCGCTCCGGGGAACCGGGCCCGGCCGGAGGCCGTCCGGCGCCGTTTCACGCGTTTCACGGGCTTTACGCGCTTCACGGCCTTACGCGCTTCACAGACTTCATGCGTTCCACGGGCTTCACGCGCTTCACAGGCTTCACGCGCCTCTCGCGTCGAGGGCGTCCGGGTGGCCGGCCCACTGCCCCGCCGTGCCGGGCACATGCCCTGCCTGCGCCAAGGTCGTTGCCGCGCACGCGATCGAGGCCAGCGTGATGTGCCGGTGCCAGCCCCGGAACGAACGGCCGGTGAAATCCCGCAGCCCGACCCGGCCGCCCGAGGTCGCGCAGTCGTCAGCCACCCGCCGGGCGAGCTTGGCCAGCCGCAGCAGTTCCGGCACCGGTGTCCGCTCCTGTGTCGTCAGCCAGAACTCCGAAGGCGCGTGCTGCGCGCCGTTCCACTCGCCGAGCAGCAGCCCGTGGGGCCGGCCGTCGGCGGAACCGGCGCGAAGCAAAGAGGGCCCGCCCTCCGGCAGCACCACCCGCACGGCCACCACCTGCGAGCTGCGGACCGTGCCCACTCCACCGCCGGGATCCGACCACTCCACCGGCCGGCGCAGCGCCCGCACCGAGTCGACGATCCGCTGCGCGCTCAGCCGTCCGGCGCCGAATCCCGGCAGCGTCGGGTCGGCCACGCTCAGCCCCATCGCTCCGGGCACCCGCACCAGCAGCGGCAGACCGGCGGCCCGGAAGCGCCGCACGGTCGCCCCCACATCGGCACTCCCGGCGCCCAGGACCACGGGCATCCTGGGGACACCCCACCGCAGCATGGACTCCAGCACGGCCGCCGCCGCGCACTCCTCCAGCGTCTCCTCGACCGCCTCGTCCGGGATCTCGGCCCGGCGGCGGCGTTCCTCGTCGCGCACCCAGGGGCCGGGGAGGTGCAGTCGCCAGTTGACGGGCGCACTGATCTCCGCACCGGCGAACCAGACCCCGTAGGCATGCTGGCCGACGTCCAGTTTGCCGAGCCGGGAGACGAACCTGCGGTCCACGCCCACCGAGTGCTCCCCGGTCTTGGGAATGGCCATCGGCTGCACCACCCAGGCCTGCGGGGGCATGACGTCCTGGAGATAGCCGGCCAGGGCCTCCCGCATGGACGACCAGTCCCAGGTGGAGTGGGTGATGAAGTGGTGCAGGCCCTGCTCGTCCGCGCCGCCGCCGACGCTCGCGGCGATCCGGCGCACGGACTTGCGGCCGTCGGCCGCGAGCAGCCCCCGCACGTACTGCTCGGCGCGTCTGCGCTGGTCCGCCCGGCGCAGGCACGCGGGGAACAGTGCGGCCGACAACTCCGACACGATGTCCGCCGGTTGCGGAAAGTCCGGCCATTCCCGCCCCACTTCGGTTCCAGCCCACAGAGATCTGCTCACACCACCCACGCTCCTTCGCCGGAACCGGTCCGGTCCCGCACCCTGCCCACCCTTCCCTGCTCCGGGCGGGCCCGAGGAGGTGCCTGGGGAACCCCATGACCCGCCGGAACGGTGATCCGGCCACCATCGGCGCCGGCGGCCGGACCTGACGGATTCGGCACAGGTGACGAAGTCTGCATGACCTGACGAGAGCTGCGCCGTCCGCTTGTCGCTCCCTCGGAGCGCACCGCAGAGTGCAGAGCGTGAGCAGTCTGCAGTCGATCGAACTCACGCTCCTCTTCCGCGTCCCTCCGCCGCGACGACAAAGCAGTCGTCGATCTGCACCTGTGACGCACTGTTCCGTTATCGAGAGGCAAGCGAAGTGGATTACAGTATTGCCACGGTGACTCTGGGTGGCGCCCTTCCGGAAAAGCTGGAAGCAATTGCGGGCGCCGGCTTCGCCGGTATCGAGCTGATGGAATCGGATCTGCAGGGGTCTGCGCCCTCCGCTGCCCGGGCCATGGCGGACGACCTCGGCCTGGAAATCGTGAACTACCAGCCGCTCCGGGATTTCGAAGGTGGGCCCAGGGACCAGCTGGAGCCCAAGCTCGACCGGATCGAGCGGATCTTCGACTGCATGGAGCAGTTGCGGACCAGCACACTGCTGCTCTGCAGCAACGTCAGCGACGTTTCGGACCTCGACGACGACGCCGTCGCCGGTGACCTGGCACTCCTTGGCGAACGGGCCGCGGCCAGAGGCTTTTCGATCGGCTACGAGGCACTGTCCTGGGGCCTGCGGGTCAATACGTTCCGGCAGGCCTGGAGAATGATCGAGCGTTCCGGCGCCGACAATATCGGTCTGGTGCTGGACAGCTTTCACACGCTGGCCCTGGACGACCCTTTCGAGGATCTGGCCGACGTGCCCGCCGATCGCATCGCGCTGATCCAGGTGTCGGACGCTCCGCGGATGGACCTGGATGTGAAGTCCTGGAGCCGGCACCACCGCTGCCTCCCGGGCGAGGGGGATTTCGACGTGGCCGCCTTCCTGGCGCCCGTGCTGGCCAACGGATACGAGGGCCCGATCTCGCTCGAGATATTCAACGACCACTACAAGGTGCGGCCGCCCGCGCCGCTGGCACGGCAGGGCATGACCGCGCTGCGCGACGTCACGTCGACGGCGATGGATCCGACGCCTGTTCCGGCTCCCTGAGAAGAAAGGAACCATGGTGAGCACCGATTTCGAGGTGTTCGACTTCCCCGAGATCAAGCCGGGCCCGGAGGAGCCGTTGGTGCTCGGCCCGGCGGGCGAGGTCTTCGAGTTCGTGCGGACCGGCAAGAGCAACGGCGGCAAGTACCTGTTCTCCAAGCTGATCGTGCCGCCGCACGTCGGACCGCCGCCGCACATCCACACCCGTACCGACGAGTGGTTCTACGCGCCCAACGGCGGGTTCAGCATCTTCATGGGGCCCAACGAGTTCCCCGACCTGGACGTCCCGCCGGGCCCCGGTGCCGACCGGGAGACGGTCACCATGCTGCCGATGCGCGCCAAGGAACTGCTCTACGTCCCGCGTGACTACGTGCACGGCTTCGTCAACACCACCAGCGTCAACCAGGAGATGTGGCTGGTCTGGACGCCGGACACGCCGGAGAGCTCGATCCTTCCGTACTTCATGAACGCAGGAAAGGTCGTGACCAGCAAGGAGGACCTCACGGAGCCGGATTTCCTGTCCCGCATCCGGCTCGTCTCCATGGCTCGCGACTACGGGATCAACCAGAGCGCGGACTTCTGGGACTACGTCAAGGACGTGGTGGAGGACCGGCCCGAATGGCTGCCGAGCGACCGCCGCGCGACGCTGCTGAACCTGATCCACGACGAGATCGAGGCACAGGTCTAGTGGGCGTCGACAAACGGAATCCCATCGCCGTCGTCGGCGGCGGTCTGGGCGGAGCCGCGGCCGCCGCGCTGTTGCAGCAGGCCGGCTACAACGTGGCCGTGTTCGAGCAGGCGAGCACGTTCGCGCCCGCCGGCGCCGGGATCCACCTGACGCCCAACGTGATGCGCGTCCTGGGCCACATCGGCGTCGGTGACGCACTGGTCGGCTCCGGATGCCTGCCCGAGTCGTTCACCAGCCGTGATCTGGCCTCGAACGCGGTCCGGACCTCGTTGCCGCTCGGCAGCCGGGCGCGGGAGAGCTACGGCGCTCCCTATCTCACCATCGGCCGCAGCGTCCTGCACCGGGAACTGGTCGACGCGCTGCGGCCGGGCACCGTGCGGTACGGCAAGCGTCTGGTCCGGCTCGATGACGGCGGCGGGGCGGTGCAGCTGTCCTTCGCCGACGGAAGCACCACCGAAGCCTCCTGCGTCATCGGGGCCGACGGCCTGGGCTCCCAGGTCCGCGAGGGCATGCACGGCGCCGAACGCCCGGCCTTCTCCGGCCAGATCGCGTACCGGGCGACCGTGCCCGGGCACGCCCGGATCCCGGTGGACCGGCGGTGCATCACCAAGTGGTGGGCCGACGACAGTTTCGTCATCGGCTACTCGACCGACTCCCACAGCGACGACTACTACTTCGTGGCCGGCACGGCGGCTGACGCCTGGACGCATCCGCAGTCCTTCGTCGACGGAGACAAGGACGAGATGCTGGACGCCTTCGACGGCTCCTGCGACGAAGTCCTCAGCCTGCTGGAGTCGTGCCAGTCCCTCAGTAAATGGCCGCTCTTCGAGCGCCCGCCGTTGCAGAGCTGGGGCCGGGGCCGGGTGGCGCTCCTGGGTGACGCCTGTCATCCCATGAGGCCGCACATGGCCCAAGGAGCGGCCATGGCCATCGAGGACGGCGTGCTGCTGTTGCGCTGCCTGGGCCTCGAGGACGAGGTCGAGGACGCGTTCTGGCGCTACGCCGAGAGCCGCAAGCAACGCACCGCCAGGGTCCAGGCCGTGTCCGCCGACAACACCTGGCTCAAGGACACCGAGGACCCGGCCTGGGTCTTCCGCTACGACGCGATGACCATCGAGCCGGCGCCGCGCCGGTCCGGCGCCCTGTCCGTCACATGAAAGGGTTGACGATGAGCTCGGGAGACATCCCACGTTTCGACACCGACGTCCTGGTCGTCGGAAGCGGCCCCGCGGGGTCGTCCGCAGCACTGATGCTGAGCACGTACGGCATCGACAACCTCGTGATCACCAAGCATCGCTGGCTTGCCGACAGCCCGCGTGCGCACTACAAGAACCAGCGCACCATGGAGGTCCTGCGGGACCTGGACGTGGCGGACGAGGTTCGCGCCAAGGCGTCGCCCAAGGAGGTCATGGGCAACGTCGTCTTCTGCACCAGCCTGGTGGGCGAGGAGCTGGGCCGACTGCCCTACGGCGCCAACAGAGCGGAGCGGCAGAGCGACTACTCGTCGGCCAGCCCCGCCGAACACTGCGACCTGCCGCAGCACCTGCTCGAACCCATCCTGCTGTCCAACGCCGCCCAGCGCGGCAGTCATGTGCGGTTCGACACGCAGTTCCTGCGGCTCGAGCAGGACGAGCACGGGGTCACCGCGCACGTCCTGGACAGGTTGAAGGACGAGCGGTACGAGATCCGGGCCAAGTACCTGATCGGCGCAGACGGCGGCAACAGCCTCGTGGCCGAGCAGATCGGGCTGCCGATGGAGGGCCGCATGGGGCTCGCCGGCAGCATCAGCATCATCCTGCAGGCGGATCTCTCCCACCTCGTGGCCCACCGTCCCGGCTACCTCTGGTGGGTCATGCAGCCGGGTGCCAACGTCGGCGGCATCGGCATGGGCCTGCTCCGCATGGTCAGGCCGTGGAACGAGTGGCAGATCGTGTGGGGCTACGACATGAGCGCGGGCGAGCCCGACGTCTCCGAGATCGACGCGGTCGGCATCGCCCGGCAACTCATCGGCGACGACTCGGTGGACATCACCATACGCTCGGTCTCGACGTGGACCGTGAACCAGATGTACGCCACCAGGTACTCCCAGGGACGGGTGTTCTGTATGGGCGACGCGGTGCACCGTCATCCGCCGTCCAACGGCCTCGGCTCGAACACGTCGATCCAGGACGCCTACAACCTGGCGTGGAAGATGGCGATGGTCATCAAGGGCCAGGCCTCGGACCGGCTGCTCGACACCTACGACCGCGAACGCGCGCCGATCGGCAAGCAGATCGTCGAACGTGCCAACAAGAGCATCGAGGAGTTCGGGGGTGTCTTCTCCGCACTCGGACTGGACGCGAACCTGGACGCGGCTCAGATGCGGGCCAACATGGCCGTCCTGAAGGAGGCGTCCGCGGCGGGCGCCGAGAAGCGCAAGATGCTGCGCGAGGCCATCGAGCTCAAGTCCTACGAGTTCGCGACGCAGGGCGTCGAACTCAACCAGCGCTACGAGTCCGACGCGGTCTGCCCGGACGGCACCGATCAGCCCGCCTGGCTGCGCGATCCCGAGCTCTACTACCAGGCGTCCAGCCGGCCCGGCGCGCGCCTGCCGCACGCCTGGCTCGACCGGCGCGGTACGCAGGTCTCGAGCCTGGACGTGGTGGGCAAGGGCAGGTTCACCCTGCTCACGGGGCTGAACGGGCAGATCTGGGTCGAGGCCGCCGAGCGCGTCTCGGCGGAGCTGGGGATCGAGATCGCCGCGCACGTCATCGGCCCCGGCCACGCCCTTCAGGATCTCTACGGCGACTGGGCGGACGTCACGGAGGTACCGGAGGACGGCTGTCTGCTGGTGCGGCCGGACGCGTTCGTCGCCTGGCGCAAGGCGGATTCCGCTGCCGCCGCGGACTCGCTGCGCGCGGCCCTGCGCGGGATTCTCGGGCGGGGTCCGGACGAGCAGTGCGAGCTTGACGGGCTGGTTCTCTCCGCAGACGAGCCGGCCTCGGTGGTTTCCCCGGACATGGCGATGAGCGAGTAGGAGGTGCGTATGACCATCCAGACGTCTTCCCCGGCGGAGCGCTCCGCGAACGAGGATGCCCAGACGGGGATATCGGAGACCGGGGCATCGCAGACCGGGACATCGGAGACCGGGACATCGCAGACCGGGGCATCGCAGAGCGGGGCGCCGGCCGCCGGCAGCATCCGGAGGATGCAGGAGCTGATCCGCGGCATGGCGGTCACCCAGATGATCGGCGCGGCCTGCGAGGTCGGACTGCCCGACGCGGTGGCCGGCGAGGGAACCTCGCTCGCCGCGCTGTCCGATGAGCTGAAGGTCCACGCGGACGTCCTGACCCGGCTGGCCCGGGCGCTGTCGGCCTACGGCGTGTTCGAGGTCGAGGCGGACGGCACGATTCGCCACAACGAGGCCTCGCGCCTCCTCCGGACCACGACGGGCCCCTCCCTCCACTGGGCCGCGCGCTTCTGGGCGATGCCGGGCATCTGGCGGTCCTGGGGAGCCCTCAGCCACTGCGTCGGAACCGGCGAGGAGGCGTTCTCGCACGTCAACGGGCAGGACTTCTTCTCGTACATGAACGGGAGCCCGCAGGAGGAGGCGCTCTACCAGCGCTACATGGCCAGCGGGTACCCGGGCCGCTACGCGGCGATCGCCGACGTTCTCACGGTGGCCGCGGGCGAGCGGGTGATCGACGTCGGTGGCGGCACCGGCAGCCTGGCGCGGACGATTCTCGAACGTCACCCGAACGTCCAGGCCCTGGTGTACGACCAGGCCAGCGTCATCTCGGCCTGGCCCGAGACATCCGAGACGTTCGAGACGTCCGGGGGCGATCGCCTGAGCGTGGCCGCCGGTAGCTTCTTCGACGCGGTGCCGACGGGAGGAGACCTCTACATTCTGTCGTGGATCCTTCACGACTGGCCGGACGAGAAGGCCGAGTTGATTCTTCGCAACTGCCGCGAGGCGATGGCCCCCGGAGCCCGGCTCGTCGTCGTGGACCGCGTGCTGCAGGAGGCGCCGCAGGAGTGCGACCCGCTCGATCTGGTACTGGACCTGCAGATGCAGATCCTGCACGGAGGGCGTGAGCGCACGCTGGACGACTTCACCCGGCTCCTGCGGGCGGCGGGCTTCTCCGTGCCCCAGGTGCTGTCCGCCCGCCCGGAGTTCTCGGTCGTCCAAGCCCACGCCGTGTGAACGTCGAGCCCCTACTCTGCCGAGAGAGCAATGATCACTGAGAAAGCCCCCAGCCGGACGGTGCCGCCGAGCATGTCCCGCGGACTGACCTTCCTGATCGCACTGGCCTGCGGCGCGGTCGCAGCCAACATCTACTACGCGCAGCCCCTGGTCGGTCTGATCGGCCCAGCCGTGGGTCTGAACGCGCATGCCGCCAGCCTCGTGGTGACCTTGACCCAGATCGGCTACGGCGTCGGTCTTGTCGTGCTGGTTCCGCTGGGCGACATCTTCGAGAACCGTCGTCTCATCATGGTCACCCTGGTGGCCTGCATGGCGGCGCTGCTGAGCGCGTCGGTGGCATCGAACGTCGGCGTCTTTCTCGGCACCTCGTTCGTCATCGGGCTGAGTTCGGTCGTGGTGCAGATGCTGGTGCCCTTCGCGGCGCACCTTGCCCCGGACGAAAGCCGTGGACGGGTCGTCGGCAACGTCATGAGCGGGCTGCTGATGGGCATCCTGCTCGCACGGCCCATATCCAGCACGACGGCGGACCTGCTCGGCTGGCGTGCGATCTTCGCCATCTCGGCCGGCCTGATGCTGGTGCTCGCCGTGATCCTGCGCCTGGTCCTTCCGGAGAGGAAGCCGAACGCGTCCGTCCGCTACCTGACGTTGTTGCGGTCGATGGGTCAACTGCTCGTGAGCACGCCGATCCTGCGGCGACGGGCGTTCTACCACGCCCTGCTGTTCGGTGCGTTCAGCCTGTTCTGGACCGCTGTGCCACTGATCCTGGCGAGCCCGGCGTGCGGCCTGGGCCAGGGCGGCATCGCCCTGTTCTCCCTGGCGGCGGTGCTGGGAGCCTTCGCCGCGCCGGTCGCGGGTCGTATCGCCGACCGTGGTCTGACGAAGCCCGCGACGGCGTTCGCGATCCTGACCGTCGTCGCCTGCTTCCTCCTGGTCTTCGCGAGCGGCGGGCACGTGGTCGCGAGCCTGTTCGTCGGGGCGCTGCTGCTCGACGTCGGGGTGTCGTGCAACCTGGTGCTGGGACAGCGTGCGATCTTCGCGCTGGGGGCGGAGGTCCGCAGCCGACTGAACGGCCTCTACATGGCGATCTTCTTCTGCGGAGGCGCGGTCGGGTCGGCCGTGGCCAGCGTGGTCTACGCGACGTACGGCTGGGTGGGCATCGCCTGGTGCGGGATCGCCTTCCCGTTGCTGGCGGGCCTCTATTACCTGACGGAGTGGGTGCCGCGGCGCTCCGCGGCGGCCGAGCCTTCCGCAACAGCTGAGCCTTCCGCGACGGCCGGGTGACCCCTGGGGCTGTCGCAAGCGGCTCCTGTCCCGGGCCCCCTGTCCCGGGCCCCCTGTCCCGGGGCCCGGGCCGCGGGCCGGGGCGGACGAAGCTCCGTTGTCTTCGAGGACCTCTCCAGTCCTCGGCAGCCAACGGAGCTTCGGCGTTCAAGCGTTCGGGGGAGCAGCCTCAGGACAGGGCGGCGCGCCGGCGGGAGACGTCCGCCACCGCGCTCCAGTCGCGGTCGGCGTCGCCGTGGGCGAGGGCGTCGACGAAGGCGTCGCGCAGGACGCTGCCGAAGGGCAGGGGGACGTGGGCGTCGGCGCCGGTGGTGAGCGCCAGAGTGACGTCCTTGAGGCCGAGGGCCAGACGGAAGCCGGCCGGCTCGTACCGCCGCTCGGCGACCATGGCCCCGTACCCGGTGTAGACGGGGCCGGGGAAGACGGTGTGGGTCAGGACGTCGATCAGTTCGCTCGGTTGTGCGCCGGTGGCCGCGGCCAGGGTGCAGGCCTCGGCCAGGGACTCGATGGCGCAGGCGATCAGGAAGTTTCCGGCGATCTTGATGGTGTTGGCGTGGTGCGGCTGGTCTCCCTGGCGCCAGGTGCGCTGCCCCATGGCGGCGAACAGCGGTTCCACGTGGTCGATCAGTGCGTTGTCCCCGGCGGCGAGGATGTTGAGCTTTCCGGCGGCGGCGACCTCGCTGCGGCCGAGCACCGGGGCGGCGAGGTAGCCGAGACCGTGCGCGGCGTGGAGGTCGGCGGCCCGCCGGGCGAGGGCGACGGACACGGTGGCCATGTTCACGTGCACGGTCGCGCTCGCCTTCGTGAGCAACCCCGGCTCCAGGAGCAGGGATTCCACCGCGGCGTCGTCGGACAGCATGGAGATCACGACGTCGTTGGCGAAGACGGCCTCGAGGTCGGCTGCGGCCGTGGCTCCCTGGGCCACCAGGGCCTCCACGGGTGCCGGGGAGCGGTTCCAGGCCTGGACGCTGTGGCCGGCGCGCACCAGGTTGGCAGCCATCGCGCTCCCCATGGCTCCAAGGCCGACGAACCCGACGTTCATCGCTGACATGGCTGGACATCCTTCGCGTCGGGGGCGTGAGCGTCCCTGGTCCGGGTTGCCGTCAGTGCACCATCTTCGGCCCGGTTGCTGCCACCTCGACCACTCCCCAGTGTGACCACCCGGCGCACCAGTTCGATCCGGAGCCGTCGCGTGATCGCGACTTCGCCCGGCGTGGTCGGGGCGGTCGTAAGCACTGGTGAACGCGAGCACGGCCCCCACGCTGGTGGTCCTGAAGGCGCATCGATCGTCAGCCTGGGCCCGTAGGCTCTCCGTATGGCGAAGAGTGGCGTGGCTGTGACCGCTGGTGCTGCCGGTGGGCCGGGGTTCAAGAAGGCGGCGTTCCCGACGACGCAGACCGCGAGGGTGCGGCAGGCGCGGAAGATCAACCGGGCGCTGGCGGAGGTGTATCCGTACGCGCATCCGGAGCTGGACTTCGAGTCGCCGTTCCAGCTGCTGGTGGCCACGGTGCTGTCGGCGCAGACGACGGACCTGCGGGTGAACCAGACGACGCCGGCGCTGTTCGCGGCCTACCCGACGCCGGCGGCGATGGCGGACGCGAACCCGGAGCAGTTGGAGGAGCTGATCCGGCCGACGGGCTTCTTCCGCAACAAGGCCAAGTCCCTGCTCGGCCTCTCCGCCGCGCTGCGCGACGACTTCGGCGGCGAGGTGCCGGGGCGGCTGGAGGATCTGGTCACCCTGCCCGGGGTCGGCCGCAAGACGGCCAACGTCGTGCTCGGCAACGCCTTCGGGGTCCCGGGGATCACCGTGGACACCCACTTCGGGCGGCTGGCCAAGCGCTTCGGCTGGACCGAGTCCGACGATCCGGTCAAGGTGGAGCAGGAGGTCGGCGAGCTGGTCGAGAAGCGGGAGTGGACCATGCTCTCCCACCGTGTCGTCTTCCATGGCCGCCGGATCTGCCACGCCCGTCGTCCCGCCTGCGGCGCCTGCCCGATCGCCCGGCTCTGCCCCTCCTACGGTGAGGGAGAGACCGATCCCGTGAAGGCCGAGAAGCTGCTCAAGTACGAGAAGGGCGGCCAGCCCGGCCAGCGGCTCAAGCCGCCGGCGGACTACCCCGGCGAGGCGGCGGCCAGGGCGGCCGCCCACGGCGGTCCGACGCCGGACAGCGGCGGGGCGTCCGGGGCGGAGGGGGCCATCGAGGGCACCAAGGAGGTGGGCGCGTGAGTGCGGCGTCTGCGGCCGTCGGGGTGCGGCGAGAGGGGATTCCCGGCTGGCTGGTCCCGGTGCGCGAGGTCGCCGAGTCCGTGCGGCCCGGGCAGCTCAGCCGGTTCCTGCCGCCCGCGCAGGGCGGACGGCGTTCGGCCGTGCTGGTGCTGTTCGGCGAGGCGCCCGGCGGAGAGGGCCCCGACCTGCTGCTGATCGAGCGGGCACGGCGTCTGCGCTCGCACGCCGGCCAGCCCTCCTTCCCCGGAGGCGCTCTCGACCCCGACGACGGCGACCCGGCCGGCGAGGGCCGCATCCGGGCCGCCCTGCGGGAGGCCCGGGAGGAGACCGGGCTCGACCCGGCCGGCGTGCAGGTCTTCGGGGTGCTGCCCGACCTCTACATCCCGGTCAGCGACTTCGTGGTCACGCCCGTGCTCGGCTGGTGGCACACGCCCACCCCGGTGGCCCCCGTGGACGAGGGCGAGGTGGCCGACGTCTTCCGCGTCCCGGTCGCCCGTCTCGCCGACCCGGCCAACCGCGCCCGGGTCAAACACCCCAGCGGCTTCCGCGGCCCGGCGTTCCAGATCGACGGCCACGTGGTGTGGGGCTTCACCGCGGGCGTGATCGACCGCCTGCTCCACCACGCAGGCTGGGAGCGCCCTTGGGACGAGAGCCACGAGATCGAGCTGGGCGACCCCTCGGTCTTCGCCTCGCCCGAGGAGCAGCGGCGGGCCCACGCCCTGCTGCGCGACGGGGTCCTGCCGCGGCCCGGCGTGGACGGCGGTGCGGACGACGGCGTGGACGGCGGCGTGGACGGTGAGGCCGACGCCTGGGAGAGCTGAGGCGGGCGCCGCCTCCGCCCGGAGCCGGAGGCGGCGCGCCACCAGGTCCGGGCCCTGTGGAGCGTGTCACGAGTTGTCCACAGGCCCGGGGAGGGGCCTGCGGCCTCCCGGGCCGGCATGGCAAGGTAGCCGGGTGAACGTCCTCGATGTCCTGTTGATCCTTGCCGCCGTCGGATTCGCCGTGAGCGGCTACCGGCAGGGCTTCGTGGTGGGCGCGCTCTCCGTACTGGGATTCCTCGGCGGAGGCCTGATCGCGGTGCAGTTGCTGCCGCTGCTGCTGACCCACCTCTCCCCGGGGGTGGTCACCTCGGTCATCGCCGTGGTGGTGGTCATCGTCTTCGCGGCTTTCGGGCAGGCCTTCACCACCCACTGGGCGTGGAAGCTGCGTGGCCGGGTCAGCCGCAGCCGGGCCCGGGTGCCCGACGCGATCGGTGGCGCCCTGGTCAACGTCGTCGCGATGCTGCTGGTCGCCTGGCTCATCGGCTCCGCCCTCGCGGGCACCTCGCTGCCCACCGTCGCGCACCAGGTGCGCAGCTCCAAGGTGCTCGGCGGCGTGCAGGACATGCTGCCCGCGGACGCCCCGGGCTGGTTCTCGGACTTCACCTCCACCCTGGCCCGCAACGGCTTCCCGCAGGTCTTCGACCCGTTCCAGAACGAGCCGATCACCAACGTGCCGGCCCCCGACCCGGCGCTGGTGAACGAGCCCGGGGTGCGCACCGCACGCCAGAGCATCGTGAAGGTCATCGGCACGGCGCCCTCTTGCAGCAAGGTCATCGAGGGCAGCGGCTTCGTCTACGCCTCCGAGCGGGTCATGACCAACGCCCACGTGGTCGGCGGTGTCACCGAGCCGACGGTCCGGCTGGGCGACCGCACCTACGACGCGCGCGTGGTGCTCTACGACTGGCAGCGCGACATCGCCATCCTGGACGTCCCCGGTCTGCGCGCACCGGCGCTCTCCTTCGCGGGCAGCGCCAAGACCGGCGCGGACGCGATCGTCGCGGGCTTCCCGGAGAACGGCCCGTTCAACGTCCAGGCAGCCCGTATCCGCGGCCGCATCCAGGCGAACGGTCCCGACATCTACCACCGCGGCAACGTCAGCCGGGACGTCTACTCGCTGCGCTCCACCGTCCGGCAGGGCAACTCCGGCGGTCCGCTGCTGACGACGGACGGCGAGGTCTACGGCGTGGTCTTCGCCAAGTCCCTGGACGACGCCCAGACCGGCTACGCGCTCACCGTCGACGAGGTCCGCGACGACGCCCAGCGGGGCGCGAACCTGACCGCGTCGGTCAACACGGACGCCTGCGCGCTGTAGTCGAGACCGAAGCGACATCTCGGGGTGGCGCCCCTTCCTGGTACGGTCGGGCCGAGCGTGAGATCACGTCAGCAACCAGGAGGACGACCAGTCATGATGGGCCACTCGCATGCGGTGAGCGGGGCGCTGCTCTTCGCGGCCACCTCGTCGTTCCTGCCGCCGCTGGTGATGCACGCTCACCTCAAGCCGCAGGAGATCCTGATGGGCACGATCCTGTGCGCGGGCGCCGCCCTGCTGCCGGATCTGGACCACCACGACGGCACCATCGCCAACTTCCTGGGCCCGGTCAGCAAGCTGCTGTGCCGCTTCGTCGCCTGGATCTCGGGCGGACACCGGCACGCGACGCACTCGCTCTTCTTCGTGGCGCTGATGTCCGGCGGCACCTGGGCGGGCGTCACCTACCTGGGGCGCGGGTTCACCCTGGGCATGACGTTCTTCCTGCTGGCCATGGCCGTCCGGGCGCTCAACCTGTGCCCCCCGGGGCACGCCTTCAACGCCTGGGGCACGATCGTGGCGGAGGCCGGGATCGGGACCGCCGTGATCGCCAAGTTCATTCCCTCGGCCCCGGGTTGGCTTCCCTACGCGGTCGGCCTGGGCTGCGTCGCGCACCTGCTGGGCGACTCCATCACCAAGATGGGCGCGCCGTGGCTGTGGCCGATCAAGACCCGCTACGAGATCGAGATCATCAAGAGCAGCGGCAACAAGTTGGAGACGGAGATACTCGTCCCGCTGATGGGCGTCGGCACCATCGCCCTGCTCTGGTTCACCGCGCTCGGGCCGCACAAGCTCTGACGCCGCCACGCACTCGTCGAACGGGTCGGTCCCGCAGTCCTGGGGCCGGCCCGTTCCGCGTTCCGGGCCCCGCGTTCCGGGCTCCCGCATTCCGGACTCCCGCATTACCGGCCCCCGCGTTCCGGGCCCCGCGTTCCGGGCCCCGCGGGCCGTCTGCCGTCAGCGCGGACGGAGGCGGGAGGTGACCCAGCGGGCGCGCCGCCCGATGAGGCGCGGGAAGCCGACATGGCCCGGGGGCTCCAGCAGCGCGGTCGCCGCCTGTGTGGCGTTCTGCGGGCCGGGAGGCGGGCCCGACGCGGAGCGGTGACGGTTTCGGGACGCGGAGGCGCGGTCGTGCATCCAGCTCATACTTCGAAGTTGCCCAGGCGGTCGCCTGGATAATCCCGAGCATGAGTTCCAATTGGCTTATGCCAGTTGCACATTCACCACACAGTCTTCACTTCTCGTGACCCTTCAGCCACTCCAGCAGCAGTGCGGAGAAACCGTCGGGGTCCTCCTCGTGCGGGTAGTGGCCGATGCCGTCGAGCGGTCGCCAGTCGTAGGGCGCGTCGACGTACGCGCCGGAGCTGAGGGCCGTCTCCGGCAGCAGCACCGGGTCGTCCTCGCCGTGCACGTGGAGGGTCGGCACCCGGAGCTTGCGGTCCATGCGGCGCGAGAACTGGAAGCCGTCGGGTCGGCCCATGGACCGCATCAGCCAGCGGTAGGGCTCGATCGAGCAGTGCCGGGTGTTCGACAGCAGCATGGCCTGCCGGTAGGTCAGCAGTTCCTTCTCGCCGGGCCGGTGCTCGCGGCCGGACCACTCCTGCAGGTACTCGGCCACCAGTGCGGCGCCCCCGGCGGCAAGCTGCCGCTCGGGCACCCACGGGCGCTGGAAGCCCAGCAGGTGGTCGGCGGCGACGATCTGACGGCGGTCCGTCAGCAGTGCCTTGCGGTAGCTGCGGGGGTGGGCGCTGGAGACCACCACGAGGTGCCGCACCAGGGCGGGCCGCATCGCGGCCGCCGTCCAGGCCAGGAAGCCGCCCCAGTCGTGTCCGACCAGCGTCGCGTCCGCGGCCCCGAGCGAGCGGATGACCCCGGTCAGGTCCAGCGCCATGTTCGACGGGTCGTAGCCTCGCGGCGTCCGGTCGCTGCCGCCGACGCCGCGCAGGTCGACCGCGACGGCCCGGTATCCGGCCGCGGCGAGGGCGGTCAGCTGGTGCCGCCAGGTCCACCAGAACTGCGGCCAGCCGTGGACGAGCAGCACCAGTGGGCCCTCGCCGAGCTCGGCGATGTGGAACCGTGCCCCGTTCGCGGCGAGGTCACGGTGCGTCCACGGACCTTCGATCCGCGGATCGAAGGCGTCAGCGCTTGAGGTGGCGGGGTCGAAGGCCATGGGAAGAGCGTGTCACACCCGGGGCCCGGGGTGCCGCCTCAAGGCCCCGTCCGCGCGTCCTGGACCCCGGGACGCGGGCGTCAGCGGGTGAGGGCCTTGTGGCCGTCGGAGGGGACCGACGGTGCCGGGTGCGGCCTGGCGGACTTGAGCACGTCCGCCGTCGCCTTGGCGCCGGCGATGGTGCGGTCCGGCGGCGACAGCTTCTTGAAGAAGCGGATCGCGACCAGGGCCGCGATGACGGCGATCACCACGAAGACGCCGCCCATGATGAAGAAACACCAGACCAGCCCCAGCCCGGTCGAGTGGATCCCGTACGCGGCCGCGAAGCTGAACATCGGGATGGAGGCCAGCAGGATCACCGCGGCGGCCGCGATCGAGCCGACGCCGGTGGCGCCGCGGACGACGTCCTTCTTGATCTCCTGCTTCGCCAGCGCGATCTCGTCGTGGACCAGCGCCGACAGATCCGCGGTCGCGGAGGCGAACAGCTGCCCCACCGTACGCTCGGTCCCGGTCTCGGGAGCGGCCATCTCGCATCTCCTCATCTCGCGCGATCCCCGTCATCGGCCGGCTGATGGTCTCGCCGTCCGCTGTTGCTCTATCAGATCATGCCGCTACCGGACGGTACGTCACCACCGGGCAGAAACGGGCCGTTGTCGGAGTCCTCTTCGTCACACAGACGCTGGTACTTGCGGTTCCGCATCCGTAGCAGCACGGTCGCCAGCACCGCGCAGATCACCGAGCCGACGAGCACCGCCGCCTTGACCCGTTCGGTGAGCTCCGGGTCCCCGGAGAACGCCAGCTCGGCGATGAGCAGCGAGACGGTGAACCCGATGCCGGAGAGCACCGACAGCGAGAACAGGTCCGCCCAGGCGAGTTCGGGGTTCAGCTCCGCCCGCGTGAACCGGGCCGTCAGCCAGGAGCCGCCGAAGACTCCAAGGGTCTTGCCCACCACCAGGCCCAGCACCACACCGAGCGGCGCCGCCTCGGTGAACACCTGTCCCAGGGCGTGCGGGCTGATCGAGACGCCCGCCGCGAAGAGGGCGAACACCGGCACGCAGAAGCCGGCGGAGAACGGGCGTACAAGGTGCTCGATGTGCTCGCCGGGCGAGTGCTCCTCGCCCGGGTCCTTGGTGACCCGCAGCATCAGCCCCATCGCGACACCGGCCACCGTCGCGTGGACACCGCCCTCGTGCATCAGCGCCCAGATCACCAGGGCCAGCGGTACGTAGATGTACCAGCCGTGCACCCGAGCCCGGTGCAGGAAGTAGAACAGGACCAGGCCGAGCAGGGAGAGCCCGAGTGCCCAGAGCTTGACGCCGTGGCTGTAGAAGACCGCGATGATCAGGATCGCGATCAGGTCGTCGACCACCGCGAGGGTGAGCAGGAAGGCCCGCAGCGCGGAGGGCAGATGCGAGCCCACCACGGCCAGGACGCCCAGCGCGAACGCGATGTCGGTCGCGGTGGGGATCGCCCAGCCGCCCAGGTGACCGCCGGGCCCGGTGTTGACGACGACGTCGATGAGGGCGGGGAGAGCCACCCCGCACACCGCCGCCGCGACCGGCAGCAGGGCGGCCCGCGGATCGCGCAACTCGCCCACGACCAGCTCGCGCTTGAGCTCGATGCCGGCGACGAAGAAGAAGACGCTCAGCAGCCCGTCCTTGGCCCAGTCGGCCAGGGAGAGGTCGAGGTGGATCGGTGAGCTCGGGCCGACGGTGAAGGTGCTGACGGTCTCGTAAGAACCCGGCCAGACGTTCGCCCAGACGAGTGCCGCCACCGCCGCGATCAGCAGCAGGATGCCGCCGACTGTCTCCGCCCGCAGGGCGTCCGCGAGGAAGGCGCGTTCCGGCAGGGGCAGTCTGGCCAGGAACTGGCGGCGCGGCGACGGTGTCGGGGCGCTGCTCACTCGGGGGTACCTCGCTTCTGTCACATACGACCGTTTGCATCCGTTTTGTCACATGCTACGGAAGTACGACAGAAGCGCGCCGAAGCGAACGGCCCGCCCCCGGCCATCGGTGGCTGGGGGCGGGCCGCGGTCAGGACCGGTCGGTGATCCGTGGTCAGTCCTCGCTCAGTCCTCGCTGGGGGCGGCGGGGAGCTTGCTCTGGATCAGGTCCATGACGCTGGTGTCCGCCAGCGTGGTGACGTCGCCGACGGCGCGGTTCTCGGCCACGTCGCGCAGCAGACGGCGCATGATCTTGCCGGAGCGGGTCTTGGGCAGCTCGCTGACGGTCAGGATCCGCTTGGGCTTGGCGATCGGCCCGAGCACCTTGGCCACGTGGTCGCGCAGCTCGGCCGTGAGCTCGTCCGAGTCGTGCGCGGTGCCGCGCAGGATCACGAAGGCCACGATGGCCTGACCGGTGGTGGCGTCGGTGGCGCCGACGACCGCGGCCTCGGCCACCTGCGGGTGCGAGACCAGCGCCGACTCGACCTCGGTGGTCGAGATGTTGTGGCCGGAGACCAGCATCACGTCGTCCACCCGGCCCAGCAGCCAGATGTCGCCGTCGTCGTCCTTCTTGGCACCGTCGCCGGCGAAGTACCGACCCTCGAAACGGGACCAGTAGGTGTCGATGTAGCGCTGGTCGTCGCCCCAGATCGTCCTCAGCATCGACGGCCACGGCTCGGTCAGCACCAGGTAGCCGCCGTGGCCGTCGGGCACCTCGGCGGCCTCGTCGTCGACCACGGTGGCCGAGATGCCGGGCAGCGGCACCTGCGCCGAACCGGGCTTGGTCTCGGTGACGCCCGGCAGCGGGCTGATCATCATGGCGCCGGTCTCGGTCTGCCACCAGGTGTCCACGATCGGGGTGCGGCCGCCGCCGATGTGCTCGCGGTACCAGACCCACGCCTCGGGGTTGATCGGCTCGCCGACGCTGCCCAGCACCCGCAGGGAGGACAGGTCGAACTTGGCGGGGATGTCGTCGCCCCACTTCATGAACGTGCGGATCGCGGTGGGCGCGGTGTAGAGGATCGTCACGCCGTACTTCTGCACGATCTCCCAGAACCGGCCCTGGTGCGGGGTGTCCGGGGTGCCCTCGTACATGACCTGGGTCGCGCCGTTGGAGAGCGGCCCGTAGACGATGTAGGAGTGGCCGGTCACCCAGCCGATGTCGGCGGTGCACCAGTAGACGTCGGTCTCCGGCTTGAGGTCGAAGACCGCGTTGTGCGTGTAGCTGGCCTGCGTCAGGTAGCCGCCCGTGGTGTGCAGGATGCCCTTCGGCTTACCCGTGGTGCCCGAGGTGTACAGGATGAACAGCGGGTGCTCGGCGGCGTGCGCCTCGGGGGTGTGCTCGGCGGACTGACGCTCGGTGATCTCGTGCCACCACACGTCGCGGCCCGACGTCCAGGCGGTGTCCTGGCCGGTGCGGCGGACCACCAGGACGTGCTCGACCTGCGGGCAGGACTCCAGCGCCTCGTCGATGGCCGGCTTCAGCGCGGTCGGCTTGCCACGGCGGTAGCCGCCGTCGGCGGTGATGACCAGCTTGGCGTCCGCGTCCTGGATCCGGGAGGACACGGCGTCGGCGGAGAAGCCGCCGAACACCACCGAGTGCGGGGCGCCGATCCGGGCGCAGGCCAGCATCGCGACGACCGCTTCGGGGATCATCGGCATGTAGACCGCCACCCGGTCGCCCTTGCCGACACCCAGCTCCTGCAGGGCGTTGGCGGCGCGGGAGACCTCGTCCTTGAGCTCGGCGTAGGTGATCGCACGGCTGTCGCCCGGCTCGCCCTCGAAGTGGATCGCGACCCGGTCGCCCAGTCCGGCCTCGACGTGCCGGTCCACGCAGTTGTAGGCGACGTTCAACTCGCCGTCGGCGAACCACTTGGCGAAGGGCGGGTTGGACCAGTCGAGCGTCTCGGTGGGCTCCTTGGCCCAGCTCAGGCGCCGGGCCTGGGTGGCCCAGAAGGCGAGGCGGTCGGCCTTGGCCTCGGCATAGGCGTCGGCGGTGACGTTGGCGGCTGCGGCGAGCGCTGCGGGAGGGGCGAACCGCCGCTCCTCCTTCAGCAGGTTCGCCAGGCTCTCATTGCTGCTCAACGCAACACTCCTCATCGATTACGTCCTGGTTTCGTGACTCAGCTCACCAGGTCGATGGGTGTGCTGGCAAGGCCCAGCGGAAAATTGGTGTAGACCTTTGATCGCCTGATGTCCACTTCCGCCGCCCCGACCGGCCGGAAGTGGCCGGCGGCGCCCCTCCGACGCGCCGCCGCAGGATCAGGCCGCCGTGCCCACGTGCGGGTGGATCGGGAGGAATCCCCGGCCCGCGGGCGACCAGACGTAGGTCTGAGCGGTCGCCAGCTCGAAGTAGAGACCCGTCAATCGGACCAGGCCGAGCTCAGTCTTCCGGGCGACGCTCGGATGGACCCGCAGGTTGTCGAGCTGCTGGACCACATTGGTCAGACAGAGCCGTTCCAGCGGGTCGGTCGAGGGCGACCGGCCGTAGAAGCGGGCGGGTGCGTGACGGACCCGGTGCAGGGAGTCCTGTCCGTGCCGCAGCCAACGGGTCAGCGGCGTACCCGCCCGGCCGTCGCGCCGGTGCGCCCCGTGCAGCAGGGACTGCATGGCCCCGCAGCCGGAGTGGCCGCAGATGATGATGTGGCGGACGTCCAGCACGTCCACCGCGTACTCCACGGCCGCGAAGACGCTGTCGTCGGCGGTCGGTGGGACGAGGTTGCCGATGTTGCGGACGGTGAAGAGCTCTCCCGGCCCGCTGTTGGTGATCACATTAGGGACCATCCGCGAGTCGGCGCAGGTGATGAAAAGCTGGGAGGGGGACTGCCCCTCCCGGGCCAGCCGCGCCAGCTCGGGACGGAGCAGGGGCGCGGTGTGCCGCTGGAAGTCCCGGACGCCGGTCAGGGCGTCCGGCGCGGGCGTGGCCGGGGGAGCGGGCAGCGCCGCCGGCTGGGGGGACAGTGCGGACGGCGGGGACAGCGGGCGGTTTCGGGTACTCGGCGGGCTCTGCATGGGTCGCGTCTCCTGTGGGGTAGGACGGCGCGGCGGGGTGTGCCACGGAAGTGCCAAGAATCGGTAAATAAAGAGTAATGAACCCTTTACCTTCTTGGCGCTCCGGGCGGTCCAAGTTCACCCGGGAGAGCGGACTGCGGGGGTGGGGAGAGGCCGGCTCAGACCCCCAGCGGCTCCGGCAGGCCCGCCAGGTGCTCGCCGAGGACGAAGCCCGGGTCTACCTGTGCGGCGAGGTCGGCGCCCGTCTTGGCGTTGCCCCAACTCTCCGCGTTGCGAACGTGGAAGGCGACGAGCTGCCGGGTGTACCGGTCCCAGTCGCGCTCGGCGTAGGAGGCGTCGACGGTCTCCTGCATGAGCCGCAGGACGGCGGCGTTGGCCGGCTCGAGTTCGGCGAACGCCGGCGTGCGGCCTTGCTCCGTCCGGCGTACCCAGGTGGACCGCCCGAACCCCGCGAGCAGGGCGTCGCCCAACTCGTCCCGCAGGAAGGCGAGATCGTCCTCGCTCTCGACCTTGTTGCCGATCACGTGCAGCCGGACGCCGAAGTCCCTGGCGTAGTCGCGGTACTGCCGGTAGACCGCCACGCCCTTACGGGTCGGCTCGCAGACCAGGAAGGTCTGGTCGAAACGGGTGAACAGACCGGAGGCGAAGGAGTCGGCGCCGGCCGTCATGTCCGTCACCCAGTACTCGCCCGGTCCGTCCACCAGGTGGTTGAGGCAGAGCTCCACGGCGCCCACCTTGGAGTGGTAGCAGGAGACGCCGAGATCCTCCTCGTCGAACGCGCCCGTCGCCATCAGCCGCAGCGACGCCCCGTCCACCGTGACCGGCCGGGCGCAGAGCCGGTACAACGGGTTGTCCTCCACGATGCGCAGCAGCCGGGAGCCCCGACCGGGCGGCGTGGTCTTGATCATTGATGCCGCGTCGGTGATGCGGGGGTTCTCCCCGCGCAGGTACTCCTTGATGGCCGGCATCTCGGCGCCGAGCGAGGGCAGTGCCGCGCATTCCTCGTCGCTGAGCCCCAGGGCGGCCCCCAGGTGCTGGTTGACGTCGGCGTCCACGGCGACCACCGGGCTCCCGGCGATGGCGAGATGGCGGACGAACAGGGAGGACAGCGTGGTCTTGCCACTGCCGCCCTTGCCGACAAAGGCGATCTTCATGGGAGCTCCGGACGGGACCTGGGGAGGTGCCTTGCGAGGGGAGAAGGTGCGATGCGGCGGCGTCCGGCCTGATGGGACTTCCGGCTTATTGGCAACCGTTATCGTCACCGATTTCCGGCCATCGTAGCGACGCACGGGAGTTACGAGATCCGCTTTCACCGATCCTTGACACTTTCGGGTGACGCACCCCACGTCCCCTGCGCACCCCAGCCGTCCACGAGTTCCGTAATGTCGGTGCGGTGAGCACGAGCACCCCTTCCTCGTCCGCCGCTCCCGGAGCCGCGGACCCGCTGGCGCCCCTGGGGGACCTCCCCGGTGTCGCCGAGGCCGTTGCCGAGACCCGCAAGGCGGTGGACCGCCTCTACGGCCACCGGGTGATGCGCCGCCGCGCAGGCGAGGTCACCTCCGAGTCCGCCCTGCGGGGCGCCCGCGCCTCCGCCGCGCTGGACGGTGCGAACTGGCCGCTGGAGGAGGTGCGCCGCCGGACCGACTTCGGCCGCGACGCCGAGGCCCGCACCGTCGGTGGTGCCCTGCGTCTGAACGCCGAGGCCGGCCAGTTGCTCGGCACCTGGCGCCACTCGCCGCTCCAGGTGCTCGCCCGTCTGCACCTGCTGGCTGTCGGTGAGGGCGGTGAGGGCGGTGAGGGTGGCGACGTGAGTGCCGCGGGCGTGGACGGGAACCCGGGAATCGTGATGACCGGCGATCGTGCCGGTGCGCCCGCTGTGGGACGGCCGCGGCGGGCCGACGAACCCGCCGAGGTGCTCTTCCGGCACCCCGTGGCCGCGACGGAGAAGGTCGAGACGGAGTTCGCCGCGCTGGAGCGGACCCTGGACCTCTCCCTGCCCCCGGCGCCGTCGGCTGCCGAGGTCTCGGCACGATTGGACACCCTCGCACAACTCCTGGCCAGCCGCGGCGGTACGAAGCACCCGAACGAGCGAACGGCTCCGGCTCTGGTCGTGGCCGCCGTCGTGCACGGCGAGTTGCTCGCGCTGCGGCCCTTCACCAGCGCGAACGGCCTGGTGGCCCGTGCTGCGACGCGCATCGTGCTGATCGCCGAGGGCTTGGATCCGAAGGCCATCTGCCCGATGGAGGTGGGCCTCGCCGAGCTCGGCACCGAGGCTTATGTCGCCGCCCTGGCCGGTTACGCCTCGGGGACATCGGCCGGCATGGCCGCGTGGATCTCGCACTGCGCCCAGGCGCTGCGCCTCGGCGTCCGTGAGAGCACCGCGGTGTGCGAGGCGATGCAGCGCGGCATGGCCTGACCTGGCGGTTCACGCCGGAGCAAGGGTTGCGGCGGCATCCGGGCGGATGCCGCCGCTGGCACAGGGGCCGAGTGACCATGCGTGCGCCTGTTCTTTGCCCATCCGGCGGGGTTCTCTGCCCGTTCGCCGGGTGTGGCGGCCCAGATCGTGGGTCGGCTGCACGTGGGTGCCCGGAGGCTGTGCGCGGTCCGTGTGGCCTGACGCTTCGATGGGTCCTTTCAACGTCGCCGTCTGAGGTGTGCCATCTGGTCTCGCGGGCCGTACCTCCTTTGTAGCGCGGAACGCGCGGAAGCGGAACCCAGGCAATCGTTTCGGCACTCGTTTCTTTGTGCCGCGGCGCGCCCGGATCGGCCCTATACGACGGTCCCGCCCGGGCGGGACCGTCGCGCCGCGTACCAGACCAGGCCGGCCGCCGTCACCGCGGCGCCAAGGGCTGCCGCGGCGAGCATCGGGCGGCTGGTCACCGCCAGCGAGGCGCTGCGCTCCTTCAGCTGGACCGGCCGGGTGAAGACCAGGACGGGCCAGGAGCGAGCCTGTGCCTCGCGGCGCAGCGCCCGGTCGGGGTTGACCGCGTGCGGGTGGCCGACGGCCTCCAGCAGCGGCAGATCCGTGGACGAGTCGCTGTAGGCGTAGCTGCGTGCGAGGTCGTAGCCCTCGATCTCAGCCAACTCGCGGATGGCGACGGCCTTGTTCTCCGCGTAGGCGTAGAAGTCGATCTCGCCGGTGTAGCAGCCGTCCCGCTCCGCCATCCGGGTGGCGATGACGTGGTCGGCGCCGAGCATCTCGCCGATCGGTTCGACGAGCTCGGAGCCGGAGCTGCTGACGATGACCACGTCCCGGCCGGCGGCGTGATGCTCCTCGATGAGCGAGGCGGCCTCGTCGTAGATCAGTGGGTCGATCAGGTCGTGCAGCGTCTCGGCGACGATCTCCCGGACCTGGGCCACGTTCCAGCCACGTGCCAGCGAGGAGAGGTACTGGCGCATCTTCTCCATCTGGTCGTGGTCGGCACCGCCGGCCAGGAAGACGAACTGTGCGTACGCGCTCTTCAGAACCGCGCGGCGATTGATCAGGCCGCCCCGGTAGAGCGGGCGGCTGAAGGCCAGCGCACTGGACTTCGCGATCACGGTCTTGTCCAGGTCGAAGAAGGCGGCCTGGCGGGCTGGGCGGTGCTGCGAGTGGTTTTCCACGAGGTCGAGGATAAGTGCCAACCATTCGGCTCAAGGCCCGGCGCGTGGGTTTGCTTGAGAAGGGCTTCGGGTACACCATGGAAGTCACGGATCGTTCGCGACCGTGCTAACCCAGCTCGACTCCTCCCCCCCCGAGTCGGGCTGTGGAGGACGACCCCCGCTCTCCCCCCCGGCGGGGGTCGTCGCACGTCGGCGGCCAGATGCTGCGGTGCGATTTACCGACGAACTCAGGGGATGTGTCAACCTCCTGTTCGTTTATCCACTCTCACGCGTGGCGTCGTTTTCCACACCCCCCGGTTTATCCACAGATTCGGCCTCGGTGCACCCGTCACTTGCGAATTCGACGCAGTGTGGTGCACGCGCCGAAAGGGGCGCGTCCAGCACTCCGTGAGGGAGCCGTCATGGCCGCACGCCCGCCCACCGACCCACCCGCAGGGCCGCCCCCGGTTCCGCCCACCGGCCCGTCCGCCCCCTCGCCGGGCGGCAGGGAGCCACGGACCGGGCCACTGATCGTCACCGAGAACGACGAGTTGATCGACGCCCTGCTCAAGCTGTGCGCCGCCGCCGGAGCCACGCCGCACGTCGTGTGCGGAGCCCCGCCGCCGCGTCAGACCTGGGAGGCCGCGACGCTCGTCCTCGTCGGAGCCGATGTGGCCGACCGGATGGCCGCTCTGGCGCGGCGTCCGGGGGTGCTGCTGGTGGGTGCGGACCTCGACGACGCCGCCGTCTGGCAACAGGCCGTCGTCCTCGGGGCCGAACACGTCGTGTTCCTCCCCGACAGCGAGCCCTGGCTGCTCGACCGGGTCGCCGACGCCGCCGAGGGCGTGGGTGCGCCGGCCCTCAGCGTCGCGGTCGTGGGAGGCCGCGGCGGTGCGGGCGCCTCGACGCTGGCCTGCGCGCTGGCCGTCACCGCGGCCAGGCAGGGGCACCGGACGGTGCTCGTCGACGTCGACCCGCTGGGCGGGGGGCTCGACGTACTCCTCGGCGGCGAGGAGGCGGTGGGGCTGCGCTGGCCCGACCTGGCCTCGTCGCGCGGGCGGGTCAACGCCGTCGAGCTGGAGCATTCGCTGCCCAGGCTGCACCGCCTCGCGGCGCTCAGCTGGGACCGCGGGGACACGCTGAGCATCCCGGTCGAGGCCGTGCGCACGGTCCTCGGCGCCGCCAGACGGCGCGGCGGCGTGGTGGTGCTCGACCTGCCGCGCCGGATCGACGACGCCGCGGCGGAGGCCCTCGAACAGGCCGACCTGGGCCTGCTGGTGGTCCCCGCGGAGTTGCGGGCCATGGCGGCGTCGAGCCGTGTCGCCGCGGGGGTCTCGATGCGGCTCTCGGATCTGCGGGCGGTCGTCCGCGGCCCCGCCCCGAGCGGGATGACCAGCGCCGAGGTGGCCCATGGTCTGCGGCTGCCCCTGGCCGGCGAGTTGGCCCCCGAGCCGGGCCTCGCCGCCGACCTGGAGTGCGGGCGTCCCCCCGGCACCCGCGCCAAGGGCCCACTGGGCCGTTTCTGTACCGCGTTTCTGACCGAGGCTCTGGCCGGGGCCGGCCTCACGGACGGTGGGGGAGTGGCGGCATGACCAGGAGTGCGAGCACGCATCGCGCCCACACGGGCGCGGGTGGCCGAGCGGCGTCCGGAGCGGGCGCGTCGGCGGCCGTGTCGGCGGCCCTGCTGGACGCGGTCCGGCTGCGGCTGGCCGAGTCCGGGGCAGAGCCCACCATCACCGGCGTCGCAGCGGCCCTGCGCGCCCAGGGCCGCCCCTACGGGGACACCGAGGTGCTGGAGATCGTCCGGGAGCTGCGCGCCGAAATGGTCGGTGCCGGTCCGCTGGACCGGCTGCTCAGCGATCCCGAGGTCACCGACGTCCTGGTCAACGGCCCACGTGAGGTGTGGGTCGATCGCGGGCACGGCCTGCAGCGGGCCAGGGACGTCAAGTTCCCCGACGAGCCCTCGGTGCGCCGCCTGGCGCAGCGGCTCGCCCACACCGCGGGCCGGCGCCTCGACGACGCCAGGCCCTGGACGGACGCCAGGCTGCCTCAGGGGGTCCGGCTGCACGCGGTGCTCCCGCCGGTCGCCGTCGGCGGCACCCTCATCTCACTGCGCGTCAGCCGTCCCCGCCCGTTCACCCTCGAGGAGCTGGTGGCGGCGGGCTCGCTGACCAACTGGGGCGCGGGTTTGCTGCAGGCCCTGGTCCGCACCCGGGTGGCCTATCTGGTCTCCGGCGGGACGGGCACGGGCAAGACCACCCTCCTCGCCGCGCTGCTCGGCCTGGTTCCGACGAGTGAACGTCTGGTCGTCGTCGAGGACTCGGCGGAGCTCCAGCCCGACCACCCCCATCTGGTCCGGCTGGAGGGGCGTCCGCCCAACCAGGAGGGGGTCGGCGGGATCGACCTGCGCGACCTGGTCCGGCAGGCGCTGCGGATGCGCCCGGACCGCCTGGTGGTCGGCGAGGTCCGGGGCGGTGAGGTCCTGGACCTGCTCGCCGCCCTCAACACCGGCCACGAGGGCGGCTGCGGGACGGTCCATGCCAATGCGGCCCTGGACGTCCCCGCCCGGCTGGAGGCGCTGGCGGCGACGGCGGGCCTCGGCCGGGCCGCCCTGCACAGCCAGCTGGGCGCCGCGCTGGACGCGGTGGTGCACCTGGTCCGGGCCCCGGGAGGACAACGCCGGGTCGCCGAGGTCTGCGTCCTGGAGCGCGGCGTGGACGGTCTGGTGACGGCCCTTCCCGCAGTCCGGTTCCCGGCCGCGGGCGGCCAGGAACCGGGCCCGGGATGGCCCTGGCTCGCCGAGCGCTGCGGCGGGCTCCGGGCACCGTGGGCCCGGCCCAAGTGAGGGGGCTCGGGTGGACGCCGGTCCGCCTGACCGGATCCGGCACGCGGCTCGGGCCGTCACTCCCGGCCGCTCGGGTGCCCATGCGCGGTGCGCCCAACCACGACGGGGTCGCCGACCTCTGGCCCGTGCCGACATGGCCGGTGCCGGGATCGCCTCGTCTCGGGACAGCCGGCCGGATCCTGCAGGTGGCCGGTGCCCGGGCTGCCCAGGCCGTCGGTGGGGTCAGCGGGGCTGGTGGGGCCCGCGGCGCTGGGGTCGTCCGCGCTGAGGTCGGCGGGAGCGGCCGTGCCGGTGGCCCTGGAGTGGCCGGGCTCGGCGTCACCTGGCCCTCCGCCCACGCGCTGACGGCGGCGGCCGTGATGGCCCTCCTCGGTCTCGGCGCCTGGTGGTTGACGAGGCGTGACCGGACGGTCGGCCGCGTCGGCCGCCTCTACCCCGGCATCCGCGAGCGCCGCTCTGGCCCCTGGCGGCTGCGCGCCCGGCGGGTCCGGGCGCTCCTCCCGGTGGAGCTGCTGCTCCTGCCGCTCGGCGGGACCGCTGCCTGGCTGGCCGCTTCCCCGGTACCCGCACTGGCTGGGGCAGCGGCTGTCTGGCCCGTGATCCGTCTGCGGCGCCGCAGACGGGCGGTCAGGGAGCGGGAGGACCGGCAGGCCGCGGTGGTCGAGCTCTGCGCGGCGCTGGCCGGGGAGCTGCGCACCGGGGCCACCCCGCACCAGGCGGTCGAGATGGCCGTTGAGGGGCTCCCGCACGGAGACGCCCTCGACCCGACCGCCCTGCTGGCCGCCGTCAGACTCGGCGGCTCGGTGGACGGGGCACTCACTCTCCTGGCGGAATCGCCAGGAGCCGAAGGCGCCAGGGGCGCCGCCGCCTGCTGGCGGGTCACCTCCGCCAGCGGAGCGGGTCTGGCCGAGGGGCTGGACCGGGTCGCCGAGGGCCTGCGTGCCGAGCGGGCTCTGCGGGACTGCGTCCGAGCCGAGCTGGCCGGCCCCCGTTCCACGGCGGTGCTCCTGGCTCTCCTGCCGGTGTTCGGGCTCGCTCTGGGCGCGGCCCTGGGAGCCGATCCGCTGCAGGTGCTGCTCCACACCACATCGGGCCTGGTCTGCCTGCTGGTGGGCGCGGTGCTCGAGTACGCGGGGCTGGCCTGGACGGCGCGCATCGCCCACGCGGCCGAGGGCCCCGCATGAGGCGCCAGGGCGCGCCGCCGCGGGTGTCGCTCGCCCGCCGACCGCCACCCGGCCGGCTTGCGCGGCCGACACGGGCCGACCGCCACGCACGGCCGAAACGGCCTCCACGGCCAATGCGGCCAATGCGGCTCGCTCGCACGCGGCCGCGACCGGCTTCCCCGGCGCGGACCGCTTCCCCGGCGCGGACCACCTCCTCGGCCAGGGCCGTCCCCTCGGCTCGGTCGGGGCGCCGGGTGTGCAGCGGGTGCCCAGCACGCACCAGGTCGGCGAGGACGGAGGCGGGGGCGTGAACGCGGCTCTGATCACCGTGGCGGCGCTGCTCAGTGGGCTGACCGCGGTGGTGACGGGCCTGGTCGTGCGGACACGCCGACGGCGGTTTCTGCGCCGGGCCATGCGGGTGGGCGTCGATCCCGCCCGTTCCCGGAAGGCCCGCCGTGGCCTCCCGGGCGGAGAGCGCCGGGTGCCGCGCCTGGCCTCCGCCGTACTCGGGGCGGGCGTCGTCGCCCTGGTCGGCGGCCCCACCGGTTGGGTGCTGGGCGTGGCACTGGGGGCGCTCGGGTTCCGCTACCTGCCCTCCCCGCCAGGGCCGGCCATGCGGGCCAGGCGGCGGGAGACCGTCCTGCTGCGTGCCCAACTCCCACTGACCGCCGAGCTGCTGGCCGGATGCATGGCCTCGTGGTGCCCGCCGGACGCGGCCCTGATCTCCGTGGCCGAGGCCATGCCGGAGCCGATGGCCGGACGCCTGGTGGCGGCGGCGGTCCAGCTGTCCATGGGAGCCGACCCGGAGTCCTGCTGGGAGCGGCTGGCGGTCACCGACCCGGTGCTCGCTCCGCTGGGCCGTTGCCTGGCGCGGGCAGCCTCGAGCGGGGCGCCCCCGGCCGCCGGTCTGGCCCGACTCGCCGACGCGGAACGGGCCTCGGCAGCCCGGGAGGCCCAGGCCAGGGTTCGCCGTGCCGGGGTCATCGCCACCGCCCCGCTCGGGCTCTGCTTCCTGCCGGCCTTCGTCCTCGTCGGTGTCGTTCCGGTGGTCACCGGCCTCGCCGGGATCTTCCTCGGCCGGCTCTGACCCGCGGCGTCCGGCCTCGCCCCCGGGTCCGTCGCCCCGCGGCCCGCCCTCGCCCCGCGGCCCGCTCTCGTCGCCATGGCCCGCCCTCGTCGCCGTGGCGACCGGGCGGCCCCCAGGGCCGTCCGCCCGTTCCACCTCGTCCGTCCGATCCGTCGTGTCCGCCTGTCTCCGAGGAGTCACCATGCCCAGGTCCCCGCACACTTCACCCGCCGCAGCGCCTTCCGCTGACGTCGCGTCGGACGATGTCACGCCGTTCCGGCGCCCCGCCCCGCCGACTGCTCCTGCGGCTGCTCCTTCGGCTGCCCAGCCACCGGCCCGGCCGCCTGCTCAGCCCTCGCCCGACGGCGCGGGGCGTGCTCCGACCGCGCCGGCCGGAGACGGCGCCTCGGTTCCCTTCCTCCGGATGTGCCTGCGCCGCCCCAGGGCCACGCTCGGGCTGCTGGCCTGCCTGGCGCAGGTGTGGTTCCTGCACGGCGCGCACGTGGTGCGCTGTCGAGTGCGCGCCCGCTTCGGGCGCCTGGCCGGGGACGACGGGATGACCACGGCCGAGTACGCCGTGGGCACCGTCGCGGCCTGCGGGTTCGCGGCCCTCCTTTACAAGGTCGTCACCAGCGGCGCTGTCTCGTCGGCGGTGCAGGGGCTCATCCGGCGAGCTCTCGGTGCCGTCTGAGGGCCGCTGGGTGCCCCGGGCCGGGCGCCCTCGAGGGGCCGCCGGGGAGATCGGTGACGCGGGCTACACCACGGCGGAGGCGGCCGTGGCCCTGCCCGCGCTGGTCCTGGTCAGCGCGATGCTGCTGTGGGCGGTGCTGGTCGGCTCGGCGCAGGTCAGGTGCGTGGATGCGGCCCGGGAGGCCGCCCGCGCGGCGGCGAGGGGTGATCCGGCCGCCGCCGCCCTGGGGCAGGCGGCGGCCCCGCCCGGGGCATCGGTCTCGGTCAGCACCTCGGGGGACCGGGTCAGGGCCGAGGTCTCGGCCCTGAGCGGCGGTCCGGGCGGACTGCTCAGCTTCCGCGTGTCGGCCACGGCCGTGGCGGAACGTGAGCCCGGTGAACCGGGGGCCGGGCGGTGAGGCGGTTGCGGGGGCGTCGCCACCGGAACAGCGACGCGGGGAGTGCCACGATCTGGTTGCTGGCGCTGCTCGGCCTGGTCGCCTTCGCGGCCACGGCCGCACTGGCGGTGGCGGGCGCGATCGCCGCCCGACACCGGGCGGAGTCCGCCGCGGATCTGGCGGCGCTCGCCGCCGCGGGCCGTCTGCTCCTGGATCCGGGCCAGGCCTGTGCCGAGGCGGCCTCCATCGCCTCGGCCCAGGGGGCCACGCTGCAAGCCTGCGTGATCCGCGCCGACGCCCTGGAGGACAGCGTCGAGGTCGACGTCTCCGTCCCCTCCCCGGGCGGCCTGGTCCCCGGCCTGCCTCCGGCCCGGGGGCGCGCCCGGGCGGGCCCGGTGACGGCCCCGTTCTGACGGGGCCGGGCGCTGCACCTCCGAGGGGCGCGGCGGACTGCGCCGCGCCCGCCCCAGACCGGAAGGACGGCGAGCCGCGCCGTGGAGGGAGCACCCGATGCGAACGGCCCTCCACCCGGTGATCAGGCTCAGGCTCGCGGTAGCGGCGCTCGGTCACGCGCGCCGCTACCGCGCTCCGGCGAGCAACAGGGAAAGGAGGCGGATCGCGCCCTGCTTGTCCAGGGGGTCGTTGCCGTTGCCGCACTTGGGGCTCTGGATGCAGGAGGGGCACCCGCGCTCGCACTCGCAGGCCGCGATGGCCTGGAGGGTCGCCGAGAGCCACTCCTGGGCCCGCTCGAAGGCCCGCTCGGCGAAACCGGCGCCGCCCGGGTGGCCGTCGTAGACAAAGACGGTCGGCAGGCCGGTGTCCGGGTGCAGTGGCACCGAGACCCCGCCGATGTCCCAGCGGTCGCAGGTGGCGAAGAGCGGGAGCAGGCCGATCGAGGCGTGCTCGGCGGCGTGGGCGGCACCGGGGAGCTCCTCCGGCAGGAACCCGGCGTCCTCCAGCTGCTCCTCGGTCACGGTCCACCACACCGCTCGGGTGCGCAGCGTACGTGGGGGCAGGTCGAGCTTGGTCTCGCCGAGGATCTCGCCGGTGAGCAGGCGGCGCTTCAGGAAGGAGACCACCTGGTTGGTCACCTCGACCGAACCGTAGTGCAGGCCGGCCTCGCCCCAGGCGACCTGCCGGTCGGTGCCGAGCACGGCGATGTGCGTGGTGTCGCGGGCGACGGTGCTGTAGGGCGGGTCGGCCTCCGCGACAAGGGCCACCGAGTCCTCCAGGTCCAGCTCCCGGACCAGGTAGGTGCGGCCCTGGTGCAGGTGCACGGCGCCGGTGTGCACGGTGGTGTGCGCGGATCCGGCGTCGACGGTGCCGAGCAGCCGCCCGGTGTCCGCTTCGACGACGCGGACGGGGGTGCCGCCCTCGCCGCGGATGTCGACCAGGTCGGCGGCGCGCTCGCGCCTGGTCCAGAACCAGGTGGTCCCGCCGCGCCGCCGCAGCATCCCGCGTCGCTCCAGCTGCGGCAGGAGTATCGGCGCCGAGGGACCGAAGAGTTCCAGGTCCCCGGGGGCCGTCAGCGGCAGTTCGGCGGCGGCCGCGCACAGGTGGGGCGCGAGGACGTGCGGGTTGTCCGGGTCCAGCACCGTCGACTCGACGGGCTGCCGGAACAGCGACTCGGGGTGGTGGACCAGGTAGGTGTCCAGTGGGTCGTCGCGGGCGATCAGGACGGCGAGGGCGCCGGTGCCCTCACGTCCGGCCCGCCCTGCCTGCTGCCACAGCGACGCGCGGGTGCCGGGGTAGCCGGCCAGCAGCACGGCGTCGAGTCCCGCCACGTCCACGCCCAGCTCCAGCGCGCTGGTCGAGGCGAGGCCCAGCAGCCTGCCGGAGTGCAGGGCGCGTTCCAGCGCCCGCCGCTCCTCGGGGAGGTAGCCGCCGCGGTAGGCGGCGACCCGGCGGGCCATGGCGTGCCCGGCGGCCTCGGCGAGCCGCTCCTGGGCGATGACCGAGATCAGCTCGGCGCCGCGGCGTGAGCGGACGAAGACGACGGTGCGGGTGTCGTCGAGGACCAGGTCGGTGAGCAGGTCGGCCGCCTCGGCGGTGGCCGAGCGGCGCACGGGCGCGCCGTGCTCGCCCGCCAGCTCGGTCAGCGGCGGCTCCCAGAGGGCGAAGACGGTCTCGCCGCGCGGGGACCCGTCGTCGGTCACCTCGGCGACGGGCAGCCCGGTGAGCCGCTCGGCACTGTGCCCCGGATCGGCCACGGTCGCCGAGGCGAGCAGGAAGACGGGATCGGCCCCGTAGCGGGCGCACAGCCGCCGCAGCCGGCGCAGCACCTGGGCGACGTGGGAGCCGAAGACGCCGCGGTAGGTGTGGCACTCGTCGATCACGACGTAGCGCAGCGACCGCAGGAAGGTGGCCCAGCGCGCGTGGCCGGGCAGGATCGCCCGGTGCAGCATGTCGGGGTTGGTGAGCACGTACGCGGCGTACTGGCGGACCCACTCGCGTTCTTCGAAGGGAGTGTCGCCGTCGTAGACGGCGGCCCGGACGCGCGTCAGCCGGGACGCCTCCGGCCCGGCCTGCTCGGCCACGGTGCGCAGCTCGCCCAGCCGGCGCAGTTGGTCGGCGGCGAGCGCCTTGGTGGGGGCGAGGTAGAGGCCGGTCGCGCCGCGGCCGTTCTTGGCCTCGGTGCCCTCCAGCAGGGCGCTCAGCACGGGGGCGAGGTAGGCCAGCGACTTGCCCGAGGCGGTCCCTGTGGCGATCACCACATTTCGTCCGCTTATAGCCAGTTTTGCGGCCTCGGCTTGGTGTGTCCACGGCTGCTCGATGCCGCTCGCCGCGATCGCCGCCAGCACCTCCGGGCGCAGCCCCGCGGGCCAGTCCGCATACCGGGCGGGCCGGGAGGGGATGTGCTCCGTATGAGTGAGCCGATCTTGCCGCCCTGAGATGCCCGTCAGGCGGTCGAGAGCGGCTGTGGGCGGGTCAGGACGCGGCTTCATCGGGCCCCAGTCTGTCATCACGGCGATGGAGATTCGCTCCAAGGCGTCGTCCTGGCCTGGCGATAAGTGGTTGAATGCCTACGCGGCCGTGCAACGGGGCCTGGGCCCCGCCATCGGCATGGAAGCAAGGCAAGGTGCTGGAGGTTCCGTGGACCTGTCCCTGTCGACCCGTTCCGTCGGCGACCGCACGGTCGTCGAGGTGGGGGGCGAGATCGATGTGTATACCGCCCCGAAGCTGCGCGAGCAGCTCGTCGAGCTCGTCAATGAGGGTCACTACCACCTGATTGTGGACATGGAAGGCGTGGACTTCCTGGACTCGACCGGGTTGGGCGTGCTCGTCGGCGGGCTCAAGCGGGTGCGGGCCCACGAGGGTTCGCTCCGCCTGGTCTGCAACCAGGAGCGCATCCTCAAGATTTTCCGGATCACCGGACTCACGAAGGTGTTCCCCATCCACGGTTCCGTGGACGAGGCCGTCGCCGCCAACGACTGAGCTCGTTCAGCGACCGGGCCCGCGTTCGGGCCCGGACTGAGCGGCGGTGCACCCGGGAGCGGCACGGGCGCGCGGGTTTCGCGCGTCCCGGCTCCCGGGGCCGGACCGGAACCAGAACCTTTCGAGGGGGACATTGGATGGCCACCGTCGAACTGCGCTTCAGCGCGCTCCCGGCGCACGTACGGACGGCGCGCCTGGTCGCTGCCGCTGTCGCGCGTCAGGCCGGGGTCGACGATTCGGTCCTCGACGAGGTCCGCCTCGCCGTGGGCGAGGCATGCTCGCGTGCGGTGGGCCTGCACGTGCGTAACGGAGTCTCACATCCTGTTCGGGTCAAGCTGACCCAGCAGGAGAAGCGCTTCCTGATCGAGGTCGGCGACGGCGTCCCGACCCCGACCACCTCCCACGCCGACAGCAGCGCCGCCGAGGCCCTCAGCCTCGCGGCGGGCGCCGGCGGGAACGGCGGCGGTGAGCAGGCCGACGACACCATGGGTCTCGCCGTCATCAGCGGTCTGGTCGACGACCTTGTCATCGGCCACGACGAGGACGGCGGCGTCATTCGGATGAGCTGGCCGATCGCCGATCCGGCCGACGACGAGCTGTAGGCGCTGAGGCGGTCGCGCGAGGGCGCACGCCGAGGCACAGGGTCGAGCCGACAGAGGTCGAAGCACAGAACGAGGCAAGAGGACCGAGGGCGGCCCGGGAGAGTTCCCGGGCCGCCCTCGGCGTGTTCGGTGGGCGTGTGTCCCGGCCCGGCTTCGCACCATCCGTCACATCCTTTCCAGGGTGTACCAATTGCCGCTCGTACCCTGTTTTGATCATGTTTCTGATCCCTACAATCGCGGCCTGCCACTTGCCCGCGCTCCAAGCGGTCCGCGCCTTCCCCCGGCCCCATGGCCCCGGGATCCCGCTTGGCGCACGAGCCAGACGTCATGGGAGGACGAATGGCCGGGCTCTATCTCTCCGGCGCTCCATCAGGGGTGACGGCCGTGCTCACCGGGTCGGACCGGGTCGTGGTCGTCATTGTCGCCGTCGTCGCCGCAGCCGCGCTGGGTGTCGCGTGGCTGCTGGTCCGTCAGGTACTGGCAGCGGATCAGGGCACCGACACCATGAAGCAGATCGCCGCCGCCGTGCAGGAGGGCGCCAACGCCTACCTTGCGCGGCAGTTCCGCACGCTCGCCGCCTTCGCCGTCCTCGTGCCGTTCCTGCTGCTGGTGCTGCCGGCCGACGACTGGTCGCAGCGGATCGGGCGCTCCCTCTTCTTCGTCGTCGGCGCCGCCTTCTCCGCGGTGACCGGATACGTCGGCATGCAGCTCGCCGTACGCAGCAACGTCCGCGTCGCCGCGGCCGCACGGGCCGCCACACCCCCCGAGGGGGAGAGCCAGGAGGAGACACCGGCGCCCGACGTACGGGAGGTGTCGCACCGCGCGATGCGGATCGCGTTCCGCACCGGCGGGGTCGTCGGCATGTTCACCGTCGGCCTCGGCCTGCTCGGCGCCTCCGTCGTGGTGCTGATCTACCGCGAGAACGCGCCCAAGGTGCTGGAGGGCTTCGGCTTCGGCGCGGCGCTGCTGGCGATGTTCATGCGTGTCGGCGGCGGCATCTTCACCAAGGCCGCCGACGTCGGCGCCGACCTGGTCGGCAAGGTCGAGCAGGGCATCCCCGAGGACGACCCGCGCAACGCCGCCACCATCGCCGACAACGTCGGTGACAACGTCGGCGACTGCGCCGGGATGGCAGCCGACCTGTTCGAGTCCTACGCCGTCACGCTCGTGGCCGCGCTGATCCTCGGTGCCAGCGCGTTCGGGGACCACGGGCTGGCCTTCCCGCTGCTGGTGCCCGGTATCGGCGTGGTCACCGCGGTGCTCGGGATCTTCGCCGTCTCGCCGCGCAGCGGTGACCGGTCGGGCATGACGGCGATCAACCGCGGCTTCTTCATCTCCGCCGTGGTCTCCCTCGCGCTGGTCGCGGTGGCCGCCTTCACCTTCCTGCCCGGCAGTTTCGCCGGACTCAAGGGCGTCTCCGCGGGCATCGCCGCGCACAGCGGCAATCCGCGCGTGTTCGCGCTGGCGGCCGTCGCCATCGGCATCGTGCTGGCCGCCGCCATTCAGCAACTGACCGGCTACTTCACCGAGACCAACCGGCGCCCGGTCCGCGACATCGGCAAGACCTCGCTGACCGGGCCCGCCACCGTCATCCTCTCCGGCATCTCGGTCGGCCTGGAGTCGGCGGTCTACTCCGCGGTCCTGATCGGTGCCGCCGTCTACGGCGTCTTCCTGCTCGGCGGCGGCTCGCTCACTCTCTCCCTCTTCGCCGTGGCCCTCGCCGGGACCGGCCTGCTCACCACCGTCGGCGTCATCGTCGCGATGGACACCTTCGGGCCGGTCTCCGACAACGCCCAGGGCATCGCGGAGATGTCCGGCGAGGTGACCGGCGCCGGGGCGCAGGTGCTGACGGAACTGGACGCCGTCGGCAACACCACCAAGGCGATCACGAAGGGCATCGCCATCGCCACGGCCGTGCTCGCCGCGACCGCGCTGTTCGGCTCGTTCACCGACGCCATCGGCACCGCCGAGGCCCAGATCGGCTCCGCCGCACACGGGTTGAGCCTGAGCCTGGACATCTCCCAGCCCAACAACCTGGTCGGTCTGCTGCTCGGGGCGGCCGTCGTCTTCCTCTTCTCCGGACTCGCCGTCAGCGCGGTCTCCCGTTCCGCCGGTTCGGTGGTCTTCGAGGTCCGCGAGCAGTTCCGGACCCGGCCGGGCATCATGGACGGCTCCGAAAAGCCCGACTACGGACGGGTCGTGGACATCTGCACCCGCGACGCGCTGCGCGAACTCGCCACGCCCGGCCTGCTCGCCGTCCTCGCGCCGATCGCCGTCGGGTTCCTGCTCGGGGTCGGCCCGCTCGGCTCCTACCTCGCCGGGGCGATCGGAGCAGGCACCCTGATGGCGGTCTTCCTGGCCAACTCGGGTGGTGCCTGGGACAACGCCAAGAAGCTGGTCGAGGACGGCCACCACGGCGGCAAAGGCAGCGAGGCCCACGCGGCGACGGTCATCGGCGACACCGTCGGCGACCCGTTCAAGGACACCGCGGGCCCCGCCATCAACCCGCTGCTCAAGGTGATGAACCTGGTCTCGCTGCTGATCGCCACGGCGATCGTCAAGCTGGGCTTCGGCGCGCACGCGAACGCGCCGCTGCGGATCGGTATCGCGGTGGCGTGCCTGGTCGTGATCGTCGCCGCCGTGTGGCTGTCCAAGCGCCGGGGGATCGCGATGGGAGCCGAACCGGACAGCGGCAGCGCAGGCGCCAGCGGCGGGGAGGCCCCGGCGGTCGTCGGGGCCGTGCCGCAGCAGCCGGACGCGGGGGTGGCACCGGGCGTGCGCTGAACCGCAGGGTTCCCGACCTCGGGTCGCGCGGCGGGTGGCCGGTCTTGCCGGCTGCCCGTCGCGCGGGGGTTCCCGCTGATCGCCAGGGCGTTCAGCGCACCCGCAGAGCCTCGCCGGCGCGGGCGTTGGCCGCGATGGCCGGGACGATCCGCGGCCACAGCGCGGTCGGGAGATCGTGTCCCATGCCAGCGAGCGTGAGCAGCTCCGCCTTCGGCACGGCGGCGGCCGTCGCGCGGCCGCCGCTGACGTCGACCAGCGCGTCGGCCTCGCCGTGGATGACCAGGGTCGGCACGGTGACCCCGGAGAGCCCGGGCGTCCGGTCCGGCGAGGCGATGATCGCCGCCAGCTGGCGGACGAAGCCGTCCGCGCGGTTGCTGCGGTCGTAGGCGCGGGTCACGTAGGCGCGCAGCTCCGCCTCCTCGCGCGGGTAGCCCGGCGAGCCGATGACCTTGGCGGCCTGCATGTTCGCCTCGACGGCGGTGCCCCGATCGGTCGCGCGCGGGCGCATCAGGACCGCCCACGCCTCCTTGGACGGCTGACCCGTCGTCGGGTCACCCGGACGGGACATGATCGAGCACAGGCTGAGCGCCCGTTCGGGGTGGTCGATCACCAGCTGCTGGGCGATCATGCCGCCCATGGAGGCCCCGACGATGTGGGCGTGGTCGACGCCGAGGACGCCGAGCAGGGCCAGGGCGTCGTCGGCGAGGTCCCCGAGAAGGTAGGGCGCGCTGGAGGGGTCCCCGCCGAAGATCGCGCCGAGGTCCGGCTGCGGCCCGGAGTCGACGAAGGTGGAGAGGCCGGCGTCCCGGTTGTCGTAGCGGACGACGTGGAAGCCCTCAGCGGCGAGGTTGCGGCAGAAGCGCTCGTCCCAGGTGATCAGTTGGGCGCCGAGCCCCATGATCAGCAGCAGGGTCGGCTGCTGCGGATCGCCGAAGGTCTCGTATTCGAGCTCGATGCCGTTGACCTGAGCGCGAGGCATGCGGCCCTCCGTGTCGTCGATGTCGTGTCCGGCGCAGTGCGTGTCAGGCGCAGTGCGTGTTCGGAGCTGTGCGCGTGCGGAGCTGTGCGCGTGCGGTGTGTGCTCGGGCACGGTATCGAGGGAGACCTGCGCCCGAAAAGGGCGACAGTGTAGGTTCCCAAGCTGGGTCGAAGCGTGGGAAGGGGACCCGGTGAGCAGGTCGGAGCTGGTGGCGTCGGTGCGGAAGCCCGCGGCAGGAACGGGAGCAGGGGCGGCGGCGGGCCCGGAGGTCGCCGTTGTGACTGTCGCGTCGCGTCGCGGACGGGCGGCCGGCCGCACCGTCGGCCGGGTCGCGGTGGCGGCCGCGACGGTGGCCGTGGTGGCCCTCGGCACGGCCGCGTGCGGCGGGAGCGACAGCAACGCCAAGCTGGACGCCTGGGCCAAGAGCGTCTGCGGCGGGATCGCCGCGCCCATCCAGGCCGTGGCGGACGCGAAGGCCGACACCGGCCGGATCGTGCAGGGCGAGAGCCCGGCCGATCTGCAGACGCGTCTCGCGGACGACATGGGCAAGCTGGCGACGGCGAACCAGCAGATAGCGCAGGCGGTGCAGGCGGCGGGAGCGCCGCAGACCACCGACGGCGCCCAGACGCAGGCCGACGCCGTCAGCGAGCTGAACCAGGCAGCCGGCGGGTTCACCAAGGTCCAGCAGACGGTGAAGAGCCTGCCGGTCAGCGACCAGGGCCGCTTCGCGGCCGAGCTGCGGGGTGTCTCCGACCAGATAGGACAGCTCTCGACGCAGTCCTCGACGGCGCTGCAGAAGCTCCAGTCCGGCGACCTCGGCGCGGCCCTGGGCCGCCAGACCGGCTGCGCGGCCCCGAGCGGCACCCCGACGGCCGAGTCCTCGGACACGTCCGCCGCTGCGCCCTCCGGTTCCGCGACTGCCTCCGGCTCCGCGTCGGCCTCGGCCAAGGCGAGCGGCAAGCCCGGCGACAAGTCGTCCGCCAAGGCGTCCAGCTCGCCGACGCACTGACACGAGAGCAACGCGCCCGAGCCGTCCCGGGAGCGGCAGCGGCAGCGGAGCTCTGCCGGTGCGCCTGCCCGCGCCCCGACGTCGTCGCCCCACACGGACGGTTCACGAGTGCTCCCGGCCGCCGGAGGCGGCCCGGCAGGCGCAGCCGCACCGGCACTCCTGGCCCGTCGAGGCCGCTCCGGCACCGCCGCCCCGGGGGCAGCCGGGAGCTCGGCATGGGATCCGAGGGCGTGGCTCGGCGGCAGCCGGCGGCACCGGCGCTCCTGGCCCGTCGAGGCCGCCCAGGCCTTGTACTCCCAGGGCGGCTCCGGTGCCGCGTCCGTCGGATCCCGGAGGGCGGCGCGGCGGGAGGAGAGGCCGGGTGGGGCCCGGTGTCGGGGAGAATGGGCGTGTGACGACCAGTTCCTCCGCTGAGAGCCCCCAAGCCCCCGACACGCCCGTCGTTCGCGCCGCGGACGGCAACGGCCCCGGGCGTGCCTCCGCCGCGTCCCCCGCCTCCGCCGCTGCGGCGATGCCCGTCGTCGACCCCGCGCGGATCGGGGGGCTGCGGGAGGCGTTCGTCGCGGCCGGGTACACCGCCGACGGCTGTCTGGAACTGCTCGGGGGCGCGGCCTACGCCGCGCTCGCGCGGAGCGAGAGCGTGCCCGCGTTGCGGGCGACGGCGGGACAGGGAGCGCTGCCGACGCTGGTGCGGCTGTTCCTGCTGCAGCGGGAGGTGTCGTACCCGCAGGCCGCGCTGGCGCTGCCGGTGCAGGAGGCGCTGGCGGACGGCTGGCTGACGCGCACGGTGGAGGGCGGGGTGCGGGCGACCGTCGACATCCGGCCCTACGCGAACGACATCGCGGGCGAGTCGGCGGCGGCCGACGCCTGGATCGTCTCCGACCTCGGCTGCGCGGTCGGCGGAGCCGGCGGCATCGGGTCCGGCGCGGCGACGGACCGGGGCGTGCCGCGCGGCGAGCTGGTGCTCGGGGTGGGCGGGGCGTCCACGACGCTCGCCAACATCACCGTGCGCCGCGCCGTCCGGCGGGTACTGGATCTGGGGACCGGCTCCGGCATCCAGGCCCTGCACGCCGCCCGTCACGCCGCGCAGGTCGTGGCCACCGACGTGAACCCCCGGGCGCTGCACTTCGCCCGCCTCTCGGCGGAGCTCTCCGGCTTCGGCGAGCGGATCGAGGTCCGCGAGGGAAGCCTCTTCGAGCCGGTGGACCGCTCCGACCGCTCCGACCGCTCTGACGCCGGCCCCGCCGACCCCTCCGACGCCGCGCGGTTCGACCTGATCGTCTCGAACCCGCCGTTCGTGATCTCCCCCGGCGGACGCTTCACCTACCGCGACGGCGGCATGGCCGGGGACGACCTGTGCCGCAGCCTGGTCGCGCAGGCCGGAGCGCACCTCACGGCGGGCGGCTACTGCCAGCTGCTCGCCAACTGGCAGCACGTGCGCGGCGAGGAGTGGCGGGACCGGGTGGCCTCCTGGGTCGCCGGGACCGGCTGCGACGCCTGGATCGTGCAGCGCGACGTGCAGGACCCGACCACCTACGCGGAGCTGTGGCTGCGCGACGGCGGTGACCACCGCGGTTCGCGCGAGGAGTACGAGCGGCGCTATGGCGAGTGGCTGGACACCTTCGAGGCGGCCAAGGTGGACGGGGTCGGCTTCGGCTGGATCACGCTGCGGCGGGCACCGGAGGGCGCCGCGCCGGTGGTGCTCGCGGAGGAGTGGCCGCATCCGGTCGAACAGCCGCTCGGCCCGGTGATCGAGGAGTGGTTCGCCCGGCAGGACTTCCTGCGGGACCACGACGACGCGGCGCTGCTGGACGCGCACTACCGGCTGGCCGACGAGGTCGTCCAGGAGCAGGTCGGCGTTCCGGGGGAGGAGGACCCGGAGCACGTGATCCTGCGTCAGAACCGGGGCATGCGAAGGGCGACCAAGGTCGACACCGTGGGCGCCGGTTTCGCCGGGGCCTGCGACGGCTCGCTGCGCGCGGGTGACATCCTCGACGCCATCGCCCGCCTGCTGGAGGAGGACCGGGTGGTGCTGCGCGACCGCGCGCCGGAGCAGATCCGGCTCCTGGTGGAGCAGGGCTTCCTGCTGCCGGTCTGATGGTCGGACTCGGCCGCACCCACCGCTCACCCGGGTGAACCGGCCGTTCATCCGGGGTTTGCCTGGCTTTCCCCGTCCGTAGGGACGCAGTTGCCGACACGCTGACAGCCTGCTGCCACGACCGATCACGTGATCGACCATCAGACGGCAGAGCTTGGCGGGGGCGTGCGAACGTGGGGACACCACTGAGTCTGTTCACGGGGGTGTGGTTCTCCCTGTTCGGAGGCGCTGTCGTCTGGTGGTGCGCCGCGGAGGTGCGCCTGCGGCGCACCCTGCGGCGCGTCGGCGTCAGCGGGATGGCACGCGTGGTGCCCGCCTCCGAGCTGGAGCAGGCCCGGCAGGACCGGGCCCGGGTGGCGCTGGCCGTGGCCGGCGCGAGCACCCCGGCTGACGAGGCCGCTCGCACCGTCGGGACCGGCCCCGACGCGGCCGGCCCCGACGCGGGCAGACTCGACGGGATCGGCCCCGACGGGACCGGCCCCGACACGGGCGGGCCCGAGGCGCCGGTCTCCGACGAGGGCTACGGCGTCGACATCGACCACGCCGACAACGCGCCGCTGCTCAGCTTCGAGGCCGAGGGCCACGGCGAGGTCGTGACCCGGCCGCGTGGCTGGACCTCGATCCGGCGCTCCTCGGTACTCGTGGAAGGCGCGCTGGTCCCCATCGCCTACGACCCGAAGGAGCCGACGAGAGTCGCCCTGCTGGGGGTGCCGCAGAGCCGCAGCGACCTGTTCTGGCTCCTGCTGGGCCTCGCCTTCGCCGCCTGCGGTGTGACGTTGCTCGCCACCGCGTTCTGACCCGCGGGTGGGCGGCGCCTCGGGGCAGCCTCAGGAGCGGCGGTTCTATCAGACGGGTGCATGGCTGTGCGTCCGGATGGGCAGAGACACGCCGAACGGGTTGGATTCCCCGCCGGAAATCCGACGGCCGGTCCTATGATCCGGACGTCCGGTGCGGGGCCGCTCGGCGGGTCCGTGCCCGCTCCGGGTGTCCCCGACCTGTTCGCAGGCCTGATCGTGCATTCGTGTGACCACGTACGACCCACCGTACGATCCCGCCCGAACAGCGGGAACACGCTCCCTCGGGTTACCGTTCGAGTGGCAGCGGAGGGCTCCCGCCGGTGACATGTCGGGATCCGTCCGTTTGACAAGGGGCACCGGGGTGCGGTCACACTCCGCATTCAGGACCGTGTCACCGCGAGCGTTGCGGTGACCACCCCCTCATCGACCGGGAGAGAAGAGCGAAGGTGTCCCCGACCAGCGAGACCGCACGCGACGGACGTCGACTCGTCATCGTCGAGTCGCCGGCCAAGGCGAAGACGATCAAGGGTTACCTGGGCCCTGGATACGTGGTCGAGGCCAGCGTCGGGCATATCCGCGACCTTCCGGGCACCGCCGCCGAGGTCCCCGAGGGCTACACCGGCGACGTCCGGCGCCTCGGCATCGACGTGGACCACGATTTCGAGCCGATCTACGTGGTCAATCCGGACAAGAAGGCCCAGGTCTCCAAGCTCAAGTCGCTTCTCAAGGAAGCCGACGAACTCTTCCTCGCCACCGATGAGGACCGCGAGGGCGAGGCCATCGCCTGGCACCTGCAGGAAGTGCTCCGTCCCAAGGTGCCCGTGCACCGGATGGTCTTCCACGAGATCACCAAGGACGCGATCCAGGAGGCCGTGCGCAACCCGCGCGAGCTGAACAAGCGCCTGGTCGACGCCCAGGAGACGCGCCGCATCCTCGACCGCCTCTACGGCTACGAGGTCTCCCCGGTGCTGTGGAAGAAGGTCATGCCGAAGCTCTCGGCCGGCCGCGTCCAGTCCGTCGCCACCCGCCTCGTCGTCGAGCGCGAGCGTGAGCGCATGGCGTTCCGCTCCGCCTCCTACTGGGACCTGACGGCGGTCTTCGCCACGGGGGACGCGGGTCGTGCCGCGACCGCCGGAGAGCCCGGCACCTTCGGCGCCCGGCTCTCCGCCGTGGACGGCCGCCGCGTCGCCTCCGGCCGCGACTTCGACTCGCTCGGGCAGCTCAAGAGCGCCTCGGGCCAGGTGCTGCACCTGGACGAGCAGGCCGCCCGCGGCCTGGCCGCCGCGCTGGCCGCGACCGACTTCCGGGTCCGCAGCGTCGAGTCCAAGCCGTACCGCCGCTCCCCGTACGCGCCGTTCCGCACCACCACGCTCCAGCAGGAGGCCAGCCGCAAGCTGGGCTTCGGCGCCAAGCGCACCATGGACGTGGCGCAGAAGCTGTACGAGAACGGCTTCATCACCTACATGCGTACCGACTCGACCACGCTCTCGGACACGGCCGTCAACGCCGCCCGGGCGCAGGTCGAGCAGCTCTACGGCCGCGAGTACCTTCCGGACGCGCCGCGGACGTACCAGGGCAAGGTCAAGAACGCGCAGGAGGCGCACGAGGCGATCCGCCCCTCGGGCGACCGCTTCCGCACCCCGGCCGAGACCCGCCTGGCCGGCGACGAGTACAAGCTCTACGAGCTGATCTGGATGCGGACCGTCGCCTCCCAGATGAAGGACGCCGTCGGGCAGTCCGTCTCGGTCAAGGTCGCGGGCCTGTCCGCCGACGGCCGCGACGTCGAGTTCTCCGCCTCCGGCAAGATCATCACCTTCCACGGCTTCCTCAAGGCCTACGTCGAGGGCCGCGACGACCCGGACGCCGAGCTCGACGACCGCGAGCGCCGACTGCCGCCGATGGCCGAGGGCGACGGCGTCAGCGCCGAGGAGATCAACCCCGACGGCCACGCGACCAAGCCCCCGGCCCGCTACACCGAGGCCTCGCTGATCAAGGAGCTGGAAGACCGCGAGATCGGCCGCCCGTCGACCTACGCGGCGATCATCGACACGATCATCCGGCGCGGCTACGTCTTCAAGAAGGGCACGGCGCTCGTCCCGTCCTTCGTCGCCCTGGCCGCCGTCCGGCTGCTGGAGGAGCACTTCGGCCGCCTGGTGGACTACGACTTCACCGCCAAGATGGAGGACGACCTCGACGCCATCGCCCGCGGCGAGGCCGAGTCGGTGCCGTGGCTGCGCCGGTTCTACTTCGGCGAGGGCGGCGCGCAGGGCGCGGCCGCGTCCGCGGCGGACGCCGGCAACGGCGACGGCGACCACCTCGGCGGCCTGAAGGAGCTCGTCACCGACCTCGGCGCCATCGACGCCCGCGAGATCAGCTCGTTCCCGCTGGGCGACTCCGGGATCACGCTGCGCGTGGGCCGCTACGGCCCGTACGTCGAGCGCGGCGAGGAGCGCCACGACGTCCCCGACGACCTGGCTCCCGAGGAGCTGACCGTCGAGCTGGCCGAGGAGCTGCTGGCCATGCCCAGCGGCGAGCGGATGCTCGGAACCGACCCGGCGACGGGCCACCAGATCGTCGCGAAGGACGGCCGCTACGGCCCGTACTTCACCGAGATCCTGCCCGAGGGCACGCCCAAGACCGGCAAGAACGCGGTGAAGCCGCGGACCGGCTCGCTGCTGAAGTCCATGACCCTGGACGAGGTGACGCTGGAGGACGCGCTCAAGATCTTCGGTCTGCCGCGCGTCGTCGGCGCCGACGCCGAGGGCGTCGAGATCACCGCGCAGAACGGCCGCTACGGGCCGTACCTGAAGAAGGGGACGGACTCGCGCTCCCTGGAGGCCGAGGAGCAGATGTTCACGGTCACCCTGGAGGAGGCGCTGGCGATCTACGCCCAGCCGAAGGCGCGCGGCCGCGCGGCGGCGAAGCCTCCGCTCAAGGAGCTCGGCGTTGACCCGGTCAGCGAGAAGCCCGTCGTGGTGAAGGACGGGCGCTTCGGCCCGTACGTCACCGACGGCGAGACCAACGCGACGCTGCGGCGGGACGACTCCGTGGAGGAGATCACGCCGGAGCGCGGCTTCGAGCTGCTCGCTGAGAAGCGGGCCAAGGCGCCGGCCAAGAAGACGGCGAAGAAGGCCCCGGCCAAGAAGGCCGCCGCGAAGAAGACCACGACGGCTGCGGCGGCGAAGAAGGCTCCTGCCAAGAAGGCCGCGGCGAAGAAGACCGCCAGCGCCTAGCTTGCCCTCCCGAAGGGAGCCGCACCCTCCAGGGGCGCGGGGAACTGCTCATCAGCGACTCCGCCGCGGGGCGCGAGCAAGTCACCCGATGCGGACGGTCCTCACCCAGCAGGGCCGTCCGCACGCCGGTGGTTGCTCGCGCGGTCCTTGTGCAGTTCCCCGCGCAGTTCCCCCTGCCCCTGAGGTCGCGCACCGAGCGAAAGTGCACCAGGCTCGGTACCGGAAGGTAACCGTCTGCCAACAGCGGGACGGGGTGTCCGGAGCTCCGGTTAGGCTGGCCGTATGAGCGCCGAGTCGCAGGAGCCCACCAGCGAGGCCCCGGAGAGCAGCAACCCAGAGGACCGCGGCAGCGGAGCACCCGTCGGCGTCAGCCCGACGGATCGTGCCCGTGCGCTGCTGCGCGGACGTGCCTACGGGCGCGCCTGGCGCGCGCAGGCGGTGGGGACGCTGGGGGACCGCCTCGCCCTGCTGACCCTGCTGGCGCTGACGGTCCGTGCCGTCATAGGCGCGCAGGCGCTCGGCGGAGGGTACTCCGCCACGCTCCTCGCGCTCGCCGCGGCCTTCGGGGCGCGGCTGCTGGGCACGCTGCTGTTCGGCGCGGTGCTGCTGGCGCCGCTCGCGCAGTTGACGCGGCGTCTGGACCGCCGGCAGCTGCTGCTCGGCGCGGAGGCGGCGCGTGCCGCCCTGCTCGCGTGCGCGCTGTTCTGGGTCACCTGGGCCGGGACGCACGCGTGGATCTGGCTGCTGGTCACGGTCTTCGTCGCGGCCGCGCTGGAGCGGGTGGTGACGGTCACCCGCGAGTCGTTCGCCGAGGCGCTGCTGCCCAGCGCCACGCCGGGGCACGCGCCGGTGGACCAGCGGCCGGTGCTGCGCCACATCGACCTGTGGACCGGCTACGCCACGATCCCGCTGGCCGCGCTCGGCTTCGTCGTGCTGATGCTGCTGAACCAGGGCATCGGGCAGGGCGTCTCCTGGCTGTCCGCGCACCCGCTCGCGCTGGCCGGCTTCGGCGCCGCCGCGCTCTTCGCCGCCGCCGGGGCGCTGTACTTCCGGCAGGAGCTGCCGGACGCCGAGGCCGACGGGCCGCGCCCGTTCGAGCCCCGCTCGCCGCTGACGAACCTGCGCGCTCCGGGGGACGTCACGCCCGGGCTGGCAGCGCGCGGGCGCACCGGCTCCTCGCTGGTCTTCTCCTTCGCGGCCTGCTCGGTCGCCGCCGCGGTCGCGGCGGCCGTCGCCGTCGCCTACATCCACGCCTTCGACCTGCTCGCCGGGGAGATCGGCTTCGGGCTGCTGGTGCTCGCGCTGACCGCCGGGTTGCTGCTCGGGCTGCGCGTCAGCCGCAGCGTGCTGCCGCCGCTGAGCCGGCGTCGGCTGCTGCCGCTGGCCATGATCGTCTCCGGGCTCGGCCTGGTGCTCGGCGGCCTGGTCCGTGACTACGTGCTGGCGCTCGTCCTGTTCTCGCTCGCCGGGATCGCGGGCGGCGTCGCCTTCCGGGGCGCGCGGGACCTGCTGCGGCTGGAGACCGAGGAGGCCCGGCAGCCGAAGGTCGACGAGCACCTGCACGCGATGCTGCGCGTGGCCGTGGCCCTTGCCCTGCTCGTCTCGCCGCTGATCGGCGCCGCCTTCGGGCCGGAGCAGTTCGGTGGTACCACGCTGACCTTCGACCACGGCGGCGCGGGCCTCGCGGTGGCGCTCGCCGGGCTGCTGCTCGTCGTCGCGGGCGTCGTCGTGCTGCTGCGCGGGGACGACCGCAAGGGGGTCGCCCCGCTGCCGCGCGACGTGTGGGACGCGTTCACCGCCGGTGCGGAGCGGCCCGCCTACCGGGCCGGTACGGGCTTCTTCATCGCCCTGGAGGGCGGCGACGGGGCCGGCAAGTCCACGCAGGCCCAGGCGCTGTCGGAGTGGATCCGCAGCAAGGGCCACGAGGTGGTACTGACCCGCGAGCCCGGTGGCAGCGCGATCGGCCAGCGGCTGCGCGCGATGCTCCTCGACGTTTCCAACACCGGCATCTCGCACCGCGCCGAGGCGCTGATCTTCGCGGCCGACCGGGCCGAGCACGTCGACTCGGTGATCCTGCCCGCGCTGGAGTGCGGCGCGGTCGTCATCACCGATCGCTACATGGACTCGTCCATCGCCTACCAGGGCGCGGGCCGCGACCTGGCGGCGGCGGACGTGGCGCGGATCAACCGCTGGGCCACCGGCGGCCTGGTCCCGGACCTGACGGTGGTGCTGGACGTCGCGCCCTCGGCGGCGCGGGAGCGGTTCACCGACGCGCCCGACCGGATGGAGTCGGAGCCGGAGACCTTCCACCGGCGGGTCCGTTCGGCGTTCCTGGCGCTGGCCGCCGCCGACCCGGCCCGCTACCTGATCGTCGACGCGGGACAGCCCCCGCACGCCGTGACCACCGCGATCCGCCACCGCCTCGACCGGGAGCTGCCGCTCTCGGAGCAGGAGAAGGCGGCCCTGGCGGAGCGTGAGCGGCTGGCCCGCGAGGCCGAGGCACGCCGCCTGGAGGAGGAGGCCCGCCGCAAGGCGGAGGAGGAGCGCGCCGAGCGCGAGCGCCAGGCCACGCTGGAGCGGCTCCGCCTGGAGGCCGAGGAGGCCGAGAAGGCCCGCCAGGCCGAGGAGGACCGCAAGGCGGCCGAGGCCGCCCGGCAGGCGGCGGAGGCGGCGCGTGCCGCGGCCGCGGCGGAGGCCGCCCGCAGGGCCGAGGAGGAGGCGGAGCGCCGTCGCGCCGAGGAGGCCGCGCGCGCTGCGGCTCTCGCCGAGGCGGACCGGCTCGCCGAGCTGGAGCGGCAGCGCGCCGAGAAGCGCGCGGAGGAGCGCCGCCGGGCGGAGGACGCTCTGCAGCGGGCCGAGGCGTCCCGCCTGGCCGCGGAGGCCACGGCTGCCGCCGTTGCGGCCGCGGCCGCAACGAAGGCACGCGGGGCCGAGCCCCAGGACGGCGGGGCGGAGCACATAGCCGCCGACCGGAACGCGAACGACGCGACGGCCGTGCTGCCGCGCGTCACGGCGGAGCCGAACGGGACTGACGGCGTCGCCGCCACGGCCGAGCTGCCGCAGGTCGGCGTGGGCGTGGGCATGGGATCGGCGGACGAGACGGCGGTCCTTCCGCGCGTGACGGACGCCGGTCCGGCGCCGGACGCGGTCGACGCCACAGCTGAGCTGCCCCGCGTCACCGACCCGCGCGAGCCCGCTGGGGGCGCGGCGGCTGCCCGGAAGGGCGACGAGCCCGGTGCTGGGCGCGACGCGTCGGAGGTGGCAGGCCGGGCGTCCGGTGCGGCGCGTGCCGGGCTGGTGGCGGGCGCGGCCGGTCCGGCTGCCGGAAACGGCGACGAGCTGGGCGCTGGGCGCCGGGATGACACCGCAGGGCGAGGCGGATCTGCCGCGGACGCGCCCAAGGCGTCGCCGGCGGCGACCGCGCCGGGTGGTGGCGCGCGTGCCGGGCAGGCGCCAGCGCCGGGCGGGAAGGCGGCCGCGGACGAGACCGCGGTGCTGCCGCGCGTCGTCCTGGGTGGTGAGGTGGGCGACAAGGCGGAGAGCCCCGTTGAGACCACGGCCCCGCTGCCCGTTGTGGACGGTGCCGTCGGCACCGGCACGCCGCAGGAGGTCCGCGCACCCAAGGGTGGCGCGAGCCCCGCCGCGGCCGAGGAGACGATGGTGCTCCCGCCGATGCCGGCGCGGCCGCCGGTCGTCGGCGCGCCCGCGCCGCAGACGGAGGAGGCGCCGAAGAAGTCGCGGCTCGGGAGGTTCACCCGCAAGTCCGGCGCGGCGCAAGAAGAGGCGCCGGGCGGGGACACCGCCGGCACGTCGTCCGCCGTCGAGGAGACCGCGGTGCTGCCGGTGGTCGACCCGCAGGCGCAGCAGCCGCTGCCGCGGTCGTGGCGGGAGTCCGCGCCGCGCAGCGCCGAGAGCGTGCAGGACCGGGTGCCCGAGTGGCTGTTCCGTCCCGAGCCCGGTCCGGCCGGCGCGGAGTCGCCGACCGCGCAGATCCCGGCCGTCGAGCCGAGGGCGGAGGCGGCACCGGCGCAGCCCGGACGCTACGACTGGGCCGAGGAGACTCCGCTGGACGACCTGCCGAGCCTCACCGACCAGCTGCTGGGCACCCGTGAGGAGTGGGCGCACTGGCACGCCGAGACCCCGGACGAGGAGCAGGGGCCGGACGATCGCGGGCGACACGGCTGAGGCCGGTCCGCCGCCGCTTGTCGGTGGTGGCCGTTAGGCTGCGAGGCAGTGAAGCAGTGGAACAGTGGCAGTGGGCAGTGACGTGGTGAGTGGCGGCAGAGCGGCGGCGTGACGTGAGCGTGTGGGACGACCTGGTGGGGCAGGACCAGGTGATGGAGCAGCTCGTCTCCGCAGCCCGGGGGGCCCGTGCCGTGGTGGCGGGGGAGACGCCCGCCGCGGCGGCCACGGGGATGACGCACGCGTGGCTGTTCACCGGCCCGCCCGGATCCGGCATGGGCGCGGCGGCCCGCGCCTTCGCCGCCGCGCTGCAGTGCACCTCGCCGGATCTGGATCTCGGTGGGGTGCCGGGCTGCGGTTTCTGCGAGGGCTGCCACACGGCGCTGGTCGGCAGCCACGCGGACGTCAAGACGGTGCGCACCGACGTGCTCAGCATCGGTGTGAAGGAGACGCGCGAGCTGGTCCGCAACGCCTCGATGTCTCCGGCGGGCGGGCGCTGGCAGGTGATCATCCTGGAGGACTCGGACCGGCTGACCGAAGGCGCGGCCAACGTCCTGCTGAAGGCGATCGAGGAGCCGGCGCCGCGGACGGTGTGGCTGCTGTGCGCGCCGAGCGTCGAGGACGCGCTGCCCACGATCCGCTCGCGCTGCCGCCTGCTGGTGCTGCGCACGCCGTCCGTGGGTGCGGTCGCCGACGTGCTGGTGCGCCGGGACGGTGTGGATTCGGAGCTGGCGATGTTCGCCGCTCGGGCCTCCCAGGGGCACATCGAGCGGGCGCGGCGGCTCGCCCAGGACGAGGTGGCGCGGTCCCGGCGGGCCGAGGTGCTGCGGCTGCCCATGGTGGTCGGCGACCTCGGCAAGTGCCTGGCCGGCGCCCAGGCGCTGGTGGACGCGGCGGCGGCGGAGGCCAAGCAGGTCGCCGAGGAGGTGGACGCGCGGGAGACCGAGGACCTGCGTACGGCGCTGGGCGCGGCGGCGGGCGTCGGCGGCCGGATGCCGCGTGGCACGGCCGGGGCGATGAAGGATCTGGAGGACCGTCAGAAGCGACGGGCCACTCGCATTCAGCGCGACAGCCTGGACCTGGCCCTGGTGGACCTGGCGGGCTTCTACCGGGACGTGCTCGCGATCCAGTTCGGCGCGGGCGCCGAGCTCGCCAACGAGGACCTCCGGGCCAATGTGGAGCGCGTCGCGTCCCAGTCCTCCGAGGAGACGACTCTGCGTCGGCTCGAGGCCGTCCTGGCCTGCCGCGACGCCATCGACCGCAACGTCGCCCCGCTCCTCGCGGTCGAGGCGATGGCGGTCAACCTCCGCGCGGGCTGATCCCGCCCGTCGTCCCAGCGCGCAGCCCGCCGGGCCGCGTACGGGGCGCGGTCAGTGCTCCAGTGCTCCGGGCAGTGCTCCGACGCTCCGGACCGACGCTCCGGACCGGGGCCCGAGCGCGTCCGCGAGGGCACCTGCGAGGCACCGGCTCCTGCGGCTCACCCCGCTCGGTCGGGTCCCCGCTCTCCCGTGTCCCGTGCCGTCCCCATTCATCGTGCCGTCCTCATCCCGTGCCGTCCTCATCCCGAGGCCGTCCTCGCGGCGCGGCCGGGTCCACCCGCGTGCGGGTCGTTGAGGGCGCTCCTCGCGCGCGCCCCCCGCTTCGGGTTCCCTCCTTCGGGTGGGAATGGCAGGGGAATCGATCAAGCTCGGCCCCGTGGGGGATCCGGTCAAGATGACCTTGTGGTGGAGCGCAGCGCTGATCGCTGCCGGGGCGACGGTCGGTGTCGGGATGGTCGGCAGTGCGCTCGGGGCCTGGCGGGAGGAACAGGCAGGTCGGGTGTACGAGTTGACGCCCCGCTACCTGCGGGTCGCGGGGCGGGCCCTGGTCGCCGCGGTGGCGCTGGTGGGGGCGGCCGTCGGCGGGGTCGTGGCGGCGGTCGGTGACGGGGGACGGGGCGGTGCTCCGGCGGCGGTGGCGGTCACCGCCGCCGGCCGGGTCTCCCCCTCGGTTGCCGCGCATCCCGACTCCGACCGCGCGCACAAGGCCGCGCCGTCCGCGCCCGCCGCGCTGACGCTCGTCGGGCAGCCCCAGGGCGGGCGGCTCTACCAGGGCACCGTGCCGGGGGTCGCGGGCCGGGTGCGGGTCTGGGTGCCGTCCCAGTACGCGGCCCACAGCGCCGCGTCCACCATCGCCTTGCAGGCGCTCGTCGTACGCGCACCGGCAGGGGAGCTCGCTGAGGTGTGGGAGGGGCTGGCCGGGGCCGTCCTCGCCGGACACGCGAACCCGTTCGTCGCCGTCGTGCCGGACGACCCGTGTGCGGCCGCCGCCGACGACACGGCCCTGCGCCACGCCGTCGCCGCGCAGTTCCGGGTGGCGTCCCGGCCGCGCTCCTGGGCGGAGTTGGGCGTGGACACCGGCTCGGCCTGCGCCGTCACCGCGGAACTGAACCACCCCGACGTCTACGCGGGCGCCGCGGCGCTGGGCGGTGCGCTGCCGCACCCTGCGGCGAGCCGCGGGTCCGGGCAGGCCCCTGGGGTCCGGCTCCTGTTGGCGCAGGCCCACCGCGACACGACGGGCCAGGCCGAGGCGGGCCGACTGCGGACCGCGCTGCAGGGCGCGCCGGACGCGGCCGTCCGCCTCTCGTCGGTGGTACGCGACCTCACGGCGGGGAGGGAACGCTTTCGGCTGGTCCGTTTGGCGGCAGACTATGTGACGGAGGAGTTCGCCGCGGCCGTCCGCCGCTGACGGGCGCGCCCGCCCGCAGACCACGAAGCCCGACCGCAGACCACGAGCCCGACCGCACCAGCCACCAGCCAGCGTCACCAGCCAGCACCAAGCAGCACGGAACGGCCGGACCAACCCCCGGCTTCACCACCACCCTCGCCGAACCCGACGGAACTCGCTTCACCCGTGCCGCCGAAGGGCGCCACCGAGGCACCGAGGTACCGAGGCACGGCCCATCCTGGGGAGAGCATGAAGAGAACGCGCATCTCGAAGGCCGTCGCGGCGCTGGCCGTCCTGGGGCTGACGGCCGTCGGCGTCGTCGGCTGCAGCTCCTCCGGCTCGTCCCCGACCGCGTCGAGCGGAGACTCGGGCAGCTCCGCTTCGGGCGCGCCGTCGTCCACCGACACGGCGTCCAGCGGCTCGGCGACCACCCTGCAGCCGCTGCCGACCGCGATCCCGGCGGACCTCCAGCCGTACTACGCCCAGAAGCTGTCCTGGCAGGGCTGCTACTCCGGGGACCAGTGCTCGACGTTCAAGGTGCCGCTCGACTACGACCACCCGGGTGCGGCCGGGGGCGGGGACCTGACGCTCTCCGTGTTCCGCCAGCAGGCGACGGGCCAGGGCGTGCCGCGGATCGGGTCGCTGCTGGTCAACCCGGGCGGCCCGGGCGGTTCGGCGGTGGACTACGCCAGGTACGCGGCGACGGCCTTTCCAGCGGTGGTGCGCGCGGCCTACGACATCGTGGGTGTGGACCCGCGCGGTGTCGCCCGCAGCGCGCCGGTGCAGTGCCTGACCGACGCCCAGATGGACACCTACACCCAGGTCGACACGACCCCGACCGACCAGGCCGGCGTGGACGCCCTGGTCGCGGCGGACAAGGCATTCGCCAAGGGGTGTCAGCAGAACTCGGGCAAGCTGCTGGCACATGTCAGCACCGTGGACTCCGCGCGGGACATGGACGTGCTGCGCGCGCTCCTGGGCGATGCCAAGCTGCACTACCTGGGCAAGTCCTACGGCACCTTCCTCGGCGCCACCTACGCCGGCCTGTTCCCCTCCCGGGTGGGCACGATGGTGCTGGACGGGGCGATGAACCCCTCCCTGAACGCGCAGCAGCTGAACGCCCAGCAGGCGGGCGGCTTCCAGGTGGCGTTCGACGCCTTCGCCGCCGACTGCGTCAAGCGGCCGAGCTGCCCGCTGGGCACCGGCACGGTGCAGCAGGCGGACGCGAAGCTGGACACCTTCTTCAAGTCGCTGAACAGCAACCCGCTGCCGACCGGAGATCCGCGCAAGCTCGACGAGGCGCTCGGCATGACGGGTGTGATCTCCGCCATGTACGACTCCACGCAGTGGCCCGACCTGCGGCTCGCGCTCGCGGACGCGATCAACAACGGCAACGGCCAGGGGCTCCTCTCCCTCTCGGACCAGTACTACGAGCGTGACTCGGGCGGGCACTACTCCAACCTGATGTACGCGAACGCGGCGGTGAACTGCCTGGACCTGCCGAGCGCGGCCGCCGGCCCCGACCAGGTGCGCCAGCAGTTGCCGACCTACGAGAAGTCCTCGCCGCAGTTCGGCGCGAGCCTCGCCTGGGGTGGCCTGACCTGCGCGTACTGGCCGGTCGCGGCCACCGGCGCGCCGCACGTGATCCCGGCCAAGGGCGCCCCGCCGATCCTGGTCGTCGGCACCACGCGTGACCCGGCCACCCCGTACGCGTGGGCGCAGGGCCTGGCGGCGCAGCTCGACTCCGGCACGCTGCTGACCTTCGACGGCGACGGTCACACCGCCTACAACCGCCAGCCCGGCGGGAGCGCCTGCATCGACGAGGCGGTCAACCTGTACCTGCTGCAGGGCACCACGCCGACCAAGGGCACCGTCTGCCACTGAGACCTGGGCGACATGTTCGTGGAGGGCAGTTGTCAGGAGCTACTGCCCTCCACGATCCTTTCATCGGGCGGGTGCCCCGCGCACCCCTCCACAGACCGGCTCGATGAAAGGCAGGCGCCGTGCTCGGCGTGATCCACTACCCCACGTACGCCCTCGGCGCCCTGCTGATCGTCCTGCTCCCCGGGCCGAACTCGCTCTTTGTGCTCTCCACCGCCGCGCGCGCCGGCATAGCCACCGGCTACCGCGCCGCGCTGGGCGTCTTCCTCGGCGACACCACCCTGATCACCCTCACCTCCCTCGGTGCGGCCTCCCTGCTGCGCACCACGCCCGTGGTCTTCGACGCGGTGAAGCTGATCGGCGCGGTCTACCTGCTGGTGATCGGCTACGGCATGCTCAAGGCCGCCCGCGACCTGTGGCGCGACCGCCACACCACGCCGGCCGCCGAGGCCACCCCGACCGAGGCCACCCCGAGCGAGGCCGAGGCCGCCACCGGCTCCCCCTTCCGCCGGGCGCTGCTGATCAGCCTGCTGAACCCGAAGGCGATCCTCTTCCTGCTCTCCTTCTTCGTGCAGTTCGTGAACCCCGACTACGGCAATCCCGGCCTGTCCTTCGCGGTCCTGGGCGGCACGGTCCAGCTCTTCAGCTTCCTGTACCTGTCCACGCTGATCCTGGCGGGCCACCGCCTCGCCGCCGTCTTCCGCGCCCGCCGCCGCCTCTCGGCCGGCCTGACCACCGGCGTGGCGGCCCTCTTCATCGGCTTCGCCGCCAAGCTCGCGACCGCGTCCGCGGCGGGGTGATCATGTCGTGACGGAAACCCGTGCAGGAGCACCCCCCGGACCTGTGTAGACTAATCCCCGTTCGCCGCCTTAGCTCAGTTGGCCAGAGCAACGCACTCGTAATGCGTAGGTCTCGGGTTCGAATCCCGAAGGCGGCTCAACGAGGCCCAGGTCAGATACCCTCTGACCTGGGTCTTTTCATGTCCACTGTCAATTCAGTGGTCTAGTCCATAGCGCGTACATGTCATGAAATTGCCCGAAACTTGCCCGAAGCCTCCGAGCGCTGTCGAGGCCAATCCGGCAGGGCCTGGCCCGCCGCGCTTCGCGGCATCCATCGCATCCCGCTGCTCGGTGACGGAGCGTGAATTTTCAGCCGTTGCAGCCCCCGAAACGACAGCGCCCGCCAGGAGGAATCTCCTGGCGGGCGCTGTCGGTCAAGGGTCAGGCGACGACGATGCCGGGCCGAGGGTAGACCGCCTTGCGGCGGGGGACGAGCTTCACGACGGCCTCGGCCGCCTCGCGCGCGATGTCGTCCAAGACGGTCTGGTAAATGTCGCGGGTAATGGCCGTGTCGCTGTGGCCGAGCATCTCCGAGACGACCTTCGGGTCGATACCCGCCACCAGGGCTAGCGTGGCGGCCAGGTGCCGAAGGTCGTGCAGCCGGACCGGCGGGAGGCCGGCCTCCTCCACCAGGCGGCCGAAGAGGTCGCTGACCTTGCCCGGGTGGAGCCAGGTGCCGTCCTCCTCCACGAACATGCGGCCCGTGTCGGCCCATCCGGGGCCGAAGCGGAGCCGCTCCGCCTTCTGCAGCTTCTCGTGGTGGACCAGGACGCTGGTGGTGTCCAGGTCCAACGCGACGATGCGAACACCGCTGGCGGTCTTCGGCTCGCCCTCCAGGACGCTCCAGCCCAGCTGCACGAGCTGGGTCTCCACGGACAGGGAGCGGTTGTCCCGGTCGAAGTCGACCCACCGAGCACCCACTCCCTCGCCTCGGCGGGGGCCCCGGAAACAGAACAAATGCCACAGCGCATAGAGCCGGTGGTCGGCCACGTGGTCGAGGAAGGCGCCGGCCTGGTCCGGAGTCCAGACCATCACCGGGGACGGCCTCTTCCCGGTCCGCTTCCACTCGGCGATGCGGGCCGCCGTCCAGACCAGGGCCTTCGGCTTGGGCGCGGTCGTCAGCTCTACGTGCTGCGCCGGATTGAAGGTGATCAACTGCCGGGTGATCGCGGCGTTCAGTGCAACGCGCAGCGTGGCCTTGATGTGGTGCTGTGAGGACAGTCCGGTGACCCGGCGGAAGGGCGGCATCGCGGCGATGGCCTCGCGGGCGGTCCGGCGCGCGGCCCGGCCCTCGATCCGCTTGAGGTCCGCGAGGGCTTGCCGCCGTTGAGCGTTCTGCTCCAGGATCTCCGCGTTGGTCGCGTCGATCCCCTCGAACATCTCGTCGAGGTGCTCAATGGTCAGCCGGTCCAGCCGCTGGTGGCCGATGCGCGGCTTGAGGTGGCAGCGGATATCAACGTCGTAGCGCGTCGACCCCGTGGGGCGCAGCTTCTTCTTGCCCTTGAGCCAGAAGTCCAGCCACTCGCCGACCGTAATGCGGCTGGTCAGCTTGACCCTCGCCCGCAGCAGCCGAGCAGTGTCCTCCGGGGTCGGGAGCGGCGAGCGCTCCTTCTGGCACAGCATGATCAGGTCGCTGACGCGAGAAAGCGCGTCGGGATCGTCCTCGTCCGCGAGGGCGAGGAGCGCCCGGACGCGGTCCAGTTCCTTCTGCGCCTCCTTCGACGTCTCGAAGCCGGTGCGGCGGAACTGTCGGCGCTTGCCATCGGCGTCCGGGTGGACCTCCTGGCGCACGGACCACTTGCCGTGCGTGGGGGCCCGGAGCTTGGGGCAGAGGTTGGCGGCGGTGTAGAGGGCGCCGGTCTTCGCGTCCCGGCAGTAGCACGTGCGGGTTATGGAGCCCTTCAGTTGGGCACCTCCTCTTCCTGGGCGACAAATGCGAGGTGCTCCGGCAGCGGTGCCGGGTGCAGGCCGAGATCACGCATTCGTTGGCGGGTATCCAGCAGGCGTCGACAGTCCTCGCGGGCGATCCGCTCCATCTCGGCTGCCTGTCGGGTCAGCTGGTCGTATCTGTCCGAGCCGACGGAGGACTTGCCTGCCTGCGCCCGCCAGTCACGGGCCGCGCGCGTGGAGATCGTCGCCGTCTGCACGTCCACCTCGTGCTCCCGGAACATCGCCAGCGTGGAGCGCGGGCTGCCCTCCGGCTCGTTGTCCGTGGCGCCCTCGCCGGTGATCAGCTGAACGGCCGCCCAGCTGGAGAGGCGCAGGTTCGGCAACAGGTCGATGCTGGCCTCCGTCCCGAGCGGCACCAGGAGGGAGGCGACAGGCAGGTTCAGCGAGGCGGCGAGCGCGAGGACCTCCTCGACCTTCAGGCTGCCGCGTCCGGCCTTCTCGATCTTGTTGATAGCGGTGGGTGGGATCGGGACGCCGAGGTGGGCGCAGCGCCTGGCGACTTCGGGAGCGGACAGTCCCTGGCGGGTGCGGGCCTCGCGGATCGCTTCGCCCACGCGGAGTGTGAGTGCGGTGGGCACTGGCTTGTTGGTCATGGGAAGCAGCATAGCTTGGCCTTTCGCTGCTCCGCGAGCAAGTGTGGTAGAAGTTTCTCCGACAGAGAACATCCCGCACGGGGGAGGGCTGCTTTGAACGAAATGACAGCGAGGGCACGCGCCAGGCGTTTCTCCCGCGAGGCCCTGGCACAGCTTCCCCCCGCGCTGCTCGTGGCCGACGCCAACAGGCTGCTGGACCTGACTCGCAGCACCGGGTACCGGATGATCCACGAGGGCACGTATCCCTGTGCCGTCCTCAAGGTCGGTGATCAGCACCGCGTCGTCACCGCTGACCTTCTCCGGGTGCTGGAGCTGCCCGACCTGTCGCTCCGGAGGCGGATGGCCAGCCTTCCGCCGGCCATCCGCCTGACAGACGCGAACGAACTGCTCAGCCTGAGCCGCACCACCGGCTACAAGCTCGCCCGAGCCAGCCAGTACCCGTGCAGCGTGCTGCGGGTTGGATCCGAGTACCGAGTCCGCAAGCACGAGCTTCAAAGGCTCCTGCAGCTACGCGACTTGCCTGCCGAAGCCGCTGCGTGAGGCGACTGCCGGGCACCGCTTCCCCGAGGAGTTCCATGCCCTTCCGGGAGGAATGGATGTGCGGACGGTGTTGACATGCTGGTTCAGCAGCTCCCACACGGCTTTCCTGTCCCAGCGTGAGGTAGCCCCGCGGCCCGTTCCGAGTTCGGCGGGTGACGCTGCCGAGCCCGGAGCGGGCGCAACCAGTAGCGCTTTCGTGCAACGCCCATTGGTCGGCTCGGGGGCTATGGCACCGGACTCCAGGACCAGGGCCGCGGACCGTGAAGTCCTCGTAGACAGTCCACTCGGTACACGGCCTCACCGTGAGCACCAGGATGCTGCACCGCGACTTGGGCGGCGAAGGCTGCGAGACGTAGCTCGCGGGCGCCGCGCAGAGTGGAGTACCCCGGCCAGTCTGTGACGTCAGAACCGTAGGCGCGGCAGTAGCTCCGGTAGTCCGCACCGCTGACGGTGCCAGAGGTCTTGCAGGCGACTGCCGTGCTGGCGAGGTCCCATTCGCGGGGGCCAACGGAGGTGCGTTCGAAGTCCAGGAGGTGGGCGGTGCCGTCCGGGGTGACAGCAACGTTGCCGGCCCAGGCATCCCCGTGGACGACCACCTCGGGGGTGTTCATCGGGAGGGCGGCCCAGGCAGCACGAAGGTGCGCCAGGTGGCCGAGGAGCCAGGCCCGCTGTTCTGGATCAAGATCGGTCTGACCGATCCGGTCGTCCAGGCGGGCGAAGGGATCGACACAGCCTAGATCCCGGTCCACCGGGACAGGGAGGGCGTGGAGGCGACGCAGGAGGCCGGCCAGCTCCACGACCGTCCCAGGGCGGTGCGGGCCGAGGTCGTGCCACCAGGTGACCGCACGACCGCCGACGTCGAGCGCCTGCGGCAGTTCCCTGAAGGGCTGCACTGCCGGTATGCCGTTCTCTGCCAACCATGAAGCGACGCGGACCTCGCGGGCGGCCGCTTGGTGCTGCCCATCACGAGCGATTCGAGCAACGAGGCCGAGGTCCGGCACGCGCCACATAGCGTTCTCGCCAAGCCGGATCAGCTCGGCCTGTTCAGCCTGTCCAGACAGCCCCGCTGCTTCGCAGGCTGCTCGAAGGTGCTCCCGGCTTGTCTCTACGGCCATGACCGCCGGAGCCGTCACCGGCCGACCGCCGCCGCGATCCGATCCCGGATGGCGGCGGTGCCGGGTGCTCTGCGCTGGGTCGCGATGCGGGCGAACTCCCCGAGGTCGAAGGCCGCGCGTCGGCTGTGGACCTGGCCAACATCGTCCAGTGCCTGGTGGGCCACGATCATCGCCTCCTCCGAGTCTCCGGTCACCAGCAGGAGCGTAGCGAGTCTGCTGACGGACATCGCCCGGCTGCGGCGGTAGGCGTCTGAGTGGCCGGCCGCTGCGGTGCGCAGGCGATCTGCTGCCTGGTCGGGCGGGACAAGTCCGGCGATGGCGAGGTCGCGCATGGCGTGGCCGGTGTCGCCGTGGTGTTGTGCGGCGTCGTAGTAGGCGAGCCAGGCCGGCTCTTCGTCGTCCCACGGGCTGGTGAACAGCGTGTCAGAGGCGTCGACTGCTGCGAGTGCCGATCGCTTCTGGCCGAGCAGGGCGTAGGCGCGGGCTCGGCAGTTCTGCAACGCTGCCTGTGCGCGAGGGGGATGCGATCAGCTCGTACCAGGCCCACTTCCGCGAGGGTCAGTGCGGCGTCCGGGCGGTTCAGCCAGATGGCCTGGCGTGCACGCCAGTTCATGACGCTGGCCCGGAGCACCCAATCGTCTGCCTCTTCTGCACAGGTGGTGGCCACGCCGAAGAGGGTCTTCGCGGCGTCGTGATCAAACTGGTCGAAGCTGTTGGAGCCGAGGGTCAGCGCCAGGCGACCGGTTGCTGCGAGCAGTTGAGGGCGGAGCCGTGGTGGGCAGTCGCCCGCTCTGTCCACGCTCTGCTGGAGCACTCCGAGGGCCGCGGTCTGGAAGATCGCGCCTGAGCTTCCGTGGAGGTTGCCCCACTCCCGGAGCTGCCGGGAGGTCTCCTCCACGGTGTGGACGTCGGCTGGGCTGATGCGCGGCCCGAGACCATGCTGCTGGCCGATGGAGGCCAGTGCGCCGGCCATGCCTAACGGGTGGGCGGCCAGCAGCGTGCGACGTTCCACAGACGGCTCCTTGGGCGATCGGGTCGTGGCCAGGATGCCGGTTGCCGCCGTCGGGGTGTTCGCCTTCCTGATGTTGTCCGCTTGCCCGCGCCGCCTGTCCGCTTCCGCCTTCGCGTACGGCCGGAAGCGCGTCACTACGCCGCCGGTGTCGAGAAACCTATCTATGGCGTCAGCCGCTTCGGCGGAAACGAGCCGGTCGCCATTCTCGATCTTCTCGATAGCGTCTGGACTGAGCTGAACAGCCCGCCCGAGTTCGCTCGGGGTGCAGCCACGCAGCTCGCGCCAGTAGCGGATCTCAGCCCCGAGCCAGTCCACGGCTGATCGCATCGGTTGCAGGGGGCGTCTCGGTTGGGGCATGCCCTCCTCCTCATCGGCCGGGCACCCGTGCTCGGGGTGTGGATGTGCTCGAATCATTACACCCCGTCAGCTGCCTGGGGATGGCCGGTTTGCCTAGCCTCTACTTCGGGGCCGACTACGGTTGGCAGTTGCTGCACCTGGATACGCTTGGAGGATGGCGACGGCATCAAGGTTCCGCGGTGTGGTCTTCGACTTCTTTGGGGTCCTGACGTTCAACATGGTCGAGGTGATCTCGGGGTTCGAGGACCGGGAGAAGATCCGACGGGGCACTTTCCTGCGGGCCTGGGCGGATCCGCTGGGACAGGAGCTTTTCCGTCGCCTGGAGTTGGGAGAGATCAGCCAGACGGACTGGGATACCGGATTCGCGGCCCTGATGGGGGTGCCCTCGGAGAACCTCCTCGCCAGGTACCTGCACGACGCCTTCCCCGCCCACCTGGTCCTGAAGGTCGTGAAGGAGGCCCGCGCCGCAGGTGTGAGGACGGCCGTGGTGTCGAACAGCCTCGGCCGGAAGCCATACGACCCGTACGCGGGATTCGACCTCAGCGCCAACTTCGACGCGGTGGTGCTTTCGACGGAGCACGGAGTGCGCAAGCCGGATCCGGCGATCTTCCAGTTGGTTCTCGACAGGCTCGGTCTCGACGCCGGGGAGTGTCTGTTCGTCGACGACAGCGAGGAGAACCTCGTGGCAGCGCAGCGCCTGGGCTTCAGCACCCTGCACGCGCTGGACGAGCGGGTCGCCGCTGCCCAGCTCCGCGCCGTCCTTGGGCTACCCGATCTCTAGGAACTCCCGCACTCCTCGGTGTCCGGTGTGGGCGGCGAGCAGGGTGCGAAGGCCGGCAAGTTCGGAGGAAGAGCGGGCGGAGTCCACGACCCCGAGGCATCGGGCTGCGTGATGGGCACTGGCGACGGCGGCGTCCAGGTCATGCCGAGCGAGGTGGGCCTCGGCCGCGCGCGCCAGGTAGATCGCATGGCTGCGCGGATACTCGTCGTCCCCCGGGTAGGCGGCGCCCATGGCTGCCTCGAAGCAGCGCAGTGCCTCGTCCGGGTCACCGAGCTGCAGGGCGGAGGAGCCGGCGATCATCTCGATCTCGCCGTAGTCGACCCAGTACAGGGTCTTCGGATCGTCGTCGTGGACTCCCCGGTCCAGGGCTGCTCGGGCGATGGCGAGTTGACGGGCGCATTCCTTGCGCTCGCCGGCCTTCGATAGGGCCCTGGCGGTGCGGGCAGCGAGCATGGCCTCCATCCTCGGGGTGGCCGTGTGCTTGACCTTCTCCCGGGCGGTCTCCAGCAGCGAGACGGCGCGCTGTGCCTGGTGCGGGGTGGAGTAGCACTGGATGGCCGCGAAGGAGAGCGCGTAGGCGCCGCTGAGCGGATCACCGGCGATGGCGGAGGCGCGCAGGGAGCCGTCGAAGTACCGCTGGGCTGTGCCGGGTCGGCCCTGGTCGAAGGCGCTCCAGGCCACCTGGCGGGCTGCCTCTGCGGCCATGCTGAACAGCCGGTCAAGGGAGGTGCCGGAGTAGCGGCCCGTCTTGATCAGCGTGACCGTGTAGAGCAGCTCTCCGCGCGCGAGTCGATGGACCTCTCCGCTGCCGAGTTCGTCGTCCAGGCGGCGGAGATCGTCGAGGCGGCCCTCGATCCGCGCGAGTTGCGCGGGCACGTCCGACGGGTATGGGAGCGTCTTGCCTGCGGCAAGGGCCGTCGACCAGTTGGTCGCTGACACCGATAGCGCGATCCCGGACGTCAGGAAGCTCCGGCGGTCCACAGTGCTCCCGTTCACCAAGTCGGTCAATACGGCGATGCCTCCGTCCCTGTTCCACGCCGTGTCCTTCGCGCCGGTGGCGGGCATCGCCGCTAACTCGGCAGTGAAGGTGCCGCCTGTTCGGAGCACGCGGTCGTAGGCGGCTGCCACTTCGGGTGTGACTGCCCTGTTGCCGTTCTCCACGTTGCGCAGGTACGGCTCGGTGAAGCCAGCTTCGCGAGTGAAGGCTGACCAGGGTAGCCCCGAGGCCCGGCGGTGGTCGCGCATATCGTTCCGCAGTTGATCAGACACGGGCGCCCTCCTCCAGCCATGGGATCGGTCCTGGATCGCCCCAGGTCATTGTTCCCCGGCAGATACCGGTGTGTGATCGATTCAAGCCAGAACGTGCAGGGCTGCAGCTAAAAGGCCGTTGCCCACACACCCGAGGGAGTCGACCCATGGGATTTGCATGCGGCTCCGAAGTGGTGCTGCGGATGCTGCCCGGCGGCATCCGGCGAGCGGTGACGCGCCAGTGGGCCGGTCCGGGCGCTGTCCGCTTCACGCCGACTCCTGTCCGCTTCCAACGTCGACCTGTTGAGAGTTTCCGCTGGTGGTGTGGACCTGACCGTGCGCCGCCGAGGCGCTGAAGCGGACTGCCTAATCCGTCCGCTTGGGCACCCGCCACTTTCGGACTCGCCAGGCGCTTAATGAGACAGAGCCGCCGGTCCTACCGGCAGCGGGATCGGCCACCCCGGAGAGGAGGACGTAGTGGGGACTCCCACAGCACTACTTGTCGAGGACATGCCTATTGTGGCCAGGCAGCCGCCTGCGCTGCCCATCCTCGACCGTCAGCACCTGCGGCTGGTGGTCACCGAGACGGCTCCCCGCCTCGTAAGAGCGCTGACTGACCAGGCTTTCCACCTCTGGACAGCACCCCGCAGCGCGCGACCCGACGTGCGCCTGGTGGCCACGGAGCTGGTGACGAACGTCCTCCAGCACACCACCAGGACCACGGGTCACCTCGATGTGTTCGACATCGTGCTCGACCTTCTCCCTGGTGCGGTCCGAGTCCTGGTCTTCGACACCAGCCGGGACATGCCGATCCGCCGAACGCCCAAACCTGGTGCCGAAAGCAGTCGTGGGTTGCTCGTGGTCAGCGGCCTGGCCAGGGACTGGGGCGCCTTCCCGCTCCCCAGCGCCGGCAAGGCGGTTTGGGCCGACATCCCTCTGAGCGCCGAAGACCCCAAGGACGGCGCGGACGTGCGGATGGTGGCCCGGGTCCTCGGGGCGGTGAGGGAGCTGTGATCAGACCTCCTGGTCGCCTTGCGAGCGCGCCCGAGATCAGTAGCACCTGATGCAGCCAACTACGCCGAAGGGGAATGGTGATGGAGATGCGGACCAAGACCTGGTTCCTCCCGCTCAGTCGCACGGGCGATCAGATCGCCGAAGTCGCGGAGCAGCAACTGCGAGCTTGGGGAACCGAGCTGACCACGCAGCAAATGACGCAGATGGCCGTGGTGGCTACTGCGATGCGCAGCGCGATCGTGTTGTGCACCCGCTCCGTGCACCTCGAAGTCACCATCTCCCTCAGCAAGAGCAACACCGTCACCGTCGAGATGGTGGAGCGCGCCGGGGCTGAACTGCCCAAAGAGCCACTGGTCGCCCTTGATAGCAGCGACTGCCGGTGGGGGGTGGTACCGAAGCCACGCGGTCCCGGCTGCGTGCTCTGGGCCGCTGTAGAGCTGCACGCCACGTCGCGCCTCTCCGACGCCGCCACGCGACTCGCTCGCACGAGTCAGGGGCGAGCGCTCCGGAGAGCACTGCCCGCACCGTTGGAGCGCACCGCACGGCGATGGCTCGTCGCCTGAACTTCCCCGCGGTCGGTGAACTCTGCCCCCGGCCGCGGGGAGCTGAACCTCGGCCGACCCCGACCTTATGTCCCGGGCTCCCCCAGCCCTAGCGGGGTCGGCTGAGTCCAAGTGTTCGATCCGAGCGGCCCTACCGCTCCCGTCTGCGAAGGGACCGTCCAGAGTGAACCGCGTATGCAATCACCAGCCGTTGTGCCCCGACGCGCAGCGCCCGGACCGAGGGGCAGCTGTGATCGTTTATGGCCACCCCGAGCAAGGCTGGTCGTTGTTGTGCAACGGCACCATCGCGCTTGAGGACTGCAGTCAGATCCTGCCCGACGGAACCTGCGTCGAGCCTTCCCGGTCCGGCCGTGTCGCATGAGTCCAAGACTGACCGTCCCCTTCATCACCAGCAGGCACGGTGAGGTCGCCGGTCCGCTGTCCGACATCGTCTTGGGCCCCGGCGGTCTCCGTTACCGCGATGAGGTCCCCGCCGACCGTGACGGCCGAGGTGCACTCTGGGGCCGCTGTGAACAGGCGCTCAGCGACGCCCCTCGCTGGCGCGACGTCAATCCGGTGCGTCAACGCCTCTGCATGGAGCGGATGCTGTGCCAGGTCTGCACCGGCCCGGCTGACCGGAACGAGAGCGGCTGGCTCTTCCTGCATGGGCCCGACGGGACGGGCTCCGGGCAGACAGCGGAAGGTGTGCTCACCGCACAGCCGCCACTATGCCTGCCACATGCCCTGCGGGCGGCGGTTGAGTGCCCTCACCTCGATGGACGACCCGTTGCCATGCGGGTGCGTCGGCCGCTGCTGTACGGCGTCCTCGGCACCGTTTATCTCCACGGTCACCAGGGCGAGCCCCTTGCTCTGCCTGGCGGAGACCCCGTTCCGTTCGGAGACCCGCGCCTGCCCTGGACGCTCGCGAGCCAACTGGTGTGCTGCCTACTCGGTGTCACCGTGACTGACCTGTCCCGCGAAGCCAGTCTCCGGCGGGCAGCACAACCGACCGGAAGGAAGGCCCCCATGCACTCGGAGGACTCGAAGCCCACCCTGCCCCGCGAGGAACTCAACACAGTGCTCATGGCGGCAGCCGAGATCGCACGAGTCCGCGGGTCCAGTCGTCTCCCGGAAGGCCGGGAGCTACCGGAGCTGGTCCTCCTCGCCGCCGACAACCTTCCCGAGGGTGTCTCTTTCGACCCGGCGGCCCTGGCCGACTGGCTGGCACGCGAGCAGGTGGACGCCGACGTGAACGTCGATGAGGCGGACCGAGGAACAAGCGGAGCCGCAGCTCTCTCCCCGCGGACTCCGCAGGCGGTCCGTGCCCTCGCCGCTGCCCTGCTCGGCACGCACGCCGCAGCTCGGGAGGCCGCCCAGTCCCTTGGCGCTGCCTTGGCCGCCGCCGGCATCGAGGTCACGGTCCGCGAGCAGGGGGCCGAGCACGTCGTGTTCTCCATGAACGACTTCGACTGGGAGGACAAGACGGCTGGAGCCGTCTCCCTCGCGGCGTGCCTGGGCGGCCAAGAGGCCGTTGACGACCTCCCTCTCTACCGCCGCAGTGGTCGCCGCAAGCTGGCACGGCGGCTGCGCCTGCTCCTGACCGGTGCTGTCGGCCCCGTGGCCATGGCCATGGACGAAGGCTGCGGAATTCACGAACCCGACCACGTCAGCCTGAAGCTGAGCCTGGACCAGGCGGAACGCCTCGGCGCCCGGTTGTCCTGGGCACACCCGGAGGACGACCCCACCACCTTCGAGTCCGGTCTCGTTACATAGATGAGGAGTTGATACCCGTTGAACGATCGGAGCCAGGGTGCCCGCGCCTTCTTGCTCGACCTGGACGGCACGTTCGCGGGGGACACCCTGCCCGTGATGCAGACGGCCGCCCCGGCCGGCGCGCGACGAAGACGGTGAACGGCGCCGAGACACTCCCGGCAGCCGCTGATTACGCCCCGGCCACCCCCGCGGTGCTGGACTTGAACTCGCCTGGCACCGCACCGACCCCGCAGTAGGAGATAGGAAGCCCGATGACCAACCAGACCCCGGCCGCAGCCGACCCCACGGAGCTGCGCGCCACGATGGTGCGCGCGATGCGTGAGCAGAACTCCATCACCACCCCGGCGGTGGAAGACGCGTTCACCTCGGTGCCGCGGCACCTGTTCGCTCCCGGTGCCGACCTGGCCGTCGTCTACGACCTGCACCGCACCGTGCGGGTCACGGCCGACGAGAACGGCTTGGAGCTGAGCGTGATGTCCGCCGCGCACCTTCAGGGCGTGATGCTGGAGCAGTTGGCCGTCGAGCCGGGCATGAGCGTGTTGGAGATCGGGTCCGGCGGCGTGAACGCCGCCTACCTGCAGCACCTGGTGGGCGAGCAGGGCCAGGTGACCACCGTCGACATCGACCCCGTCGTCATCGCCCAGGCCCGCGCCTGCCTCGACGAGGCCGGATACACCACGGTGACGACCGTCGTCGCCGACGCGCAGACCGGCCTGCCGGACGAAGGACTGTACGACCGGATCATCGTCACCGTCGAGGCGTGGAGCATCCCCGAGGCGTGGTTCGACCGGCTCAAGCCGAACGGGCGCATTGTGGTCCCCCTGTCGATGCGCGGCACCACCCGCTCGATCGCGTTCGACCGCGACGGTCAGCAACTGACCAGCCGCAGCTACGCGCTGGCCGTGTTCGTGCCCATGCAGGGTGCCGGCGTCGCGCAGGTCCGCAAGGCGATGATCCGCGACGGCATCGCGGTGCAGAGCGACGACCCCAGGGTCACGCTGGACCCCCCGGCCTTGGACAAGGCCCTGGACAGCCCCCGCACGGTGCTGTGGTCAGGGGCCGCCTACGACCTGCCCGACGAGCTGGACCTGTACCTGTCGCTAAACCTGCCGCGCGTGGCCCGCCTGCACGCCGACCAGTCCGTCATCGACGCCGGCGTGGTCGAGCCCTCCGCCCGCCTGGGCGTCGCCGCGCTGGTCAGCACCGACAGCATCGCCTACCGCACCCGCCGGGAGAACCCCGAACTCGGAGGGTTCGAGAGCGGCGTGGTCGCCCATGGCCCTGACGCCGACACGCTGGCCGAGCAGTACGCCGACGCGCTGCGGACCTGGGCGGACAACCACCGCCAGCGCGGCGCGGCGCACTTCACGTACCTGCCGGGCGCCGTGCCGGAGCCGCTGCCCCCGCACGCGGTGAGCCGCAACGACGGCGCGGTCATCGCGCACTGGCACTAGGACTCCCAGGTCCCGACCGGAACCTGGGCCGTGCACCACCGGACACCCCAAGGAGGCACCCATGTCCGCCGAGATACTGCTGACCGACGCCACGCACACGAGCGAGGAGGAGCTGGCCGCGTTCGACCTGGACATCACCATCGTCGAGGGCGGCCCCGCCGCCGACCAGCTCATCCGCCTGACGGGCGACGGCTGCAACAGCACCTGCGCCACCGCCTGCGTCAGCTGCCCGTAGCCCGATCCGGTACCGCCGCACGGCCCGGCCGCGCCCCTTCCCGGGGCACGGCCGGGCACCATCCCCTGCCCCGGTGCTCCGCCGCGAAGGAGGCCCCCGTGTACCGGCCCATCGACGCCGCAGTCCTGCGCGGCACCGCCTTGCTCCCCGCCCGCGACCCGCTCTGGCCCGAAGTGGACACCCCCGTCCCGGACGTGCAGGCGCTGCGCGACTGGCTGGCGCAGGCATGGACGCCGACGTTCGCCGCCGCCGTCACCATGGCCAGCACGGACCTCAGCGCCACCGTCCACGCCATCCTCGACGGCCGCCAGCAGGATCCGACGCGGGTCGCCCGCGCCGCCGCCGCGACCCTCAAGTACCTGCTGCGCGCGCACTCGCGCGCCACCCCCTTCGGCCTGTTCGCCGGCGTCACCCCCGTCCGCATCCGCACCACCGCTGGGCTGCGCCTCGGCACCGCACACCGGGCCACCACCGTGCTGGACTTCTCCACCCTCGCCGCCGCGGCCGAGGCCGTCGAGGCAGACGAGGACGCGCGGCAGCAGTTGACGTTGGTCACCTCAAGCCTGGTGGTCGAGCGCGACGGCCACGCCGTGCTCGACCACCGCCGCAGCCCCACTCCCGGCCACGGACCCGACCAGGTCCGCATCCGCATCACCGGCCCCGTACGCGAAGCCATGACCGGCGCCCGGACACCCGTGCGCTGGAGTGACCTCGCCGCGCAGTTGACGGAACGCCACCGGGAAGTGCCCGCAGCGGCGGTCGAGGCGCTCCTGGCCAACCTGGTTCGGCACAGTGTCCTGCTGACGAGCGCCCGTGCCCCGATGGCCACGACCGACCCGCTCGCCGCAGTGCCGCGCCCGGCAGCGCAGCCGGTCCCCGGGCACGAGGTACTCACCCAGGGCGCCGAACGGGCCTCGGTGTGCCTGCGCCTGGACTGGGACGTCGACCTGCCAGCGGAGGTCGCCGAAGAAGCCGCCGCCGCCGCGGCGGTGCTGACCCGCCTGGCGCCGCAGCCGGCACTTCGGGGCTGGCCGGGGTGGCACACCCGGTTCCTGGAGCGCTACGGCCCCGGAGCGCTGGTCCCGGCCACCGAGGCGGTCGACGTGCTCGGCTATCCCGCCGGGTACCGCGGCACGCCCGACGAGGTCGCGTCCGAGCCGCTCGCGCAGCGCGACCGCCGCCTGGTCACGCTCGCGCAGCGTGCGCTGCGCCAGGGTGTTGACGAGGTCGAACTCACCGACGCGGACCTGGCAGCCCTGGCCACCACCGGCCAGGACCAACCGGTGCAGCCGAGCACCGAGCTGACCGTGCGCATCCACGCCCCCAGCCCGGAGGCGCTGCAACAAGGCCGGTTCACCCTTAACGTGGTCGGCGTCGCCCGCTCCGCCGGCACCACGGTGGGACGCTTCCTGCATACCTTCGACCCGGCCGACCGCGAGCGAATAGCCGCGGCCTACGCCAAACTCCCGGGCGTGCACCGCGACGCCCTGCTGGCGCAGATCAGCGCACCCCCGCTGACCGGGCACGCCGAGAACGTCGCCCGTGCCCCCCAGGTCACCGACCTCCAGATCCCGGTCGGCGACCACCCCGCCCCGGGCACCGCGGTGCTACCGCTGGGGGACCTGCTGGTCACGGCCGACGCGCAGCAACTGCACCTGTACTCCCGCACGCACCAGCGCCCCGTGCACACCCTGCTCCTCAACGCCGTGGACCTGGTCCACCACAGCCATCCGCTGACCCGGTTCCTCGCCGAGGCGCCAGCGGCGCTCGCAGCGCCGTGCACCGGCTTCGCGTGGGGCACGGCGGCCACCCACCTGCCGTTCCTGCCCGCCCTGCGCTACCGCCGCACCGTCATATCCCCGGCCCGCTGGCGCCTGGACGCGGACGACCTGCCCTCCGCCGGCGACCAGGCCCTGTGGGACCACCAACTGGGCTTCTGGGCCAACCGAATGAGACTGCCGACCCGGGTCTACCTCGCCGACGCCGACCAGGCCCTGGCCCTCGACCTGGCCCAGCCCAGCCATCGCACGCTGCTGCGCCGCCACCTGCTGCGCTTCGGCACCGCCACGCTCCACCGCGCCCCGGACGCCGAAGACCTCGGGTGGATCCAGGGCCGCGCCCACGAAGCCGTGATCGCTCTGGCCGCCCACCAGGACCACGCCCCGGTCGCGGTCTCGGGCCACGTCGCCAAGCGGAGCGAGGCCCGACTGCCCGGGTGCGGCGACCTACTCGACCTGCACCTGCATGGCCACCGGGGCGAGCAGGACGCCATCGTGCTGCGGCACCTGCCGGCCCTGCTCGCCGCAGTGGCCCCCACCGCCTGCTGGTTCCTTCGCTACCGCGAACCCGCAGACCACCTCCGCCTGCGCATATGCGTCGCCGACGGCGCCCTGGGCGCGGCGTTCACAGCCGTCGGCACGTGGACCCGCGCCCTTCAGCAGGCCGGGCTGATCACCCACACCACCGTGCACACGCACCAGCCCGAGACCGGCAGGTTCGGCGGCCCGGCCGCGCTGGCCGCAGTCGAACACGTCTTCGCCGCCGACTCCGCCGCCGCGCGAGCCCAACTCGCCGCAACCAGCACGCGCGGCGGCCCCGACCCGCGGGCGCTGACAGCGGCCAGCATGCTCAACCTGGCCACCGGCCTGCTCGGCGAGCGCACCGCCGCACTGCGCTGGCTGACCACCCGCACCCGCACCACCGACACACCCCCGCCGCGCGCCGTCCACCAACAGGCCCTCGCACTGGCTGGTGACCCGTCCCCCGATCCCGGCATGGACGTCCTCACGGCATGGGCCGCACGCGCCGAAGCCCTGGCCGCCTACCGCCAGGCGCTCACCGGCGCGGAGCTTGGCCCCGAAGACACGCTGGCGGACCTGCTGCACCTGCACCACGCCCGCGTCCACGGCCCCGACCTGGGGGCCGAACGCATCCACCTGCACCTGGCCAGGGCCGCCGCACTGAGCTGGAGCGCCCGAGCACGGAGATCCTCATGACCACCACCGCCCCCCTCGCCGACAACGCGCTGGACGCGGCCGACCGCCTCGCCGCCGCCCTCGCGGACCCGGCGGCCGTATGGCCCGACGGGCCGCCGCCCGGCGGCCGAGCCTGGCCACAGTCCCTGGCCGGCGGAGCCAGCGGCATCGCGCTGCTGCACCTGGTACGCGCCCGCACCGGCCACGGCGACTGGGCCACCGCCCGCACGTGGATCAGCGCCGCCGTCAACGGCCAGGTCAGCGCCGCCGCCAACGCCAACCTCTACTTCGGCGCCCCCACCCTGGCCTACCTCCTGCACCACGCCGTCGATGCGGAACCGCGCTACGCACCGCTGCTGCGGAAACTGGACACGGCGACGGTCACCGTCACCCGCCGGCGTCTCGCCGCAGCCCACCACCGCATCGACCGCCAACAGCGCCCACCGATGGAGGAATTCGACCTCATCCAGGGACTGACGGGACTGGCCGCCTACCACCTCGCACGCCACCCCGACCACGACATCACCCACGACACCCTGGCCTACCTCGTCCGCCTGACCCAGCCCGTCGCCCGCGCCGAGCGCGACGAACTCCCGCCCTGGTGGATGGACGTGGCCCCCAGCGGCGCTATCGACCACCCCAACTACCCCGACGGACACGGCAACTTCGGCATGTCCCACGGCATCAGCTCCACCCTTGCCGTGCTCGCCCAGGCCCTCCTGGCCGACCGGCGCGTTCCCGGCCACACCGAAGCACTGGTCCGCATCTGCGCCTGGACGGACGCCTGGCGCCAGGGCACCGACACTGTCCCGTGGTGGCCAGGCCAGATCACCGCCGAGCAGGCCCACGAGGGTACGGTCCACCCGGACCTGAACCCGAGGCCGTCCTGGTGCTACGGCGTCGCCGGCACCGCCCGCGCCCAGCAACTCGCCGCCCTCGCCCTACAGGAACCCGAACGCGCCCGCATCGCCGAGGCCGCGGTCCTCGCCGCCCTGACCAATCCCGTCCAGCTCGACCAGCTCTCCGAGCCCGGCCTGTGCCACGGCGTCGCCGGTCTGCTCCACTGCGCCGGACGGATCGCCGCCACCAGCGGCAACACCCGCATCGCCGCCCGTCTGCCGGTCCTCGCCCTCCGCCTGAACCGCACCCTGCAACCCGCGGGCAGCAACCCCGAACTGCTGGACGGAACCGCCGGAGCGGCCCTTGCCCTGCACACCCTGGGCACCGGCTACAGCACCCCCGCGCCCCACTGGGACACCTTTCTCGCCCTGGCCTAGCAGTCGAACCGGAGAGCGCCGATGACCCCCGCCACCTGGCACCAGGCCAACATCACCTTCCCCACCTGGCGAGACGCCGAGCCCACCGCTGCGCGCATCCTCGCCCCCTTGCTGCGGCAGGCCGAGGATGACGGCGCCATCAACGCCTGGTTCGTCATGCGCAAGCACCCCTGCTGGCGCATGCGCTACCAGCCGGGCCCCGGCCACCACACCCGCATCGAAGCCGCCTTGGACAGCCTGACCACCGCCGGCCTCCTCACCGGGTGGACCCCGGTGCACTACGAACCGGAGACCTTCGCCTTCGGCGGCCCGCGAGCCATGGACGTCGCCCACCGACTCTTCCACCTCGACACTCGCAACCTGTTCGACGACGCCGCTACCCACGGCACCGCCCACCGCCGCGAGACAACGTTGCTCCTGTGCAGCCTGCTGCTGCGCAGCGCCGAACTGGACTGGTACGAGCAGGGCGACGTGTGGTCCCGCGTCGCCGCCCACCGCCCCGCACCCAACGCCGAGCACGCACAACGGCTGCGCGAGAGCATGCACCGCCTGCTCACCGCCGATGGTGCTCAACCCCTGCTCCCCGGAGACCGCCTGGACCAACACACCCACCGGGCCCGCGCCTACACCCTGGCCGGGAACGACCTCGCCCGGCTGGCCGCCACCGGCGAACTGCACCGGGGGCTGCGCGCCGTGCTGGCCCACCACATCCTGTTCGCGTTCAACCGCGCCGGGCTGTCCATGCCCGACCAGAGCGCACTGACCCACGCCGCCGCCGCTGCCATCCTCGGCCCGGACCCCACCACCGAGGGGAGCGTTCACCATGCGGCAGCCACCTGAGACCCTCGCCCGCCGCTACCCTCTTGTCCCGCGGCCCCGACCCGCCTGCACCCCGCTACACCAGCGCGTGGAGACCTTGCTCGCCCTGGAGGAGACCGCGCACCGCACCGCCGACGGCGCGGTGGCGGCCACCGTGTGCAACCAGGCCGCGCTCCTGGCCTCCGACGTCGGCGCCCACACCACCGCCCGCACCTGGTGCCTGCAGCATGCCGCCGCCTACCCGCCCGCCGCGCCGCTGCCGGCCGCCGAGGCGATCCGCGCGCTGGAGCCTCTGGTCAACCTCGCCCGCCTGCACATCCGAGCCAGCCGCGGCCTCCAGGCCCACCACCTCCTGACCCGCCTGCTGCACGCCATCTCCACCCGCACCGCCACCGTCATCGAGGGCGCTGCTGTCCCCGCCGACCTCGTCACCGAAGACGCCGGCGACCAGGACAAGGTCCGCAGCTGGTTGTGGACCGCGGTCCTTGCCGACGGCGCCCGCGCCCTGACCAGCACCGGCCGCTGGGAGGCCGCGCTGGCACACATGCAGGCCCACCACGGCATCGGCCAACGGCTCCTGGACGGCCGCCAGATCGCCGTCATCGCCGCCCTGACCGCCAGCGACCCAACCGCAGCGTGTGCAGCACTCGACGAAGCCGAGCCCCGCGAAGCCTGGGAGCACGCGGTAGCGGCCTGCCTGCGCGCCTGGTGTCGGAGCGCTTCGACGAAGCCCACCCTGTGCGGCACCGACTGGCGCACACTCGCTGACCTCTACGACGCCCACGAGCCCGCCTCGGGGCTGGCGGTCTTCGACGCCCGGCTGGGGCTTGCCATGTTGGACCTGACCGGCGAGATCTCCGGACCCGCCCCCCGCATCAGCGGCACGCTCCTGAACCGGGCGGTGCAGGCCGCCGACGGGCACGCCGCGCGCGAGATCCTTGCCCACCCCGTCGCCACCGCCCACGCCACCTCCCGCGAACTGGCCAGTCTGCAGGACATGGTGGACCAGTGCGGCCTCAACTCTTCAGCCATGCCGCCGGACCTCCGCACCCGGCTGGAGATGGCCGTCACCCGCAGCACCGGCATCATCCGCCATGCGCTCCACCTGCGGGTCCGGCCCTCGCGCGCCGACGCCGTGGGAACCTGACCGTGCGACCGTTCCCAAGCGCGAGAGCGAGACGCGCACCCACGACATCACCGCGCAGGAGGAGCAAACCGACGCCGGCGAGGTGACGGCGAGGAAGACGACTACGGAGTGAACCTGGGCTGGGACCGCGACGACGTGAACGCCGCCCGGAGCGTGCGAGGTTCCTGTGGCGGCGCTGGGTGATTTCGTCGGAGTCACCCTCGGTCTGCTCCCGACGCCGCGACGCTCGACCTGGTGATCGCACACCGCCGGGCGTGATGATCAATGTGATCAAGGTCGCTCGGTGTGGGCTTCACTTGCGGCAGCTTCCTGGCTATGGTCCGTCGTCCCTCGACTGGGAATGGCCCGGCCGAGGCGGCGAGGAGGTTCTCCCTGCGTATCCACCGCAGCCCGCACCCGACGAACTTCGTGATCATCCCGAACGTCCTGGCGCAGAACCGCGCTATGAGCTACACCGCCCGTGGGTTGCTGGTGGATCTCCTGTCCCGTCCGGACGACTGGCGCGAGACGTGCCGGCAGATGGCGGACTCCAGTCCGCAGGGCCGCAAGGCCCTGGCGGCGGCGCTGGACGAGCTGCGGGTGTGGGGGTACTACCGGGTGGTGGTGGTCCGCCTGTCGAATGGCCGGGTGCGCTCGGAGGCGCACGTCTTCGACCGCCCGCAGACGGGGGTGCTGCCGGGTGCCACTGCGCCGGGCTCCGGTGCACCGGACTGCGATGACCGTGGCGTCCTTCCAAAGGACCTGGTCAAAGTACCCTCCCTCCCCACCGACGAGGAGACGGAGCCGCTCGCCGAGACGGTCCCAGCCGACAACGAGGGAGGGCGGGAGGAGACTGCTCCCGAACAGACCCCTAAACCGCACTGCGCAGCACCTCCGGCACAGCCGGGGGACCTGGACGCGGAGTCGCTCGCAGCGGTGAACGCACTGCTGAGAGCAGTGCGCCCGGAGCGAAGGCTGCAGCTGGGCGTGGCGGAGGCGGCGGCGCTCGCCCCGCTGGTGCGGGAGTGGATGGAGCGCGGGGCCTCGCAGGACGCGCTGCGGCAGGCGTTGCTGACCGGGCTGCCCGAAGTGGTGCACTCCCCGGTCGCAGTGCTGCGGTCGCGGCTGGAGAGGAAGAAGCCCGCCGAACGGCCCATCGCGCCACAGCGGCGGCTGGCGGAGTGCGAGCAGTGCCGCGACCCACTGCCCGAGCCGGGGCTGTGCGGGGGCTGCCGATGGGCGGGTCGGGCGGACGGCGCGGCGGATCGCGGAGTCCAGGTCACCGCTCGCGGCATCGCGAAGGTGCGTGCGGCGATGGCGAGTTCACGGCGGTGAGGCCCGCTGTGAGCCTGTGACCAGCAAAGTGGCCCCGGTGGACCGGGGGGCCGCGATCGGGCGGCTGTCGGCCTCGTGTGGCCGCTGTGGCACATGGACGGGCCCGCCAGCGGATGGTGCTGCCCGGCGGAACCGGGCAGCACCACCGAGGGCTACAGCCGGACGGGCAGTGCCTCCAGCCCGCGGACCAGCCGGGAGTGCCGCCACGGCAACTGATCAGCAGGTACGGCCAGTTGCACGCCGGGGAAGCGCTCCAGCAGAAGGAGCAGGACGGTCTCGATCTCGGCTTGGGCAAGGGGCGCGCCGAGGCAGCGGTGAATGCCGTGACCGAAGGCCAGGTGCGCCCGTGCGTCGTGCCGGCCGAGGTCGAGCCGGTCCGGGTCGGCGAACCGGGCCGGGTCGCGGTTGGCGGCGCCGGGGCTCACAAAGACCGGGCTGCCCGCCGGCACCTCCGCATCGCCGATCGCGGTGTCCTTCGGCGCCCACCGCCAGGTCGCGATGCTAACCGGGGCGTCGTAGCGCAGCAGCTCGTCGACGGCACCGGGGATCCGGCCGGGATCGGCGTGCAGCAGCGCGAGCTGATCGGGGTGCTGGAGCAGGGCCAGGACGCCGTTGCCGATCGCTGCAGTGGTCGTCTCGTGCCCCGCCACCAGGAGCAGCACCGCGAGGGAGACCAGTTCCAGCTCGCTGAGCCGGTCGCCGTCCTCGTCCCGGACCGCGACCAGAGCGGACAGCAGGGCCTCGTCGGGCTCCTTACGCTTGGCCGCTGCGAGGTTGGTCATGTAGTCGGCGAGCGCGTGGGAGGCGGCGTCGATCCGCTCGTGGTCGCCCGTGGCGAGCAGGTCCGAGGACCAGCGGCGGACGCTGTCGCGGTCGGCGGCGGGGACACCGAGGAGCTGGCAGATCACGGCGACCGGCAGCGGGACAGCCAGACCCTCCATCAGGTCCACCCGGTCGCCCGGGGACCAGCCGCCGACTAGCTCCTCGGCGAGGGCACGCACCGCCGGCCGCAGCTGCAGGACGCGGGCTGGGGTGAAGGCCCGGGTGACCAAGCGGCGCAGCCGCGTGTGGTCGGGCGGGTCGCTGTTGAGCATGGTGCTGGCCAGCGCCGGGTGCAGCGCGCGGCCGGAGGGCCGGTCGGCGAAGAAGGCGCCGGTGTCCTTCGACAGTTCAGAGGCGGCGAGCGCGACTCGGGCCTGGTCGTAGCCAGTGACCACGGTCGCGTTCCCGGAGCTGCCGCCCATGGGCACCTGGGCGACGGGGCACCGCTGCCGCAGAGCGGCGTAGACGGGGTAGCGGTTGCGGTAGAAGGCGGGGTCAGAGAAGGGGCTGGCCATGCTGCTCGCTCCTATGCCGGGTCCAGCGCGGGGGGCTGGTGTGCTGCGGCGATGCGGTGGACGATGTCGCTTCCGGTGTACTGCTCGGCCACCAACCGTAGCCAGATGGCTTCCTCGTCCAGGTCCGCCTCGCGGACGGATCCGCGGTCGGCCAGTGGCGCGGGCTCATCCTGGTCGGCGGCGCCCCAGCGGGCTGCCTGGATTGCGCCCGCGACGATCGCCGCTTCTACCACGGCGTCCGCCTCGGCGCCGCTGAGGCCAGCGGCGGCCACCGCCTCCCGGGCAGCCTTCTGGACCGCGAGTGAGCGGTGCTTCTCCAGGGTGAGGATGCCGTCGGCGATCTCGACGGTGCGGCGGTGGAGGAAGAGGTCGGGCTCGGTGCTGCGGATGGTGTTCAGCACGACGTCGGGGTCTACCGCCGTGATGTCCTGCCACAAGGGAGCCATGACCTGAGCGGTCTGCCGCTGCCAGGCGGTGAGCCTGTGCTTGACGAGCGGCCAGGCCATCGCAGGCACCGTGAGTCCGGCCGTGATCAGCAGGACGCCGCTGAGCGGGGCGGTGAATGAGAAGGCGCAGCGGTAGGGGGTTACTAGTGACGTGCAGTGCGGGCCGCCGGGGAACAGGTCGACGTGGGCGAGGCTGGCTGCTGCGTTGACGACCTTGTAGAGCAGGTAGAGCAGGACGAAGAAGCAGCCGGCGGTGACAGCCTGAAGCCCGAACTTGTGGACGCGCCAGTCCGTCTCGGTGCTTCGCCGCCAGGTCTGGGCAAGGGCGTCATAGGTGGCATGGCCCATGAAGGCGACGTAGGCGATCGTGTAGACGGTGAGCGTGGCCGGTGCCTGGCCCCAGTGGGCATTGGTGAAGGGGCTGCTCCAGCGTCGATCCGCCGGGGTCGCGAAGAACGCGACGCTCATCACCGCGATGGCCAGGGCGAGCAGCCACAAGCGGGGCAGCAGCTTCGCCCGGGCCTTCCCGGGCTTGTAGTTGAGGGCGAAAAGGAAGCCGACGACGGCGAGGCTCGCGCCGAGCATCAGCACATTGCTGACGAGCTTGGCCAGGTCCCTGGTGAGGAGGTCCGAGGCGTGTTCTACCGCAGGGTTGAACCCGGTGATCGCAACGGCCCAGGCGACGAGGAGTACGGCGGTCGAGGCGGCGTTGGAGGGTCTGGGCACGTCCTCCGGGCGCGGGCGCATCCAGAAGGCCGCAGCCGCGAGGAGGAGGGCAGGCAGGCCGAAGGTGACGATGGTGATCACGGTGGCTCGTCTCAGGTGTACATGGCGGCCCACCGCTCGGAGGCGGCGGTGGGTCTGGGTGAGGGTGTCTTGCGCTCGCTGACCATCCGCGAGATGAGAAGGGAACCAAGAGTCTCGGCCTCCTCCTCTTCGGGCGTGTCGTACGAGGTTCGTGCCGAGATGCCGAGCGTGCCCTCCCAGTCGATCTCAGCGGCGAGTTGAGCGTCCGTCTTGAAGTCGGACCGGTTCACGGTCCCCTTGTGGTCGAACAGGATGTGGCCCAGCTCGTGGGCAATGATCTGCAGGCGCAACAGCGGCGGTGCGCTCTGCTCGTAGAAGACGACCTCATGGTCGTCCTTGCGCTGCACCAGCCCGCAACCGTTGCTGTTCTGCATGTCCTTGGGCTCGCAGACGATCCGGCGGCCGACGCGGGCGGATACTGCCTCGATCAGCTCGGCTTCGGTGAAGCGGTGCGGCAAATCCAATTGACGCAGCCGATCCTCGCAAGCGGCACGCAGCGATTTGGCATGCACGAACCCCTCCCAAGAAATGATCATGGATACGCCGAGTAAGGGCGCGCATCGAATATCGCGACCCTTCGTCAGAGTGACGTGAGGATGTTAAGCGCAGCGGATAAAGATCGTTTAAGAGCCGATCCACCCGGGCGTCCGCATACTGGACGGTAGGCGTCCAGTTCGCTACGCAGTGTTGCGTCAATCCTGCATCTGACCAGGGCAAATATCTAGCGATCATTGGAGACTCGCAGGTCCCGTCCAGATGGTTCACTACCGAAAGTAATAAACTCGTGGACATGCCAAAGGTAAGAGTGACTTGCGTCACGCTCTTACCCTTACCGGATTCCTTCTCGGTTTCCCCAAGAAGTGGGCTGCATTTCCCCAAGGTGGGGGGTGCGAATACCCCCGATTGGGGGGCGTGCATTTCTGACTGGCAATCAGAAATGTAGGCAGTAAAATCACCGCGCGTAGATTTTGCGGCGTGCTTGGCCCCTTGTTGCGCGGGTGCGGTGGTCGTTGCGGGGGCTCAGTTGGTCGGCTCGTCCGGATTCTCTGCCGGGGGGAGGCCCTGGGAGCTGCGGGCCATGTCGATCGACTCGATGACGAACCGCATGCCCCGGGCGTCGAGGCCCTTGGTCCGCAGGGCGACGGAGTGGACTCCCGCATCCTCCATGGCGCGCTGGAGGTCGCGGCCGGCGATCTCCTTCTCGGGATCCTCGGAGACCCAGAAGGTCGGGGGCACGTCGAAGAAGGCGGCCAGCCGCATGAGGGTGTCGATCGTCGGGTTGGTCTTGTCGCCACGGCGCATGCCCCGGATCAGGGTGTCGCTGATTCCGGTGCCGGTGGAGACCTCGCCGATGCTGTACGGGCCGCGGTCCTCGGGGTGGCGGCGCTCGAAGAGGCGGTTGAGCCGTGCGGCGATCTGCGCAAGGCCCTTGTCCTTGTCAGTCTGTCCCGCCATCGCCCTGTCCTCCGTGTCAGATCGTCCCACGGGCGCACTTTAGTACCCAACGGTGCCCAGATGCACGCCGGGTCCAGAACTTTAGTGCCCCATTCGGGCGAACTCTGGTGTACGTTGATCTCGCCGAAGGGAAACTTAAGTGCAGAATCCCTGGTGGGGGGCTGTATCGCGCCTGCCCATCCGGGGGCTGCCTTCGCTGGCAAGCCGGTCCGACCGGCGGGGCAGCGGCTTCGGCCGCCCTCGGCGGAGGGCCCGGAAGTTGGCGCTCCCGGACTCCTCCGCACGCGAGGACGTCGATCACGTCCGACGCCCGGCCTCCGCATCTCACAACGCGGCCGGACATCAGCCTAGGAGTCTCGCATGTCCTCCTCGATCCGCACAACCGGGGCCTTTGACGGTCGCCTGGTCGCCACTGCCTCCGTGGCCTTCGCCGAGATCCTCGCCCAGCTCGCCCCTGGCGCCGCATCGGTGCGCCTGAACAGTGCCGCCGAGAGCGGCCTGCCGCGCACCGCCGAGGCGTACGACGCGCACGGCAGGCACGTCCCGCAGCCGCTGGCGATCCGCCAGGCGATGGCCCGATGGATCAGCAGGGCTTTCCCGCTCGACCGCGGATGCGCCCACCGCCTCGACCTGGCCACTGGCGAACTGACCGCCCTGGCCGCTGCTGGCGGCGAGGACCTTCCGCTGGCGGCCTGAGCCTCCGTCTTCACCACGTCCGCTGGCCAGCTGACCCGCCGCACCCGGACTATCGCGCCGCGCAGGCACACCCGCGCCGGGACCGACCGTCCCATTGCCGGACGCAGCCGCGCCCCTGATGCGCCTTCTCTCGCCCTCACCCGTTCCGCGCTGACGGCACCGCCTGCCCTGGCGACCGGTGCCGCGCGCACCAGGCGAAACCTTCCACCTCCATGCCTAGCTCCCTCCTGCCCTCGCGCACCTGCGCCGACAGGGCACCGGGCGGCCCCGGCCTGCCCGTTCCCGATGCCGAGCAGTGGATCTCCACCACCAGCTCGCGCATCGCCCCCGACCCCTACACCTGGATGCAGGCCGTCCACTGGGCCCACGACATCGGCGCCCGCACGCCGGTCCGCAGCCACGGCCCGCGGTTCGGCACGACCACCGTGCTGCTGGCCCAGCAGCTTGCCCAGCTCAACCCCTGCCGGCCTGGGGTCGACTTCCTGGCCCGGGTGCTCAAGGTCTCCACGCGCACCGTGAAGTACCACATGGCGATCCTGCGCGAGGCGGGCCTGCTGACCTACCGGGTCAAGGGCACACGCGTCCGCCAGGAGCGAGCCCGCGCAAGTGAGTTCGCCCGCACCATACCCATCTCCTTCGACCAGGCTCTGGGTCTGCGCACCGCGCCCTCGGACACCGTCATCCGCGCCGTCGTCGGCGTCTCCGAGCACGGCCGCACCCAGCTGGCCCGGCTCGGGAAGAAGGCCGCTCGCACCGTGCGCCGCAAGGCCAGCAGGACCAAGAAGCCCTCTTTTTTTGGGAGTTCGGATTGCACCCCAATGGGGGGTGGTTCCTGCACTGCCTCTCCTGCGGCACTCACCTCTCCTCCCTCTGAGGGCGAGCCTCGAAGCGGGCAATCCAGCAGCTCCCCGACGAGAAGAGGCAGAACCCGCAAGGTTTTGAACGCGGTTGGGCGGCGCTACCAGCTCGGCCTGGAGCTGGTGCGGCAGGTCCCGTGGCTGGCCGGCACGCCGGTCGCCCGCGTGGCCTGGGCCGTGCGGCACCTCGCCGACGCGGGCTGGACGGCCCACGAGGTGATCGCCGTACTCGCCCTGCGCGCCCCCTCCGACCGGATCCAACGGCCCAGCGGCTTCCTGACGGCCCGCCTGGTCGGCGTGGAGAAGCTGTTCGACACCCCGGCCAAGCGCGCCAACCTGGTCGCCTGGTGGCGTGACAGCCGCCCGGCCAGCCGGGAGCGCCACGCCGAGTGGCGCAGCTCGTGGTCCGCGCCGCGCAGCAACGCGGTCGTCCGCCTGGTCCGCGAAGCCTTCACCGCCTCCAAGCGCCAGCAGCCGCTCGTCGAGCTGCCGCAGGAACCCACCGACGCCGAGCGGGCCGAGGTCCGCACCCTCGCCTGGCGCCAGTACCTCGCAGGCCAGCCCGCGCTCGTCGCCTCCGCCATCACCCTCGCCGGCCGCGAGAAGGCCGAGCAGATCTACGGCGCCGACCTCGTCGAGCGCGTCGCGCGCCTCACCACCACCTCCAGCCACCTCACCACCGGAGCCACCAGATGACCCCGCCCGACGAGCCACACGGCATCGACCTCGCCCGCCTGGCCCTGCGCCGCGCCCAGGCCGACGCCGCCAAGCGCCCCACCGGTGCCACCAAGGCCCGCACCCCGCTTCGCGCCGCAGCCCGCTCCGGCGACCGCGACCCGGTCGGGCTCTTTGCCGCACTCGGCGCCCTCGTCGAGCAGCACGCCTGGAACGGGCCGCTGTCCGGCGGCGCCGTCGCCGACCTGTGGCCCCGCGCCGCTGGCGAACTGGCCTCCCACACCAACGCGGTCGCCTTCGACCACGCCTCCGGCCGCCTCGACGTCCAGGCCGACTCGCCCGCCTACGCCACCCACCTGCGCCACTTCGCCGACCACCTGGTCGCCGAGATCAACCGCATCCACCAGCAGACGACCGTGCGCAGCATCCGCGTCCTGGCCGACCGCGGCAGCAAGGCCGTGGCTGCGCCGGGCACCGGCACCACCGCACCGGACCGCCGCCAGCCCGGACCGGTCAGAACCCGGGAGAACGCCTCGCCCGGCTACCAGCGCGCCCTCGCGCAGCTGCAAGCAGCCCGTGACCGCGTCCCGGCCGACCCGCTCGCCGCCCCCGCGATCGAGCGCAAGGTCCGCGCCCTGGCGAGAGCCACCCCCGCGCCCGCCACCAACTGCTGAGCGACCTCCGCCACCGCCGCAGGGCCGCCAGCGACCAGCCGCCTGCCGCAGCAGGCCCACCTCGGAGAACACCGCACCCGTGCCCGACACCCAGCCCACCCTGATCCAGCTCGCAGGCCGCCGCCGCGACCACAGCTGGGCTACCGATGCCGCCTGCGCCGGCACCGCGCACCCGGACCAGTTCCACCCCCTGCCCGACGAGACCGACGAGACCGCCGCCGCCAAGGCGACCTGCGCGTCATGCCCCGTCAGCCAGCAGTGCCTGGAAGAGGCCCTGGACCTGAACGACCGCTGGGGCATCCGCGGCGGACTCTCCGAGGCCGAACGCCTCGTCCTCCACCGCCGCGCTGCCGTGTTCCGCTGGGAGGAGCAGCGCATCCGCGACGCCCTCGCCGGCCGGCCGGTCCACCTCTCCCGGCCGGAGCGCACCTCCGTGGTCACCGTCGCCGCGATCCTCGAGCTGGACGCGAACACCTGGGCGCCCGTCCTCGGCATCAGCCGCAAGTACGGCCTGGAGCTGCTGCGCGAGGCCCGCTCCAACATCGCCACCCAGCCGCTGACGGTCCGGCGCGAGCAGCGCATTGCCGCCTCCCTGGACAGCAGCCGGGCGGTGGCCGCATGAGCGACGACCGGCGACCCGCACCCGGCATGTCCTGGTGGGACAAAGCGGCGATCGGCGCCATGGGCGGCGTCGGCGGAGCCCTGTCCTACGACGCCCTGCAGCAGATGGCCGTCGCCATGCACATCCGGCCCGAACTGACGTACCTGTTCCCGGTCGCCATCGACGGCTTCATCGCCTACGGCACTAGGGCGCTGGTCGTGCTGAAGGAAGCGCCGCTGAGGGCCCGCGCCTACACCTGGAGCGTGTTCGGCAGCGCCACGGCCACCAGCGTCTGGGCCAACTGGACCCACGCCGTTCGCCTCAACGACCTCACCCCGGCCGGCGAGGGCCTGCACCTGCCGGACTGGTCGGTCGGCGTGCTGAGCACCATCGCCCCGCTGGTACTGGGCGGCGCCACCCACCTCTACATCGTCATGTCCCGCCACAGCTCCGGCGCCGACGCAGACCCCGAGACCGACTCGGCGGCGCAGGAGCCGGGCAAGACCCGCTGGTGGAACCAGCGGGGCACCTCCGACCAGGATGCCCAGACCAAGCCCGCCGTCCGCAGCCGGTGGTGGAACCGCAACCGCACCGAGGCCGCCGCCCTCGACAACGCGCCTTCCGCCCCTGCGGACGAGCACCCCGAGCTGCCTGCCTTCCCCACACCCTCCCCGGTGCCGCTGACCAAGGCCCCCGTGGAGCCGACCGCCCTCCCGCCGGGACCAACCGCCCTCCCGGGGACGCAACCGCAAGCCGCCCCCGTCCCCGGCACCGATGCCGCCAGCGGGACCGTCCCCGGTCCCCAGGCCCCCGCTCCCGCCTCCAGCATCGGGACGCTCCCCGAGAACGGAACGGTCCCCACCCCGGTGGCTGTCCCCGTCCCCGGACCCCCCGCCCCCGTCCCCGGCACCCAGGCGCCGCCGAGCAACCCCACCGGGACCGTCCCCGCCGGGACCGAATCCGCCCCGCTGGTGCACGCCGCGCCCGCCGCAGTCCCCAGCGCTGCGGTCCCGGCAGCCCCACCCGGTCCCCGGCACGGATCCGGACCGGTCCCCAACGGCAGTACGGCGTCCCGTCCGGGCGGAGAGACCGACGGAGCCGGCCGGGTCAGCGCCGCCACCGCGACCGCACCCCACCGCACTCCGGCGTCCGCGCCAGCCTCCCCGTCCCCGGTCCCGGCCGTCCCCGCCCCGGCGGACGCCGCAGCCGCGCGTCCCCGCGACCCCGGGACCGTCCCCGCCCGGCCGACCGCACTGCGCGCCGTCCCGGCACCGGGGACCGCCAGCGCGGGGACTGGTCCCGAAACCCGGCCGCGCCTGGTCCCTGTGAAGGAGGCCGGTCCCCGGACCGGGACCGCGGAGACCCCAGGTACGCCGACCGTCCCCAGCGGGGACCGGCCGGGGCCGGGACCGGGGACCGTCCCGAAGGCCGCCACCGTCCCCGAGCCCGCCCCCGCCGCTCCGTCCCCGGTTCCCAGCGCTGACCGGGCACCGGACCGCGGGGCCCGCAAGCGCGAGCTGAGCGAGGACGAACTGGAGGCGCTGATGCCGATCGGGCGCACGGTGGCCGCCACTGCCGAGGGACGACTGACCCGCGAGACCCTGCGCGCCGGCCTCCGGGCCCAGAACGTTCCGATCAACAACACCGCGCTCGGCCAGCTCCTGCGGGAGCTGAAGGACATCGAGGGCAAACCCCCGCCCTCCCGACGCTGACCTCTCCGAAACCCGCCGAACGTGCCACCACTCCACCCGAGGAACCAACTTGACCGCCAAGAGCAACACCGACGAACACCTCGCCATCGGCCTGATGACCCTGCTGCGCGACCAGGGCATCCTCCACAGCGCCGACGGGGCGCGCGACGGCAGCTGGATTCTCCGCCGAACCCGCAGCGGCCCGCAGTTCGTCCTGGAGACCCCGCCGGAGGCGATCGAGTACGCCGTCGAGGCGCTCGTCGACTACCAGCTGGAGGCGGCCTCGACGCGCTGAAGTCGGTTGCGGTGCGAGCGAATTGACCCGGGCAATCCGGGGCGGGGACGGGCACCCACGGCGCAGCAAGCTATCGCCTGGGGCAGCCCTACGGGCCGCCCCAGGCACTTGCCCTCGCCCCACGGGGGGCGAGGGACCTGGGCGGAGCCGAGCGAGGGCGCTCGACTCCACCCAGGAACCCGGAGCGAGGGCGCTCCGGGAACCGAGGAAAGGAGAAGCCACGACCACGCCACGACCCCAAGAAGCCGAAGCCGAGTTGACGCCCAAGCGCCGCCCGCGCCGCCGCCACCGCGACGCCCAGCAGCGCCCCCACCGCATCGTCACCCGCTTCAACGCCGCCGAGCGCGACGAGATCGTCACCGCCGCCGAGCAGAGCGAGCAGACCGTCTCCCGTTTCGTCGCCACCAGCACGCTCGCAGCCGCCCGCGGCCACAGCAGCGCCCGCGACCCGCAAGACCGCCTCGACCGAGCCGTCGACGCCCTCGCCGCCGCCCGCGCCCACCTCGCCCGCGTCGGCAACAACCTGAACCAAGTCGCCTTCGCCTTCAACGCCGGCGGCCACGTCCGGCCGGCCGACCTCGACGCCACGCTCGGCGCGGTCCGCACCGCCGTCGCCACTGTCGACCGCACCGCCGCCCAGCTCGTCACCGGGGCCGCCGGTGGTCCCTGACATCAGCCGCGGATCGAAGACGTACGGACTGCTGGCCTACCTCTTCGGCCCCGGCAAGCACGACGAACACACCGACCCCCACATCGTCGCGAGCTGGGACGGGTTCGCCCCGGACCCGGGCCGCGACCCGAACGCCACGCTCTCGCAGCTGGAGGCCGCGCTCGACCTGCGGGTCAACCAGCTCGGCACCCGCAAGCCGAAGCGGCACGTGTGGCACTGCCCCGTCAGCGCGGACCCCGGCGACCGGCTCCTGACCGACGAGGAGTGGGCCGAGGTCGCCCGCCGCGTGGTCGCCGCCGCCGGCATCGCCGAGCCCGGCGACCCAGACGGCTGCCGCTGGATCGCGGTCCGCCACGACCCGCGCCACATCCACATCATGGCCACCATCGTGCGCGGCGACCTGCGCCAGGCCCGCCTGAACGGCGACGCGACGCGCGCACAGGCCGCATGCCGCCAGATCGAGAAGGACTTCGGCCTCAAGGAGCTGAACCAGGGCGACGGGACCGCCGCCAAACGGCCCACCAGCGCCGAAGGCCACAAGGCGAAACGCCTCGGCAAAGGCGAGCCCGTCCGGCTCCAACTGCGCGACGCCGTCCGGCGCGCCCTCGCTGGCGCCGCCGACGAGCAGGAGTTCCTCGACCGGCTCAAGACCGCCGGCCTCCTGGTCAGCTTCAAGACCGGACCGTCGGGCGACGTGCTCGGATACTCCGTCGCCCACCCGGACGACCGCAACGCCAACGGCGAGCCGGTGTTCTTCGGCGGCTCCCGGCTCGCCCCGGACCTCTCCCTGCCCCGCATCCGCAAGCGCCTGGGCACCGGACCGGTCGACGCCGCCGACACCATGCCGCCCGACGGCGCGGCGACAGGCAAGATCCGCACGCCCGGCTCGCGAGCCGCACAGGCCCGGCGCGGCGCAGCCCAGGCGGTCGAGGCCGCCGCCCGTACGATCGACGAAGGCGAAGACGAGCAGGTCGCTGCCCAGCTCGCCGGAGCGATCGAGGTCATCGACGTGATCGCCATCCGCGCACCGGCCGACACCCGCGCCCAGCTCCTCGCAGCGGCGCGGGCGTTCGAGCGTGCCTCGCGCAGCCACGTCCGAGCCGAGCGCGCCGACAACCGCAGCCTGCGCTACGCCGCCCGGCAGATGCTCTCCAGTGGCTACGCCACCAACCGCGGCGAGGACGGCGGGGCGACCGCCATGCTGCTGTCCGCCCTGGTCCTGCTGGCCATCGCCGCCGCCCGCTGGCACTCCGGCCGAGGCCACGGCCAGCAGGCCGCCGCCGCCGACGCCGCCGCCCGCGAACTGCGCGCGGCCTACCGGACGGTTGCCGCCAGGCCGATGGCCGCGATGGCTCAGAGCGGCCGGACGCTGCCGGCACCGGTCCGCGAACGCCAGAACGAGATCATCCGCACCCGGCTGGCCGACGCCGAGGGTGTCCCCCGGGAACAGGAGGGCTGGGACGCGCTCGCCGCGACCCTCGCCGAGGCGGAGGCAGTCGGCCACGATCCGGCCGCACTGCTGGAGGAGGCCAGGTCGTGGCGAGAGCTGGACAGCGCAGACTCGGTCACCGCCGTGATGGTCTGGCGGGTCCGGCGGATCGCCGGACTGTCGGCCGCAACCGAGCCCATCACCGCGAAGCGCGGCAACAGCCCCCGGAGTGGACAGGCTGCCGCTGCGGCACCCGCGCCGAGGCGACGCCCGACGCGCTGACCGAACCCGATACGCCGTCGGGTCCGGCACACTAACGTGGCCTCGCTTCTGAGAAAGCAGCACCGAGGACGCCAGCCCCGCCGGGCTGGCGTCCTCGGCGTTTCTGGCACCCGGCCGGAGCACGGAACTAAAATCGAACAGGCGTACGATGGCGTCATGAGCACCGCCCTCCCGCGCCCCCGACCCGAACGACTCCACCTCGGGAACGACGACGGGGACGCGAGGCCCGCACCCGCAGCGCTGCTGACCGGCCCGGGCCGCACCTGGCCGACGGAGGCCCGCTGGGCGCGGGCGCAGATCCGCGTCGGCGGGCAGTGGCGGCCCGCCCGGATCGAGCACTGGCGGCTGCGTCTGGGCAGTCTGCGCTGGTCGGCGCAGGTCACATGGCAAGGAGAGGATGGCCTCCCGGTCAGCGGGTGGTACCTCTGCCAAACCGAGGGGCTGCGCCTGCTCAGCTGATGTCAGACACGCTGGCGCAGCTTCTTCCGGTCCGGTGACGTGGCTACTCGCCGACGCGGGGGATCTTCCGCAAGAGTGTCTGCGGGTTGGCCAGGAGGGCGGCCAGCTGCAGCAGCGCGATGTTGGCCAGACCCCGGGGGAGCCTGCCGGTGTGGGAGAACAGCGTCGCCTTCTCCTCGGCATCGAGCTTCAGGTATGAGTGAGCGCTGTTCCGGTCGACCCGCAGGTACCGGCTGGTGGCCGTGTCCCAGCTGCGGTCGATGGTGCCGCCCTTCTTCGTGGGAATGCCGACCAGGCCGTTAGGCCCGAGGTACTGGCTCGGCACGAACTCGTCCTTCACACGCCCGAGCGCGTCGACGCCGAGCTGGCACGCCGGCAGCAGAACGGCGGCCACGTCAGCGGGCAGAGCCTGTGCGAGGTCGCCGAGGACCCTCTGGGCCTGGCTCGGCTTGAGGGCCTCGTCGAACGAGCCGATCCCCATGCCCTCCAGTGTGTCCAGGGCGTCGTAGGCCGCGCGCAGCTGCGCCGTCTCATGCTGCTCGGTCAGGAGCATGACCTCCCCAACGTCTCGGAAGAGTCGCTCCACACTCGCCAGGTACTGCCAGTGCCGGGCAGGGTCGTACGGGCCCGCACTCCGCGGCTGAGGGAAGCGACTCGGGTCGGTCACGACGGTCAGCAGCTTGTTCACCGCTTCGATCCACCAGCTGACGAACGACCGGAACTGCTCGGCCGTCGCGGCCGGCTGCTGCAGCCCCATCCGCTGCCGCGGGCCGATCATCCGGTCGTCGCCGTAGGACAGCGCGTCGACGAGCTGGTTGCTCGGCCACTCCGCCCCCGGGCGGGGCGCACCGAACAGCCACACACCCACGGCGTGGTCGCGCGCCGCGGTTGCCCCGAACAGGTACGGGGAGGCGACCGCCAGAGCCGGGGAGAGAAACGGCTGCAGCCCGTGGATCACGCTGGTGGCCAGGCCGACCCCCGGACGTTTGGTCGGGTCGGCCGAGGCCACCTGCGGATAGATGAGCGCGTGGTGGAGGAGCCGGACCAGCGTGTAGCGCTGGCTCAGCTCGCTGGCCATGTCGACCACCATGAACTCCGACTCGGGGAGCACCGGCAGAGCGCGCTCGGTGAAGAATCCACGAAGGCGATCCGGGAGAACCTGCAGGGCCGAAGTCTGAAAGGTCAGCTGGAACTCGGCGACCCGGGCCGGAAGCGCGTCGTCAGCACGCAGCTTGGCCAGGGAGGGGGCGAAATCCTGCGCGTTGAGGCTGGCCCCCCGATCGGGCAGTGTGCTCAGCTGCCGGAATCCGGCCTCGGTGTGCGGGACGCTGCGAGTGACCAGTAGGCGCGGCTGCGCCTGGCTGTATGACTCCCTGGTCCGGATCTTCAACAGGCTTCCGTCACGTCGGTGCTGGAGTTCTGCCGAGTCGAGCAGGTCAGTGAAGCCGGCGGTGAGTGGCGGCGGCACGTCAATGACGATCCATCCGGGCGTGGCGGGGCGAGAGGTCATGACGACCATGATGTCCGCCCAAATGGCCGATTGCGCATCTTTTTCCCGGTACGCCGACGCATCACCAGCCAGGATCGGGGCCCTCCTGCCGCCTTAGCACAAGATCGGCCGGATGCATCCGGCCGCGCGGCGCTGAATCTGGTGATCCGCCCGCCGACGGACGCGATCGACGCTGCGTCGGCGGGCGCACCACCCCTGTCCCGCGCAGCAGAAGAGAGCGACCGTGGAGTCCGAGCCCCAGGTGACCGTCCTGTTCACCGAGAAGCCCGACGCGTTGAACGCCTATGTCTTCGGCCCCTTCACACCCAGGCCCCTCGACGCCGCTCGGGTGAGCCGTCGGTACCCGCACATCACCGGTCCGCTCGAACACCGTGGGCTGGAGTGTGTCGAGGACTTCGGACTGAGCGAGTACGTCGTCCACGTGCTGCTGCCCGACGGCGCGCACCTGACGATCTCGCCGCCCCAGGAGACCGGAGACGCCGGCGACACCATCCCCGGGTTCCCCGACAGCTGGCACGTCACCCGGGACCACCCGGAGGACAGTGACCAGTTCGAGGTGATCTACAACAGCGAGCCCGGAGGACCGCACGAGCACAACCGGGGCAGCGTGCCCGCGATGCTCGCGGTCGTGTACCAGCGCCTGGAGCAACTAGGTGTCCCCGGCCGCGAGGAACTCCTGGCCACCCAGGCCCAGGCCGAGCAGCTGCTGCGCGAGGCGGGATTCGTCGACCGCTCCACCACCGAGGACGTTCGGTTCCAACTGCCCCCCGGCGTGACCGGACTCGCCGAGCGAAGCGCCGCGGTCACCCGCGCCGTCCGCTCCTTCCGGTGCCAGGGCATCGGCTACGCCTGCCCCGCTGACCTCCTCGACGTGGTCGTTCAGGCCGCGCCCGCGGCGACCCCCTCGTCCAGCCGCGACTCGGCCGCCCGCACCACCTCGGCGGCCCTGCCCCCGGTCACGCTGCCGCCGCCGGCACCAGGCCAGCGGCTGCCCGAGGTGATCACCGGCCAGCCCCACCAGCCGGTCGTACGCCAGCGGTAGCGGCCAGCGAGTGCACCGCGCCGCCGCCGCGCCCGTGCCGCCCCGCCGCGCAACCCCTTCCCCGACACGAACAACAAGGAGCGTCGCCATGCTTGTTGTGCTTTCCGCCCTCCGCTCCCACCTTGAGGACCTGCTCACCGAGCGCGGACAGCAGATCCTCGTCGTCGTACCGCCCGCCGTCCAGGCCGACCGCCAGGCCCACGGTGTCCCTTACCCGATGCTGACCGTCGCCGCATGGGACGATCGGCGGGAGCTGTCCGTCCTCGCCCACGAACTGGCCGCGCTGCCTGTCGAATCGGTGGTCACCACCGACGAGCCCTGCCTGCGGGCCGCCGCGATCCTGCGCGAACGGCTGGGCCTGCCCGGCCAGTCCGAGGAATCCGCAACAGCCGCAACGGACAAGCACATCCAGAAGGACGTGCTCACCGCTGCCGGCGTCCCTGTCGCTTGGCACGTCCCGCTGGACAGCGTCGCCGACATCGAGAGCGTTGCCGAGCTGCTCGGCTGGCCGGTGGTCGTGAAGCCCCGCAGGGGATTCGCCGCGATCGGCACCCTCCTCGTCCGCGACCAGGCCCACCTCGACCGCTTGCGTGCCAGCGACGCCTTCGGCCCCCAGGCCCTGCCCGCCAGCCTTCACGCCTCCGGCATCCACCGGGGACTGGACCACGCCAGTGGCGGCCTCATAGCCGAGGAGGGAATCGACGTCCTCGCCGAGTTCCACTGCGAGATCCTGCGCCACCACGGCCGCGAGGTCTACGCCGTGCCGGGCCGGTATCCCGAACCGCTGCTGGGCACCGGCGTCCTGGGCTCGGTGCTGCTGGGCCCAGACGACGACCACGCCCAGCAGGTCATCGACCTTGCCCGCGATGCTGCCGACGCCCTCCAGTTGGTCACCGGGTTCGCCCACGCCGAGATCCTGCTCGCACGCTCCGGCGACCTGCTGGTCGGGGAGATCGGGCTGCGCCCCGGCGGCGCCATGCTGCCCCACCTGCTCAAGCTCCAGCACGGCATTAACCCCTGGGCCCTCGCCGCCGACCTGGCCATGGGCCTCACCCCGCAGGCGGACCTGCGCAGCAGCGGCCCGACCGCGGCCTGGGCCGCCCCCATCGCCCCACCCGGCTGGATCACCGACATGGACAGCGCCGAGGTGCTGCGGAAGCTGCCCGGCGTCATCGACGTGGACCAGCTCGTCCACGTCGGCCAGCAGAGCCCCACGCGCGTCGGCACGCTCACCCCCGCCGGCCACGTCTTCGCCGTCGGAGACACCGCCGAGCAGGCCGAGAACCGCGCCCATCAGGCCGCCACCGCCTGGCAGATCACCGCCCGCAACCTCCCGCCAAACGAATTGAGGCCGGTCCGCTAAGGGCCCGCAATCCAACGGCTCGACAGCACCGCCACCACCCCCACCTCCCCTTCCTCTCGAACACCCGCACCGGAGTGACCCTGCTGATGCACGTCCTCGTCCTGTCCACCGGCAACCCCTTGCTGGAAAACGCCCTCCTCGCCGCCGGTCACACCGTCACCGTTCTCCAACCGGCCGGGACCGCCGCCGTTCCCGGCACCGCACGGCACACCATCGAGCACTGGGACGACCTGGACGCCCTGAAGGCCCTGGAAGCCGGCCTGCCCCAGGTCGATGCCGTCGCCACGATCGACGAGCAGGCCATCGTCGCCGCCGCGCACCTGCGGCAGTCGCGCGCGCTGCCCGGCCTGACGGTGGAAGCCGCCACCGCCTACACCGACAAGGCGACCATGAAGACCACCCTCGCCGCCGCCGGACTGCCCGTCGCCCGACACCGAGTGGTTCACCACGCCGACGAGGTCGCTGAGGCCGCAAGCGAGTTGGGCTGGCCCGTCCTGGTCAAGCCCCGCGCCGGGCTGGCCACGCTGAACACGTTCGTCGTGCGCAACCCGGACCACCTGAAGGAGCTGGTCGACGCCAAGGCGTTCGACACCCGGATCACCGACCCGACCGGTCGCCTCACCGCCGGGCATGCCCTGAACTCCCTGCACGAAGCCCGCGACGGATTCCTCGTCGAGCAGTTCCTCGACGTCGAGGCCGAGTATTTCTGCGACCTGTACGTCCACCGAGGGACTGTGCTCCTCGCAGTGCCGGGCCGCTGTAGGGATCAGGAATGAGTGAGCACTGTACAGCCCAAGTGGTCACTGTCCGGGCAAATCCAGGGTACTTGGGCAGTCGTTACGCTCTGTTTCC